>CAYXEG010000026.1:0-17178 GCA_964463875.1 uncultured Dehalococcoidales bacterium
TCCCCTGAACCGGGTAGCCAATTATACAATAATTGAGTATAAGTTTCCCACGACCCTACCGTCGGTGTTTTCCCTTACCACAGGCTCCGTCTGCCCTGCACTTTTGGATTTGTTACCGGCGAAAGCCGGTATCCAGAAAACCCTGAAATATTTCACTTTCGAAAAGTGCATGGTCAACTTCATCTCTCGACCTTACAGTACGGTAGCTTAAAATTGACACCCGTTCCGGCAGAACGAAAAACGCGGCAGAATGCCCGCCGGTTGTTCTTTCCGGTTTCCTGCCGCGTTTCTAATAAGAGCTAAAGATCCAGCCAGGTTTTCGGCGTCCCCGCCGGTTCCTGTTTCGCCATATTGAGGACGGAGGCTTTCGCGTTTTTCACTTTGAATGCCCCGACGAAACCCCAGCCGTGCTCGTCGATGCCCGGTTTCAGGAAGGGCCGGTCTTTGGCAATCTGTTCTTTAAGCGCCTGGTCTGTCAGTTCTTCGAGCTGGCCGCAGACCCGTACCTGGACGCCGTTAGCGAAGTAGCACAGTTCGGTATCCGGGTTCTTCTTCACCTGCTTGTAGACATCTTTCGGTGTCTGCATCGAGAAGATGATACCGTTCGTTTCATCGGCCTTGTAGGTTCCCATGGCGCGAACCCGGGGTTTGCCCTTTTCGTCGACGGTAGCCATGTAGGCAATCGGGTTCTTGGTGATGAATTCGAGGATTTCTTTCTTGTCCATTTGTCACTCCTGTTTTCTTTTTTCACGATTCTACCCGAATACGACAAACCGATTCGGGCGCCGGATACAACAAAGCATAAATGAAGTGACGGTAGTTTTTCAAGATGCCTTAACCATCTTGAACTTGAGAGTGGTGGTAAACCTGGACTGGCGAAAAGAAGATGTCGTTATACAGCTATCCCGGCATTACTACTTTCATTCATGAGCCATATTTGTTGACAGGAACCGCTGATAAGGTTTATAAATCCTGAAAAACAGGAATGTAATTCTACCGATGAACCTTAACCATGACAAAGAAGCCGACGCAATTTACATCACGCTCAGTGATAAGCCATATGCCTACGGAAAAGACCTGGACGAAGAACGCCGAATCGATTATGATGCCGACAATAACCCGATAGGCATCGAATTGCTTTGCGTCAGTACCGGTGTAAACATCGATGAACTACCGGAACAGTCATCGATAGGAAAAATCCTGGGCAAAAAAGGTATCAAGGTTTTCGCCTGATATTGGTACGTAAATCGTAACCTTTTTATAAATGTCTTAGAAACGCTTCCGGATTCTGTAAAAATTCCCGTGTCAGGTTGACGTGCTCCAGTTCTTCATAATTCACCTGGTGAAGCCGGTTACCATCGAAACTGAGGATAGACGCCCCCGGAAACGCGAGAATAATCGGCGAGTGGGTGGCGATGATGAACTGCGAGTCTTTCTCCACCATCTGCTTCAGGGCCGCGATGAAGCTCAACTGGCGGGTGGGAGAGAGAGCCGCTTCCGGTTCGTCGAGCAGGTAGAGGCCTCCGGGGACGAACCGGCTTTGAAAGAGGGTGAGGTAGCTTTCGCCGTGGGAGAGGGTATCGAGGCCGTCGCCGTAACTCTGTTCGAGAGAGGAAAGTTCCCTGGCAAAGGGCGACCGCGCCTGGTTCGCCGCAAACTGCGACCGTTTCAGGGCTTCAGCTTCAATCTTCACCATATCAGCCCGGAGTTCCTCGCGAGTTTTGCGCTGGTTTTTCACGTAGCCGAAGAAGTCCTCTGCACGGAGGAAGAATCCCCGGTGCGTCCGCTTCGACCAGGCAAGCTGGAAATACCCCGATAACTTTCGAACCGCCGCCAGGCTGTCATCGGTCTTGACGCTCTCGGTGCCGACGGTTATCGAGCCGATTGCACAGGCGAGAGCCTCCATGACGGTCGATTTTCCGGAGCCGTTCTCTCCCACGAAGAAGGTTACCGGTGATTCGAATACCAGTTCCCTGAGCGACCTGACGAGTTCCAGCGAAAACGGGAAGTCAGAGTTCTCCTGTTCGTCCCAGGTGCGTACCGTCACCGATTTTAAAAAAATCATGGCAACCTGTTCCCTGAATATTTTGCAGAATAATCATGGCAGGTTGTCCCCGGATAATGCAAGCGCCGGCGGTTCGATTGGATTCTTACCTTCGCTCCGCTTTATAATAGTGGTTAGACAGAAAGACATCCCGCATGAGAAGAACAGCAGTCGAAAGAGACTGGACTCAAGGAAGTATTGTCGGCAGCCTCTGGGCATTATCCTGGCCGATTATGATAAGTCAGTGTCTGAACATGCTTGGCCCCACCATCGATATGATATGGGTAGGCAAGCTGGGTTCGGACGCCCTGGCGGCGGTCGGTGTGTCCGGTATGGCCGTGATGGTGGCAAATTCCCTCGTCCAGGGGGTATTTACCAGCCTCCGGGCGATGGTCGCCCGCCACATCGGCGCCGGCGACCGTGAGGCAGCCAACCACATCGCCCAGCAGGCATTCGTTCTCGGTGCCATGATTTCAGCCGTCATCGCCGTTATCGGCATTTACTTTTCGGAAGATATTCTCCGATGGCTGGGGGTTTCCGATACGGTTATCGCTTCCGGCGCCGCCTACATGCGGATACAGTTTATCGGCATCGTCACCATGTCCGTCCGGATGATTACCGAATCGGCGATGCAGGCTTCGGGGGATACGGTGAACCCGATGAGAATTGCCGTCAGCTTCCGGATTATTCACCTGGCACTCTGCCCGGCTCTCGTGTTCGGCCTCTGGATATTCCCGGAGATGGGCGTGCAGGGCGCCGCCTGGACGAACGTCATCACCCAGACGCTCGGCGGTTTTCTCGGCCTCTGGTTTCTGATAAGCGGACGAACCAGGATGAAACTGACCTTCCGCAATTTCAGGTTCGACCCCGCGATTATCTGGAAAATGATTAAAATCGGCCTTCCGGCAGCTATCACCGGAATGGAGAGAAGTTTCGCCAATATCCTGCTGGTAAAATTCATCTCCCCCTTCGGTACCATCGCCGTTGCCGCCCAGTCGCTCGAGGAAAGAATCGGCGGTTTCATCCAGATGCCGGCGATGGGCTTCGGTATGGCCGGTGGCGTGCTGGCCGGCCAGAACCTGGGGGCGAAACAACCGGAAAGGGCTGAAAAAAGCGGCTGGATCGCCGCCTTCTACTTCACCGGCATCATGGTCATCGGATGTCTCCTCATCTGGTTCTTTTCCGACTATTTTGTCAGAATTTTCAACACCGAGCCTGAACTGGTAAAGGTCACCTCCGATTTCATGAAAATCCACATCGTCGGCTTCCTCGTCTTTGGCTTCGTCATCGTCCTCAGCCAGGCTTTGAACGGGATCGGTGAAACAGTGGTACCGATGATTGTCACCCTGACCACCATGTGGCTGATACAGGTACCTGCCGCCTGGGCACTCTCTCAGACAGACCTCGGTATGTACGGCGTACGGTGGGGAATCGTCCTCGCCCTCGTTGTCCGGGCAGCCATCTACATCATCTACTTCAAGCGCGGCAAGTGGAAGCAAAAGCAGGTTTAGCATCCACCAGGCACTTCGACCAGATGACAGACAGAAACAGGTCTGGACAAATCCTGCCGAATTCATGCTATGCTTAAGTATGCAGCCGGAAAATATACATCCGCTTTATAAAGAATTCGTCTCTTACCTGGACAAAAAAAGCAAGGAGAAATGTGTCGGTTTCGCCGTTTCCCGGCTGTCGTCGGGGGACATCGACATCGTCACCCTCTACCAGGAAATCCTGACCCCGTCTCTTTATGAGGAGTTCTGCGGCCCGGAGCAGACGAAAATCTGTATCTGGGAAGAGCATGTCCGGACGTCCATCATCCGGACGGTCATCGAGAGTTGTTTTCCGTACGTCATAAAAGAACGGGATACTCTCTACCGTTCGCCGGAGAGAGGCAAGGCGGTCGTCATCTGCCCACCGATGGAGCTGCATGAAATCGGCGCCCGGATGGTGGCGGATTTCTTCACCCTGTGCGGGTTCGATGTTACTTTTGTCGGCGCTAACACCCCGGGAAGCGAAATTGTGAATGCGATTACGTATTTTCAGCCCCGGTTCGTTGCCATCAGCATCACCAATGTCTACAACCTGGTCGCGACCAGTAAGATAGTTGAAAATATCCGCGAACTGAAAATAAAAGCCGATTTCACGCTGATACTGGGCGGCCAGGCGTGCAGGAGCAACCCTGAAACCTGCCGGAACATGAAGGCTGACGTTATGCTCGAAACCTTCGAGGATATTAAACAATTATGTTCGGGGGAATCCGATGCTGCCGTTTAGCCTGGCCGTCCGATTTCTCAAAGCCGGAAAAGGGCAGACGGTGCTCATCATCACCGGAATCGGCATCGCCGTTGCCGCCCAGATTTTCGTCGGCTTGCTCATAACCAGCCTCCAGCAGACGCTGCTCGACCGGACGGTCGGCAACCAGCCGCAGGTAACGATTACTTCGACGGCTGATGATGCGCTGATACCCAACGGAGAGGCAATCGCTGATACCGTCAGCGCAACGGGTCTGGTAAAAACAGCTTCGTTATCGGCCACCGGCAGCGCTTTTCTCCAGGACGGCGCCAGATTCGCGCCGGTGCTGGTGAGAGGATTCGACGAAAAAGCCGATACCATCTACGACATCACCGGCATCGTTGACGAAGGAAGCTGGTCGCGGCAGCCGGGCGAGGTCATCATCGGCAAGGTACTCCGGGAAGAAACCGGGTACGAACCAGGCGACACAATTACCATTACCACTCCCCAGGGAAAACGGGAAAGTTACCGGGTAAGCGGATTCTTCGATTTCGGCGTTCAACAGCTTAACTCATCGTGGGTCGTTACCAGCCTTAGTACCGCTCAGGGGCTGTTCGATTATGGCACCAGCGTCACCTCGGTCGAAATGAGGGTTGACGATTATTTTCGGGCTGACGAAATTGCTGAAAGCATCGCCGGCGTTCTGAACGACAACGGTATAAAAGTCTCCAACTGGAAAGAGAGCAATGAGCAGCTTCTCAGCGGCCTCCAAGGACAAAGCATATCGAGCCTGATGATACAAATCTTTATCATTGTTTCGGTCGTTATTGCCATTTCGGCAATCCTAGCAATCACCGTCTTCCAGAAATCCCGCCAGCTCGGCATCCTCAAAGCAATGGGGATAAAAGACCGGGCGGCCAGCCTGATATTTATCTTCGAAGGGCTGATAATCGGGCTTATCGGTTCAGTTATCGGTGTCGGGCTCGGGCTGGTTCTGATATACGGTTTCAGTATCGGGACATCGCAACCAGGCACACAGCCAATAATCGATTTATCCATTGATATCCCGTTCATTATTGTCTCATGGGCTATCGCTGTGGCCGCTTCGGTCATCGCCGCCCTGATTCCGGCGCGCCGGTCGCTCCGGTTAAGCCCAATCGATGTCATTCGTGAAGGGTAAGCAGTTTGAGTAACATCATCGAACTGAATAAAGTCGAAAAAATCTACCGGGGCGCGGTGGATACCCAGGTGCTGTTCGACGTCAACCTGTTTTTCGAAACCGGGTCATTCAATTCGATTATCGGCCAGTCGGGGAGCGGAAAGACGACTCTTCTGAATATCATCGGCACCCTCGACCAGGCAACCTCGGGGGAAGTCGTCATCGATGGCCGCAAGACCGGGACCATGACGAAAGACGAACTGGCAGTGCTGAGAAACGAAGTCATCGGATTCATTTTTCAGTTTCATTTTCTGCTCCCCGAATTCACCGCCATGGAGAACGTGCTGATGCCGTACCGCATCAAGAACCGCCACGTTCCCATAGAAGTAAAGAAACGGGCTGACGAACTGTTCGAACTGGTCGGGGTCTCGAGAATCAGGAACAACCTGGCAACCCGGATGTCGGGCGGCCAGCAACAGCGTACCGCTATTATCCGGGCGCTTATCAACAATCCGAAAGTGATACTCGCCGACGAACCGAGCGGCAATCTCGATTCGGAAAATACCGAGGCGATTTACCGGATATTCCGCAATATCAATCAGCAATACGGAACCACTTTCATCATCGTAACGCATGACCGCCATGTCGCCGAGCAGACCGACCGCATCGTCGAAATGAAAGACGGACGAGTCTCACTCGATATCCGGAAATAGGACAATTCCGGCTCTCCTTTCAAGCAATCATTGTTTCATATAACGGCTCTTTTATTGTTTCGGGCATTCCAGAAGATAATCTGGTATAATCCAACTCGAAACCAGAAAATCACATAATAACCGTGAGGGAGGCTGCCATGACCGGAGAAAAACAGGCAATCATCATTACGAAACAAGGAAAGCTCGAAGGCGTTTTCGAGGACGGCTTATTCAAGTTCAGAGGTGTCCCCTATGCCGAACCGCCGGTCGGCAAGCTGAGGTGGCTACCGCCTCAACCGAAAAAATCATGGGACGGGGTACGCCCGGCGAAGGAATACGGAGCGATGGCTCCCCAGGTCGCCATGGCTGCACCGAGGGATTTTCCCGGCGCGCCGGATTTCGGCGATGTGCCGCAGAGCGAAGACTGCCTTTTCCTCAATATCTGGACGCCCGGCCTCGATGACGGGAAGCGCCCGGTATTTTTCTGGATACACGGCGGCGGATTCACCATCGGTTCCGGCTCGGAATCGTTCCTCGATAAAGGTGTCCTGTCGCAGAGGGGCAACATCGTCATGGTCAGCATCAACTACCGCCTCGGAGCAGCCGGATTCCTGAACTTTAACGAAATAACCGGCGGAAAGTTACCCTCGACCGGTAATGAGGGCATTCTCGACCAGGTGGCCGCTCTTGACTGGGTACGGGAGAATGTCGCCGCTTTCGGAGGCAATCCGGACAACATCACCATCGGCGGCTTTTCTGCCGGGGGTATGAGCGTCGGCACCCTGCTGGCATTGCCGGCCGCGAAAGGAAAATTCAGCAAAGCAATGAACCGCAGCGGCGCGGCAAATATTGTGGGATCGATTGAGGACGCAATTGAAGTTTCGACAGAGTTCCTCGGTATCTTCGGGTTGAAAGCAAACGACATCGACGGTATCAGGAACCTGAGTACCGAAAAGCTGCTCGACGGGCAGACCGGCATTGGCGAAATAATGCGACGGAAGGGGAAAAATCCCCTGGCCTTCCAGCCGGTTGTCGACGGGAAAATACTACCCCATAAACCGATGGACGCTCTTAAAAACGGTTACGCCCGGGATATCACGATAATGGCCGGCACCAGCCGGGATGAACTGAAGTCCACCTCAGCCAACAACCCGGGGTTGCGAAATCTCGATGAAGCGGGTCTGATTTCGATGCTCAACAAGCTGGTCGGCCCGGAAATCGTTCCCGGCCTCATCAGTGCTTATCGGGAATCGATTTCAAAGAGTGGAAAAACAGCGACCTCATCGGAGATTTACGCCTGTATCAGCACCGACCAGTTGTTCAGAATCCCGACGATACGGCTTATCGAAGCCCAGCAGAATAACGGGGCTAAAGCCTACAATTACCTGTGCCTGTACCCATCCCCGGCCATGGGAGGAATACTGGGAGCGATGCACGGGCTGGACAATCCGTTCCTGTTCGGAGCGCTCGACGGGCAGTTCACGGGTAACGGAGCAGCTCAACGAGCTATGGCAGAGAAAATGCAGGATTCGGCAATTGCTTTCTTAACCACCGGCAACCCGTCCTGTCAGAGTGCCGGTGAATGGCCGGAATACAGCAGTAAAAGGAGTACCATGCTCTTCGATATCGAAAGCCGGGTTGAAACAGCCCCGTACGATGTAGAGCGAAAAGCCTGGGACGGTTATTCCCTTTAAATATTATTATCATTAGCGTACAATAAAGAATATCGAATATTTACGGGACACGGAATGGATTTCACCTTTACCGGGTTTTCTTTATTACTGTTTATCGGGTTAACAGCCGCCCTGGTACTGACAGCCGTCATCTGGAATCGGCGTTCGTCGCCGGGGATGGTACCGCTCACCATCCTGATGATTTCGGCAGCGCTCTGGATGACCGCCGGCGCTTTCGAGATAGCCGCGGCTGATGTTCCAGCAAAGATTCTCTTCAGCCAGATTAGTTACATCGGTGTCAACGGCTGCGGCGTTTCGTGGCTGATTTTCGTGCTGGATTATACCGGCTCGAAATGGTGGAAAAGACCCCGCAACCTTTTTCTCATCGGCATCATTCCATTCCTCACCCTGATACTGGTCTGGACAAACGGGCTTCATCACCTGGTGTGGGCGAATGTGTACCTCATCGACGGGCCGACCGGGGTTGTCTCCATCTGGGAAAAAGGCTCGCTCTACATGGTCAACTTTATCACGCAGTACCTGTTTTATTTTTCAGGAATAGTCCTGCTCCTCCGTTTCATACTCCGCCGCCGCCTTTACCGCACCCAGGTACTGCTGATTCTCATCGGCACGCTGATACCGGTTATCGGAAACATCCTCTACGCAGCACGAATCAACATTGGCGGAGGAGGAGACTTTACCCCGTTCTACATGCTTATTGCCGGGATTTTCTACAGTGTCGCCATTCTTCGCTACCGGTTTCCCGACCTGTCTCCCCTGGCCCGGAATGCCATCGACGCGACCAGCCCGGACGGTTTCCTCGTCATCGATAATGATGGATTTATCGTCGACGAGAATCACGCCGCCAGACTATTTGCCGGAAGAAAAGCCGAGCGTATCCGGGGGAAAAACATCTGGCAGGTCTGGCCTGAACTCCAGCACATCATATCCGAAAAAACGGATACCCGGTCCTCCGAACTGACCATCGAGCACGACGGGCAACCGATGAACCTCGATATTAAGACCGTTCCTCTGTACGACAATCATCAGAAAGAAGTCGGCAGACTCGTCGTCATGCGCGACATCACCGATTTGAAATTAATCCAGAGCGAATTACAGTCACAGTACGACCGGGAACGGGAGTTAAGCGAGTCGCTTGAAAAGGAAATTTCCCGGCGAAGCCAGTATACCCGGGCACTCGTCCATGAACTTGGCACACCACTGACGGCAATCGTGGCGGCAATCGATTTACTGGAAGGGCTTATCGAAGACCCGACCCAGCAGAAAATCGTTCAGAATATCATTCGTTCTTCGCAGAACCTCGAACAGCGCATCCATGAACTGCTCGAACTTGCGCGCGGCGAACTGGGAGTTCTCGATATTATCCTTGAATCCGCTGATATCAACCGGATTATCAGGGAAATCATCGACGAGATGAGCCCCGTCGCCGCCGAAAAGGGGTTGCAGATACACGCCGATTTATCTGAAGCAAGCCTGGAAACGATGGTTGATTCGCGACGGATTCGGCAGGTAATGCTGAACCTTCTCAACAACGCCCTCAAGTTTACTAAAGAAGGTTCGGTTACCATCAGGTCGTATCTCGAAAGCCCGGAGCGGATTAAAGTAGAAGTCGAGGATACCGGTATCGGGATAGACCCGAAACAACTTGTCAATCTGTTCGACCCTTACTATACCCGGTCGAAAGAATATTCAGGAAAGACCGGCCTCGGCATCGGCCTGACACTATGCAAGATATTCGTCGAACTGCACGGCAGTACCATCCGGGCGGAAAGCACTCCGGGCAAAGGCAGCACGTTCAGTTTCACGCTGCCGGTAAGAGACCATCTCTAAGACGATACCACCATGACTCTTCCCCGGTACAGTCTTTAGGAAAACCCCATTTTACTTATACACTATTTTCCGTATCGTCTCATAAGAAAGCGAGTATTCTTCGGCAAGTACGTCAATCGGTACCTTGTGAAAGAATTTATCACGGATTTCTTCGTTACGCTGGAGAAAGTACCGGCGGCCACCGGTACCTTCTCCCCACTTTTTACGCTCGTTTTTCTTCGGTATGTACAGGGATTCACCCTCCACATACCTCTGCACTTCTCTCAGGAGTTCATCGGGTAAAATATCCGAAGCTTTCCGGTACTTCATAGGCTTTTACCTGTTCTTCTCAAGGAATTCTTCTGTTGAAGCATAAGCATCTATCGCTCCGCCATGCCCTTCTATCCTGGATACTATTGCTTTCTCCGTCGCACTGGTGTGTTCCAGGTACGACTTCAAATCATAGGCATTGAAATATCCCAGCAGGTCCAACTCTCCAAGCCCGTATTCTTCATCGATACTATCGATTTCATTCTGAAGAAAACTGCTGTGGATGAATGTTTTTACCACATCACCCTGCCTGCCCCATCTCTCTATCTGCCGCCATTCGTAACTCAATTCGCGGTACCAGTCAGCCAGTTGATGAAAATCCGGTTCAGCCACAGGCTGTTTAACTTGTTCTTTCCTGGCAGTAAGATACTCCCGGGTAGTTCGGATTATCCCAAAACACGTTTCTCTCAGTTCAGCCGCTGAAGATGCCATCGGTATCGCCCGAAACAGGCGAAGAAAATCGTCCGGTAACTCCGGCATTTTCTCAATATCTTCAACCCGAACGAAAGGAGCTTCACTAAAGAACGTCTGATTGCTATACGCAACCGCGTTGGAAAGATACTGCATGATAAACCCGGCGCTTTTCCGTAACTTGCAGGTTGTTTCTTCGAACATCATCGTCTGATACAATCCCATGGCAATATCCAGTTTTTCAAGTGCCTTGTACGCCATATACTTCCTGTCTCTCAGATGTTCCTGCAGCCTGTTTTGAACATCGGTAAACTTTTGCCTGTCCTCTTCAGTACGACAATACAGGATAGTAGCATCAGCAATGACTGACGCATTATCCTCATCGAAGGCAGCCATCCGGCTTATCCGTTTCCAGGACATGGGAAACAGATCGTAGCCAACACCATCGATAATGAATGTTCTCGCCAGCCCCATGCCTTTTTCTGTAACCGGAAAGAAGTAGCTGAAAGATGCTTTGTCTTTATCTTCTTGAAGCCGGTAGGCATTGTGCCCAATCAGTAATGCCACATCATCAGGATATTCTTTTTTGATTTTTTCAATCACCCATGTATCGAGTTTTGTTATTTCTGTCGTCATCATTGCTCTCCTTAACCGTTTATGGGTTGAGTATAAGCGCAGCAAAACATCATTACAATACCAAATATTTTTCTATCCATTGTTTACCAGACAGAAAAAGCGGGGCAAGTTACCCCGCTTTTATGGTGGGTATTAACCGGCATTATCCCTGTTTCTGAAGATACCTCTGGGCAGCCATACCGGCTGCCGCGCCGTCACCGACACTCACCGAAACCTGCCTCGGTGAATTGCTCCGGATATCACCGGCGGCGAAGACGCCGGGTATTTCCGTCTCCATCCACTCATTCACTTCTATCTGTCCGCTTTCCGTCAGTGAAACGATGCCCTCCAGATACAAGGTATTCGGGTCAAGGCCGATGTGGACGAGAACGCCGTCGGTCGTAATCGTCTCGACTGTCTCACTTCCCTCACGAACGACCTTAATTGCTTCAACATGGCCGTTTCCGATGATTTCTTTCACCATCGTCCCGACATGCACTTCCATCTTCGGGTTTTCGTTCAACCTCTCCTGAAGAATAGCGGTGGCGTTCAGTTTCGGCATGGCTTCGACGACGATGACTTTGGAAGCGATTTTCGAAAGATAGAGAGCTTCGGTCACCCCGGAATCGCCGCCACCGCAGACGACAATAGTCTTTCCGGCGAACTGTCCTCCGTCACAGAAGGCGCAGCCGATTACCCCTTTATCCCTGAACGCTTCCTCACCGGGAACGCCAAGCTTCTTCGGCACCGAACCTCCGGCAAAGATAACCGCTCCGGCAGTGAAACCGTTTCCGTCAGAACATGCCACCCACTTGCTGCTGGAGAAGACCTCCAGCCCGGTTACTTCAGCCTGTTCTATCTTCAGTCCGTACTTCTTCGCCTGTTTTACCATTTCCGAGGAAAGCTGCGCCCCGGCGACGCCCTCCGGAAAGCCGGGATAGTTTTCGATAAGTTCGATATTCCTGATATACCCGCCGGCGCTTTCTTTATCGATTAACAACGTCCGCCAGTTTCCCCTGGCAAGGTATAATCCGGCGGTCAGGCCGGCAGGGCCGCCGCCGACAATGACCGCATCGTAGTCAAACATTTATTAAGTACCTTTCATATTTATTATCATACGAACTTCACAGATTTACCATACCGGCGAAAGCCGGTATCCAGTAACTATGAAGTGATAGAACCAATGGTATTAAAAATTCACTCTTCATTCACTTCAACCATTTTCTGGATCCCGTTTTTCAACGGGATGGCGTAGTGGCTTTGGGATGGCGTATTGACTTTCGATAGACGTTTTAATACCTGATATACATCGGCACGACATTCCTGTACTTCGCCACCAGTTTACTCCAGTTGGCGGGGAGTTCAATTTTCTGAGTAAAGAACTTATTACCGAATCCTCCCATGCCGCCGCCTCCGGCAGTGGTCAGAACGCCCATGAAAACCCCCGGGCCGCCGGTGCAGACGACAATCAGCGAATCGAGGTCGGTAAACAACTTTCTCAAAGAGGTGTCACCTTCCGGTAGAGGGGCGCCGCGGCCGAGAGTCGATACGGCGTTCTCCATGATGTACTCCATAACTTTCTTACGTGTCCAGCCGCCTTTCGCAAGGTACTGCGTATGAGGCGGGTTCAGCAGGAAACCTGCCATGCCGCCGTTCCGGGCATTATTTATCATCCCCTGGAGTATACCTTTATCATCCGTCTCTGTCGGAATGGTCTGGTTGTAGGAATTCGGATAAAACACTGTGACGGTATTATCCTCCGGGCTGAATCCCCGGCTGACACTGAGCGGTTCCCAGGGGCTTTCCTCCTGGTTTTCGCCGATAACGAGTGAATACTTGAGAGGATTGCCGAGAACGCCCATATCCTCGACGGCTTTCCGGGCGCCGCCGATGTTTTTCACAATAAGCCCCATCGCCCGGCCGATGGTGGCGTTGGCGATATCACCGGGGCTGAGCGCACCAGAACTGCAATTAACGTTGATATCCTTCCGGATTGAGCCGTTCAGGATGTAGCAGGGCGCCCAGGAACCGGTGCTGACCTCGAAGGTATCGAACCGGGTCACCGGCTCCATGATTGCCTTGCAGGCAGCGATAAGAACCGGCATATAGGTAGGCAAGGCTCCAGCCATGACAGCATTGACGGCAATCTTTTCAACGGTGGCTTTTCCCAGACGGGGGATAATTTTCGTCACTACATGGTCGGCCGGTAAATCGGTACCGGTCAGCATTTCTGCGACCGCTTCCTCAGTGGGAGGAATCACCGGCATGCCGTCCGTCCAGCCGCGGCGATAGAAGAACCGGTTGATTTCTTCGAGGCTGCCCTTGAACACGATATGTGATTTTTCTTCGGTATCTACCGGTTTCGGGTTCTTTTCCTGTTCGGTGAGGGGTTTCGTGAGTGCTCCGATTATTTCGTCCATGACGGCGATAACGCCGGCTTCAATATCCGCCGTGACAGTGCTTTCGCAAGGAACGCGTTCGGATATCGGCCTGATACCGGGCAGGCCTTTGCCTGAGGCGGCTGAAAAAGCGTCGGTAACAAACCCGTAATTACAGAGGATAGCGGTGGGTTTACCGGCATCTTCGATGGCTAAACTGTTGTACACAAGGTACTTTGTGCAGGACCCTCAGTCGCCGACCGAGGTAACGGCGAGGTCGATTCCCTTTATCCATGCCGCGAATTGTTCCCTGTTTTCCGTTTCGGTTTCGAGGACGTTGGCGGCGGTGGAATCGAACCAGGAGAATTTCGCGGAGGGATACCGCTTCCTGAGTTCCCGTTCGACCACTTCGAGAATCGGTCGGGCGGCTCTCTTGAAATTCCTGAACAAGCCGATGGTTTTTCCATCGAGACTGTCCGGTCGCGGGGCGGCTCCTCGCAGGGGAATCGGGTCGACTACCGCCCAGGGACTCAGCACTTCGTACTGGCATGACGAATTCGTACTCATCGTTACAGCTCCTTTATTTTACAGATTGTCCAATGTAGCTGTTATTATACCTTGTAAACGGGAGGGAGGTAAAAAAATCTGTATCCGGTTGAAGAAACTATTGACATGTGAAGCTTTCTCTATTATTATACCTAGAAACGCTAGGTATGGATAATGACCGGGTCAGTAGCGATAATAACCGACAGCGTCTCCTGCCTGCCGAAAGAGTTACTCGAACGGTACCGGATAACGATAGTGCCGATTCGCCTGACGGTCGACGGCAGGGTCTACCGCGATTCGGTGGATATGACGGCAACCGAAGCCTACCAGATGTTCCTGAAAAACCCGGACAGTTTTTCTACCTCTCCTTCCTCTCCCGGGCATTTCCTCGACGCCTATAAAGAAGCAGCCGGACAGGCAGATTCGATTCTCTGCATCACCCTGTCATCGAAGCTGAGCACCGGCTACAACATGGCAAACATCGGCAGGGAGAAAGCAAAAACCGAACTGCCGGGCATTTCAATCGAAGTAATGGATTCGACTACCGTCACCGCCGCCGAAGGGTTTATCGCCCTCGCCGCCGCCCGGGCGGTTGACAACGGCGGAACACTGGCAGACGCCGTTAAAGCCGCGGAAGAAGTCAGGGAAAAAGTATCATTCTTCGCCCTGCTGGATACGATTAAACACGTCTACCGTACCGGGCGGATCCCGAAAATCGCCAGCCAGATTGGCTCGGCGCTCAACATTAAACCGATACTTTCGAGTTCCGACGGAGCGATTAAGTTCAAGGGCATTGTCGGCAGCCGGGAAAAGGGATACCAGAAATTACTCGACTATATACGGGAAGGCGCCGGTAACAGGCGGGTTCACGTCGGCGTCATGCATGGGTTCGCTCCCGACGACGCTGAACTGCTGAAAGAACGAATTGCTGCCGAATTCGACTGCGCCGAGTTGTGGATTTCCGAATTCACGCCGGTCATGGGGTACGCCACCGGCACCGGCACCCTGGCAATCGCATTCTACCCGGATTAGAGTGAGGTAAAGCAATGATAATCAACGAACCGGTCACCGGTATCATCGCCGTCATTATCGGCTATCTGCTCGGGTCGATTAATAACGCCTACATCGTCACCAGGCTGGCAACCGGTAAGGATATCCGGAAGCTGGGTGGCGGCAACGCCGGAGGGAGAAACGTTTACCGCTCGGTCGGATTCTGGGCGGCTGTCCCGGTGGCCTTTTTCGATTTGGCAAAGGGAGCTGGTTCTGTCCTCATCGCCCACTGGCTCCTTGAGGTACCCTTTTACGAGGTTAACATCTACGTCCTGCTCACCGGGGTGGCGGCTGTCGCCGGCCACATGTGGTCGGTTTACCTGAAATTCACCGGCGGCAACGGCCTGGCTGCCTGTATCGGGGCTTTAGCCGTAATCATGCCCTGGCCCCTTCTGATTGTTCTCGGCCTCATGGGACTGCTGACCCTTTTTACTCGTAACCTGGTGCTGTCCCTTAACATCTCTCTCCTCTCTCTGCCGATTTCAGCCTGGCTTCTCGAAAAAGAAGGCTTGCTGGTTGCCTTCTCAATCACTATAATCATTATTATGATTCTGAACTTCATCCCGACGCTGAAAATCGCCATCAGCGATGCCGGCGGGTTGAAGACGCTTGCCAGCCTCGCCATACGAGGCAAGGACAACCCCCGTTAACGGAACAGCGAGAATCAAGTATTCACCGGAAGGGACGAACCGTTGATTAAATCCCCGGACAATAAAACCGGCTATGATTTGACGTCCGTCAATTTGCCCGTCCTGTCAGGATTCGTTCTCAAATTCCTCGTCTGGCTGATGGAAAGCCCGTTCAGCGGACTTATCAGTAAAAGCCTGCTTGAAAAAGCCGGTATCGAGGGATTCCGCAAGCGCCGCTTCGACGAACTTCCGACCTTTTACCCGGTCTTCGAGGTTCGGGAAGCCGACCGGCAGGAACCGGACAACATTATCGACCTTCTCCTCCCGACTGAAGAGCAAACGCCGGAGCAGTTCAGGTTCAACTGTAGTGCCGATTACGCCCTCGCCTACCGCGAAGGAACGACAAATCCGTTTGAGGTAGCTGAGCGGTTCCTGAAAGCAGTAGAAGCCTCGGATAACGGAGAAAAACCGCTCCGGGCGTTCGTGGCGCTTGACCGTAACGATATCCTGAAGCAAGCGGAGGAATCAGCGAAACGATTTCAAACCGGCCAGCCTTTAAGCATCCTCGACGGTGTGCCGGTTCCGATTAAAGACCAGTTCAACGTCCGGGGATACCCGACGACCGTCGGTACCAGCTTCATGGGGAATACGATTTCGAAGGAAGACGCTGCCCCGGTAGCCCGTTTACGGGCCGCCGGAGCCGTTATCGCCGGCAAGACGAACATGCACGAACTCGGCCTGGGAGTGACCGGCCTAAACCCTCACCTCGGAACGACCCGAAACCCGTATAACCCGAACCACCACACCGGAGGAAGTTCGAGCGGGCCAGCGACAGCCGTCGCTGCCGGCCTGGGGCCGGTTTCGCTGGGAGCGGACGGCGGTGGTTCGATTCGGATTCCCTCCTCGTTCTGCGGACTGGTCGGCCTGAAACCAACCTTCGGACGGGTCAGCATGCACGGCGATTCACGGTTATGCTGGAGTGTCGAGCACGTCGGCCCGCTGGCGGCAACTGCGTTCGACGCGGCAGTGCTCTACCGCCTGATTGCCGGCCGGGACAAAAGAGACGGCTATACCCTCACCCAGCCGCGGGTCGTCCTCGGGGAAATGAAGACATCCAATCTCAGCGACCTGACACTCGGCGTCTACCCCGACTACTTCAACCACGCTGAAAAGGAGACGGTAACAATCTGCCGGAACCTGCTCGATATCTTCAGGGATATGGGGGCGCGGGTCCAGGAAATCACCCTGCCCGGACTTGAAGCCGGAAGGGTGGCCCACACCATCACCATCGCTGCCGAAATATCGCAATCGCTGGAAATTTACCAGGCAGAACATGGAAAAGAGTACGGCCCCGATGTCCGGCTGAATCTCGCCATGGCGAGAAAATTCACCTCGCATGATTTCCTGCTGGCACAACGGGCGCGGACCCGGATGATTAACACGTTCGATAGCGCTCTGAAAAATGTCGATGTGATAATCACCCCGGCCACCGGCGTTCCCGCCCCGCTCATCGCTGAAAAGACCCTCCCCGCAGGTAATTCCGACCTCTCCGTCCTCTTCGAAATCATGCGCTTCGCCACGCCGCCGAA
>CAYXEG010000026.1:17188-23648 GCA_964463875.1 uncultured Dehalococcoidales bacterium
CCTTCCCGGCCGGATACACGTCTTCCGGTCTGCCGGTTGGCATGCAGGCCATCGGACGGGCATGGGAGGAAAACACTTTGCTGCGGCTGGCATCCGCCGCCGAAAAGGTTGTGAAAAAACAGGCGCCGAAGGTCTACTACAATCTGCTGAATAAATAAAACAGACGATTACTTCCGTTTCCGGTCAATCGCCTCGTCGATGTATCCTTCAAGTTGAGCAGCGATACTCTCGAAACTGTGTACCCGCCTCACGTAGTCAAGCCCGGCTTTTCCCAGGCGTTCCCTTCGCTCCGGCGATTCGAGTAAAGCCATAACAGCGGCTATCATCTCCTCCGGTTTTTCCGCATAGACGATACCCTGCCCTTCTCCCGGAATTACCGCTTTCAAACCCGGCAGGGGCGTAGCGAGGAAAGGCTTACCGCAGGCGAGGAACTGGACGGTCTTGCCGGGGAAGATATCCCGGGTCGCTCCGGTCAACCGGAAGGTGTTGATACAGATTTCCGCCAGATTTATGTAAAGCGGCATCATATCGTACGGTTCGAAACCGGTAATCGTTACCCGGTCACGGAGACGGTGTTTGTCAATCAAGGCTTCGAGTTCCGGCCGCTGGGGTCCGTCGCCGGTTATCAACAGCTTCACCGCCGGCATCTTTGCCGTGATGTTTCCGAACAGGGGCAGGATATCATCCAGCCCTGAAAAATCGAAGAGCGTTCCCATGAACAGGATAATCCGGTCATCGGGGCGGAATCCCCATCTCCGCCGAAGCTCTCCGGTATCGATTCCGGGGTGAAAAATCGTCATGTCCACCGGCATCAGCAGCGGCCGTATCCGTTTTTCGTCCGCTCCCAGTGCCCTGACATAACCGGTCAGCCCGGGCGTGAGGGAAAGAATCAACTCCGAATCCCGGTACACTATTTTCTCGAGCCTCCGGGTAAATGAGCGCAGTCCCGGAACCGGCACGAGCTGGTGCAGTACATCGATAGAGCGGAACAGTACCGGTATGCCGGCCCGCTTCGCCGCCGCCAGCACCTGCAGTCCGCTCGTCGGGACGCTGTAGAGAATCACCGCGTCAATCTGCTTTTCCCGCAGAATTTTCCGGATGACAACGTGGCTAGTCATAGCGGCGGTGATACGGCTCAAACCCGGAATCTTTAGAAAACCGGGCCTGACCAGCGTTACCGAAGAACCCTCGAACGCCCGGGAGACGTTATTGAACGTCCGGGTGCGGAGGCTGCCGAAATCGAACAGGCTGTTCCTCCGCCAGGTGTTTTCGTAATCGACGGCGTAAACAGAATGCCCGCGAAGCGCTAACGATTCGGCGAGGGTGTGCATGTCGAAGACGACTTTGCTGAGCCAGTCGACTTCATGAACGAAGAGAATGTTCATTACCTGCCCTGATTAGCCGAACTGATGCTCCGGAGAAGTTGCGTCAGGCCGTTAAAGTTTACCCTGATATCGCCGGGCGAGGTGCAGGAGAGTATCCGCTGCCAGACGTAGGCGGGACGGAAATAGAAGTCACGATAGGCTTTTCGTTGCCATTCGACGATGTCTTTCCGCTTCAGGACATCGCTCTCGAAAACCGGCGCCCTGCCTTCGCCCGAACCGGCGTAGACGTAATCTTCCCAGGGTATATCGCTCCGCCCGCCCCGTTCGAGGTACAGGTCATAGAGTTCTGTTCCCGGGAACGGCGTAGTGATAGAGAACTGGGCAAATGACAGTCTCAGTTTTTTCGCGAACGCCACAGTCTGCTGAATCGAATTCAGGGTTTCACCCGGCGAACCAATCATGAAGTAGCCGATGGCGTTTATCCCGGCTTCCCGGGTATACCGCACCGCTTCTTCGGCTTGTTCGAGGGTGGTATTCTTGTTGATGGTATCGAGGATTTTCTGATTACCCGATTCGAGGCCGTAGGAAATCGAATAACAACCGGCTTTTTTCATGATATCGAGCAACGGCTGGTCGACCAGGTTGACGCGGGTCTCACACGACCAGATAATCTTCAGTCTTCTTCGTAACAGCTCCTCAGAGATAGCCGCCGCCCGCTCTTTATCGAGGGTAAAGACATCGTCGTAAAAAGCAATCTCCCGAACGCCGTAGCGTTTCTGAAGGTCCTCGATTTCATCAGCTACTCGTTCCGGGCTTTGCGCTCTGAATTCCCGGCCGAAAACCGGTTTCGAGCAATAGGCGCAGTTATACGGGCAACCCCGGCTGGTAATCAGCACCGCGAAGGGCATCGCCCGCCCGTGCGGCGGGTGAGGCCGGTATTTCTTCAGAGGAATCAGGTTATAGGCAAGATACGGCAGCGAATCGAGGTCATCGAGGTTCTCCGCCCTTTCGTTCTCGACGATTTCGCCGTCCTGCTCCCAGAGGATACCCGGAACCTGGTCGATGTATCCGCCCTTTTCGATTGACGAGAGGAGCATGTAGAAGGATACTTCGGCCTCGCCGATGACAATGACATCGATATCGGGCGTGCTTTCCATCGTTTCCCAGGGAAGAAGGGTCGCGTGCGGACCACCGAGGACGACCGGCAGTTCCGGTTTGGCATTCTTGACGGCTGCGGCTATTTCGATAGCCCGGCTCACCGTCGGGGTCGTCGCCGTCAGCCCCAGTACCTCGGTATCGTTCAATAACGGGACTATCTGTTCTGGCGTAAGATTGAGAGCATTGGCATCGATAATGTTGACATTGAACCCCTCTTCGATGACCGCAGCGAGTTGTATCAGGCCCATCGGAGGCTGAGGGTATCCGGCAAAGGTCGGAGGATTGACCAGCGTAACATTTAACATCTGCGTATTCGAACTCCGGGATGAATTTATCGGAGATATTGGAAGTATATGTCTCCATATTACGACCTTCAGGCGGTAATATCAAGGCTTACCGAACGACTCCCGGATACCGTGAACGGTAGTGCTCATATAAACTTGACGAGGTAAATTGACAGAGAATACAATCAGGTACCTGAAGAAAAGGAGGGAATATGGATACGATACTGGATGTTGCTCCCCTGTCAGTAGCAAAGACAGGGCTGAAAAAAGATATCTTCAAGGGGGAAGTCGCTGTTGTTACCGGCGGCGGCAGTAATATCGGGCTGGGGATTTCGAGAAGCCTGGCAGCGCTCGGCGCAAACGTGGTCATCCCCGATATCAATCCTGAAACAGGTTACGCCGCCGAAAAGCTGATAAACAGCGAAAGCGGTACCGACGCCGCCCTGTTCGTTGAAACCGATGTCTCGGACGAACTCAGCATGAAATCGATGGCTGAAAAAGCCTTCCGTAAATACGGGAAAGTGGATATCCTCGTCAATAACGCCATGGACATGCGGCTCGGCGCCCAGATACTGAAAACCTCCCTGTACCAGATGGACCGGCAGTATGCCATTTCCACCCGGGGGACGCTCATCGGCATCCAGGCATTCGTCCCGGGCATGCAGCGACGACATCACGGGGTGGTAACCTACCTTTCGACCGCCTTCCGGTATCCGGTCGGCCCGAGCAACTACTGCGCGGCGAAATCGGCGACAACCTCCATCATGATGTCGCTGGCCAACGAACTCGGCCCGGTCGAGAACACCGGCGTATCGGTATTCACCTTCCTGCCGGCAGGAATCGGCCGGCCCCGGCCCGCGCCGCCGCCCGACCAGAAACTGGATTTCGACCTGAAGTTCGAAATGCCGGGCTACGGCACCTTCATTCCTCCGGAAGATTGCGGCGCGGCAATGTCCTACGCCATCAGCCGGGCTCCGGAAATCCACGGCTCCGGGGTGATGATTAACCAGGTATTCAAGCAGATGGACTGGCCGTACCCGGTGCCGGAAACGGTGCCGGTCGCCGATTTCGAACGAATCAACGAGCATGTCCTCTCGCTGATGTTCGCCTACATGGGACCGGGGTTCAAGGAACCGAAGCTACCGCTCCGCTCAATCAACTACTCGGACAAGGTTGATTTTCCCGTAAAATAAAAAAATATGCCAGGAGAAACAATACATGACACCTGTAACTGACGCCACCAGGAAGCTGGTAGAAAACATCGAAAAGAAGCACGGAAAATCCATTTCCGACCTGGTTAGAGAACGGGAGAAACGAGTCAAAGACGCCATCGAACTCCGGGAACCGGACAGGGTACCGGTCACTTTAGGAACCGGTGTTTTCGCCGCCAAGTATGCCGGACTGAAAGCCTCGTCGCTCTACTACGACCAGGCGTCCTACCGGGAAGCCAGCCTGAAGATGATGCTCGATTTCGAACCGGACGATACGGTCATGATGGGAGCGATGAATTCCGGCCCGGTCATGGAGTTGCTGGATGACCGGCAGTACAAGTGGCCGGGCGGCAACCAGCCGGACGACCTTTCGTTCCAGTTCGTCGAAGCCGAGTACATGAAGCCGGACGAATACGATATCTTCCTCGAAGACCCCTCCGATTTCGTCATTCGCTACTACCTGCCCCGCACCTACGGGATGATGGCGCCGCTGCCGAAACTCCCCCCGATGAGAACCCTTATCTTCGGCATGGGCATTACCGGACTCGTCGGCACCCTGACGTCGCCCGAATACCGGCAAATCGGCGAAACCATGCTGAAAGTGCAGGCGGAACAGACCCGGCTCATGAAGGAGAACATAGAGTTCGCCAGGGAAATGGAGTCACTCGGATTTCCTTCCACGCCGATGCTGAAAGGGAGAGGCATCACTTTCACACCGTTCGATGTCATTTCCGACCGGCTGCGGGGCATGCGCGGTATCATGCTCGACATGTACCGCCGCAAGAACAAGCTGCTCGAAGCCTGCGACCGGGTCATGGAGTGGTGGCTTTCAATCTGCGAACCGGCCGAGCCGGACCCGAGAGGCAACCCGCGGCGGGCAGGCATGCCCCTGCACCGGGGTTCTGACGGATTCATGTCAGATGCCCAGTTCGAGGAATTTTACTGGCCGCACCTGAAACAGTGCATCGAGAAAAATATCGAACTCGGTTTCGTGGCAGCGCCGTTCTGGGAAGGTGTCTGGGATAAACGCCTCGAATACCTCCTTCAACTGCCGAAAGGCAAGGTGATATTCCACTGCGAGAAAACGGATATCTTCAAAGCCAAGGAAATACTCGGCAGCCACATGTGCATCCAGGGGGGAGTGCCCCCGACGCTCCTCCAGGCCGGCACTCCGGAAGAGGTCGATGCCTATTGCAGGAAACTGATACAGGTGGTCGGAAAAGGCGGCGGGTATATCATGGGAGTCGGTTCCGCCCTCGACTACGCCAAACCCGAAAACGTCAGGGCAATGGTCGAATCGGTGAAAAAATACACGCCGTAAGCGTTTTAAGAATAACATGAGAAAGGCGGCTCTTCAGCCGCCTTTTTTTGATTTATAACAGGGAATCGCTGTAGAAGTTCCCTCTCCCCACCGCGGGAGAGGGCTAGTGCCTGCCCCGTACTTGATACGGGGGTGAGGGGGCAAAGACGGAAAAATCAACCCTGTACAAACAATACCTTTTACCGACTCTCTTTAAGGTACGTCTCTATCAGCCGGGTACAGGATTGGTGAAGCTCCTGCATCCGGGTTTCCGTCCTGGCTTCAACGGCCAGCCGTAAAATCGGTTCGGTTCCGGACGGGCGAATCATCGCCCAGCCATCGGTAAAACCGGCTTTTATTCCATCCCTGTCATCTATCCATTGCGGGTTCAACGATTCAAGGAGTTCTCTTATCCGGACGGAATCAACCTTCGAGACCGGCATACTGGTTCGAAGGATAGGGTACTGCGGAATCTCATCGACATATTCCGAGAGTTTTCTCTTCGCGGCAATCGAGGCAAGCCGGGCAGCGGCGTACATGCCGTCCGGGCAGAGCGAATCCTCCGGAAATATCCAGCTTCCGGACGGCTCGCCGCCGAACAGACCGCCTGTTTTCAGTTCCTCGGAAACGTAATTATCACCGATTTTCGTCCGGACAACGGAAAGGCCGGTTTCATCGATTATCATCGAAGCATCGAGGGTTGTCACCACCTTCTTGTCGCCCGACTCGCGGGCGAAGATAACGAGCAGCTTATCGCCGGGGATAAACCTGCCTTTATCGTCGACCGCCATCATGCGGTCGGCATCGCCGTCGTGAGCGATACCGAGGTCGGCGCCGGTCTTGCCGGTCAACTCGACGAGGTTCTTCAGGTTCTTTTCGGTCGGTTCGGAAGGCCGGGGGAAATGCCCGTCAGGAGAACAGTTAAGTTCTACCACTTCGCAGTCCATCTGACGGAGAAGAAAGGGTGAAATCACCGAGCCGGCCCCCCCTCCGCAGTCGAGAGCCACCCTGAGATTCAGCTTCTGCGGTATCAGAGAGGTAATGCGGTCGATGTGATTGCCGATTGCATTCTCAACCCTGGCAACGTTTTTCAGTTCTTTCCAGTCGGTACGGAGCCCTTCGTTTTTCGCAATCAGTTCCTCAATCTGTGTCTGCTGAGCGGCGTCGAATGCCGAACCGTCA
>CAYXEG010000026.1:23658-23880 GCA_964463875.1 uncultured Dehalococcoidales bacterium
ATTTTTAATCTTAAAACCGTTATATTCCGCAGGATTATGCGAAGCGGTAATCATGACGCCGGCATTGTATTGTTCGGCGGCAATCGCCAGGGTCGGCGTCGAGGTAAGGCCGATATCGGTAATATCGGCTCCGGCAATCAGGGCGCCGGAGATGAAAGCATGTTTCAGGGCATCGCTCGATGTCCTTGCATCGCAGGCAATAACAAGATTACCGTAAATCCT
>CAYXEG010000026.1:23890-26230 GCA_964463875.1 uncultured Dehalococcoidales bacterium
CGACTGACGGGATGGAAGCGCCTGGCGTACGTCATCCTGCCGGCTGCCATGCCCGCCTTTAAAGCCACTTCAGCAAGATTGCTGTCAGCTATTTTTCTGATTCCCGAGGTGCCGAATAATTTCATACTGCATTAAATTGTAAACGGAGCGGAGACGGTTGTCAATCGGTTCATGCCTGTTTTTTACACCAGAGAACCACTACTTTGACTAGCTTATAATTGTATGGTATATTTCCAATAAATCTCACCCAACTTGATTAATCATAAAAGAAAGATGCTATATGGGCGGAATTATTGGATATATAGGCAAAGACACAACGGTTAAATCGATTGACCTGGGGATCGCAGCGTTGAAGCGCCTTGAATACCGCGGCTCTGATTCGGCCGGACTGGCTTTCTGGAACAACGAGGAAAAGAAGATTTTCAGCCAGAAGGCGGTCGGAAAAATATCCAATCTGGAAGACAAGCTCGATTATACTCACGCGGACTCGGCCAACCCGATTATACTCCATACCCGCTCGGCAACGCACGGTGGCGTGACTGAAGAAAACGCCCACCCTATCTCCGACTGCGCTGGTAACATCTGGGTCATCCATAACGGCATCGTCGAGAATTACCGGCAGTTAAGAGCCCAACTGCTCGCTGAAGGCCACATTTTCACCTCCGAAACCGATACTGAAGTCATCGCCCACCTGATTGAAAAACACTTCAAAGGCAACCTCGAAGACGCCGTCCGGGAAGCGCTGCAGCACGTCGAAGGCCCCTACGGGTTGGCCGTCATCGCCCGGGACGACCCTGATAAAATTGTTGCTGCCCGCTTTTCAAGCCCATTGTTAATCGGTATCGGTAACAATGAGTTTCTCCTGGCGTCCGACCCGGCGGCGGTTATTTCCCGCACCCGGAAAGTCGTTTACCTGGAAGACCGGGAACTGGCTGTCATCGGGCGTGAAAACTTCTCGATTATCAAGGATAAAAAACCGCTCGAGATTGAGTGGGCAGACTCCGATTACGAAAAGGGTAATTATCCCCATTTCATGTTGAAAGAAATCATGGAGCAGCCTGAAACGCTGGAGAATGCCATCAAAGGCAGGCTCGTTCCCGAGGAGGGAACCGCCAAGCTGGGTGGACTGGTCTCCGTTCAGAAACAACTCCGGGCAATCGATAAAGCCTACATCGTCGCCTGCGGAACCGCCAGTTACGCAGCTATTGCCGGTGAATACATGCTCGAAGAGTATGCCGGTATCCTGACGAAGAGCGATGCCGCCTCGGAATTCAGGTACCGTAACAACATGATGGACAGAAACTCTGTCGTTATCGCCATTTCGCAGTCGGGCGAAACCGCCGATACGCTGGCGGCAATCAAGGAAGCTAAATCCCACGGTGTCCTGACGCTTGGTATCACCAACGTGGTCGGTTCAAGCCAGTCACGGGATACTGACGCCGGAGTCTACACCCGTACCGGTCCGGAAATCTCCGTCGCCTCGACGAAAGCTTTTACCGCCCAGCTCATGGTGCTGATGCTGATGACCCTCTTCCTCGGGCGCCAGCGCCAGCTCGCACAGCCCACCGGGGTAAAAATAGTCGAGGAACTGCAGAAACTGCCCGAACTGGCAAGGCAGGTGCTCTCGCTCAATGACAAAATACAGGAGCTGGCATTCAAGTACAAGGATTACAACAATTTCATGTACCTGGGCAGGAAATACAGCTTCCCGGCAGCCATGGAAGGGGCTTTGAAGATAAAGGAAATTTCGTACGTCCACGCCGAAGGCTGCCGCGGCGGCGAAACGAAACACGGCCCGCTGGCACTGATGTGCGACAGCTTCCCGGTCATCTGCATTGTGCCTGACGACAGCGTCTACACCAAGATGCTTTCCAATATCCAGGAAGTCAAGGCACGAAGCTCACCGGTCATCGCCATCGCCACCGAGGGGAACAGGGAAATCGCCGGTTTGGCTGACGACGTTATCTACATTCCTCCCACACTCGAGCCGCTGTCGCCGGTACTGAGTGTCCTGCCACTCCAGTTATTCGCCTACCACTTCGCAGTGTTACGGGGCGTCGATATCGATAAACCCCGAAACCTGGCGAAATCAGTTACCGTCGAATAACAGAACGAGGCAGGTAAAACCTATGAAAGAAAAAACTGTGACCGTCTCGGGGGATTTGACCCGATACATATCGGCCACGTCCGGATGATTCGCGAAGCCGCTAAAATTTATGTGGTATATTTCGGTTAACTCACCCGGCTCAATCAGTCATAAAAGAAAGATTATATATGTGCGGAATCATTGGCTATATCGGTAGAGATACCAGGGTTAAATCACTCGATTTGGGAATCGGC
>CAYXEG010000027.1:0-24080 GCA_964463875.1 uncultured Dehalococcoidales bacterium
GATTATAAGAACTGGCCGGCTCTTGGCGGCGAGATGGAAATTGCTATCGGTGAAGACTGGGAACGGCACACCATCAACACCGCCGCAGTCATCTGCCTGCCGGCGGGGACGTCGCACTGCCCGGTCTACATGCGGAAAGTAGACAAACCGTTTTACTGGGGGCACATCGTTCCCGAATACGCCTACGGCTATGCTGATGCCGAGACGCAGGTGCCGGGGTCGTAAGGACATAGTTCAACGCAAATAACAAACGGCCGGCTTATTCGCCGGCCGTTTTCGTTTACCGGGTACAGTTACAGCTTGCATAACCTGAAAATCTTGAGGAGGTCTCTGACCTCGACAGTGGCGACCCCGACGACGCTGTCGCCGCCACCGTAGTAGACGTAGAGGGTATCGCCGATGATGACGTTGCCACAGGGGAAAACGACGTTCGCCACCTGGCCTTCTTTTTCGTAGGGCGTTTCCGGTTCGAAGACCGGGAAGTAGGTACGGGAGAGCACCTTTACCGGGTTTTTCAGGTCAAGGAGAACCGCCCCGACGCGATAGACACTGTCTTCGGAAACGCCGTGATAGAGCATTATCCAGCCTTCATCTGTCTTCACCGGCGGGGCAGCGGCGCCGACTTTCACGCCGTCCCACCAGCCTTTCCTCGGAGCAATCCAGTGATGCTCATTGAGCCAGAAATCGCCGGTCGTCCGCCGGTCGAGGTTGTTACAGTAATCGTAATCGATATCGTTACCGAGCCGGTGAACGCAGATACGCTGGCCGTTAAACTCCTCGGGGAAGACAAAGGCATCCTTGTTATCATACTGAGGCGGAGTGACGAGAAACGGTTTCGCCCATTTCCAGCGACGGTTGAGAAAATCATCGGTACCGATGGAAGTCGCTGCCACCCGGGGAGGATTTCTGCCGTCGTAGGCGGTGTAGAACAGGTAAATACGGTCGCCGATAATCGTCAGCCGGGGGTCTTCGCACCCGGAATTACCGCCGGGAGTCAGTTTCTGTTCGAAGGGTTCTCTGGGCGAATAAACGGGGTCCGGCGCCCGGTAATCGATATTGATGCCATTCGAACTCATGGCGTACCCGAAGGTCGAGGTATTGTCCTCTGACATCGCCCGGTACAGAATATGCACTTTACCATCGAGGTAAACAGCCGCCGGGTTAAACACCGCTTTACTCTCCCAGGCATGTTCCTTTACCGGGGAAAGAATGGGATTCCCGGTGGCCCGTTTCAGCTTCAGAATGGGGGCTTTACTGAGCATGATGCCGGTTAACGCCGAAAGGCGGATAGAAGCGCCGCAGCAGGTGGTATCGGCCGCCCCGTAGTAAATATGGAGCCGTTTTCCCCTGACCATCGCCCCCGAAGGAAAGACGACATTCGGCACCATGCCGAAATGTTCGTAGTATTCTTCGGGGATTAAAAGAGGCGATTCGGTTCGGGCAAGTACCATGAACGGGTTATCGAGGTCGAGAAGCATGGCTTCGACGCCGAACAGCCTCTCTTTGATTTTCGAGAAATAGTTATAGATATACGAATATATCAACAGCCAGCCGTCCTTCGTTTTCACCGGAGGAGCGCCGATTTCGACATGGTCTTCAGGGTTGCGCTGGAATGGGAGGGCGTATTCCGCGAAGTTCCGGTACCAGGCTGCCCAGTACTGTTCCGACCAGATATCTTCCGGCTCGTTGAAGGTTGCCAGGCAAATTTTCGCCGGGGGCTTATCGGTATGCAGGGTAAGGATGGCGAATATCTGCCCGTTGATTCGTTCCGGGAAGAGGGCCATCGCCTTGGCATTGAACGGGGTCACGAGGTGTTTTTCCTTAATTTTTCTCAGGTCTTTCGATACCGCTACCGCTACCCTGATACCTTCCGCTGAGGGAGGCCAGGTCGAGAGCGCCGTATAGAAAATGTAATACCTGTGGTTAAATCGGGTTACCCGCGGGTCCTCGCAACCATACCGCTCCCAGGAAAATTCGGGGGCGATAAAGCGCCGCCGATTCCGGAATTCCAGCCCGTCGTCGCTGCGGGCGATGCCGATGCTCGATACCGGCAGAGTCGTTCCGGCAAGGACGCTGTAATACGGCTGAGAAAGGGCACGGTAGAGGAGAGAGAGACCGTCTTTACTCCTTATCGGACAGCCGTTAAAAACCGCCCTCGACTCCCACAGGTGGTTACTTTTCGGGGTCAGTACGGGGTTTTCTTCGTATCGGGTAATTAACATTTTTACCTCCTCGCCGAATGATTCTTGCGGCAGGTTTTCGCGGTACTTTCTTCTCTATCCGGCTTTCTTTCTCTGGTTCAAGACTATCGAGCAGGTCATCCAGCCGGCATTCCGCGAGGCAGACATAGCTATCGGCCGCTCCGTAATACGCCAGGATATTACCGTCCTGAAGAACCGCTCCCGTGAGATAGATAATGCCCGGCTTGAAACCGTTATTCTCGTAGACTGCGGAGGGTTCGAGGACAGGGCGCAGGGAACGGGCAAGGATAACGCCCGGGTCTTTCAGGTCGAGGAGCATCGCCCCGACTTTATACTGGGCGTAATTATCCCGGCTGTTGGCGTGGTAGAAGAGCAGCCAGCCTCTTTCGGTTCTGAGCGGCGGCGCGCCGGCGCCGCGGACAAGGGTATCCCAGTCGGCATCCCGTTTTATCGTGAAACGGATATCGTAACTGTTGAGGTAGTCTCCCGAATCGGTATCCAAGCGGTCATGGTAACTTATCATCACCCTGGGATTCAGCCGGTGAAGGATGGCGTATTTACCGTTGATTTTTTCCGGGAAGACGACCCAGTTCTTATGAATCTGTCCCGGAGGAGAAAGAAGAACCGGAGGCGACCAGTGCCACTTTTTATTCAGGAAATCCTCGACAGCTATCGAGGTAACGGCCATCCGTATCTCGGCATCGAAGGCGGTGTAGGTCATATAGAGGATGTCTTCATCACCGACACGGACGAGTCGCGGGTCTTCCGCTCCGCTGCAATTCCCGCCCGAAGCGTAACCGGGCAGGCTGAAACCGAACGAGGTGAGCGGATGCTGATATACCGGGTCCGGCATTCTTTCTTTAATGGTATGACCATCTTCGGTAGAAGCATAACCGAAGCGGGAAATACCGTCATCACCGATAGCCCGGTAGATGATATGAACCGTGTCCTTAAGGCGGATAACACCGGGGTTGAAAGTCTGGCCGGATTCCCACGGGTGGCCGGATTCCGGCCTCAGAATGGGATTGCCGGAAAATCTCTCTAAAGCTATGGAGGAGTTTTTCATGGTACCTCCTCAGCCAGTCAATTAGAGAATGGTGAAAGGGGGACGATAATCCGAAATGATGCAATTACAGACATGCTGATTATACAATACCAGGAGAAATGGCACAACCTGACGAAGAACCAGCTTCTCCTCAATATTCGTTGTTCAACCTTCGACAGGTTCAGGGTGAACGGACATAATACCGCTCATGGTGAGCCTGTCGAACCAGGGCGGTAATACAGTATCAGCCTTCAGTATTAACTATTGCAGCCATGATTGAGTAAAAAGAAAAAACAATATCCAAAAACGAAAGAATCGGCAGTGACGCCGGCTCCGTCCTGATACGATGTTTTCATTTACGGCTCGGAGGTAACGAAGCGTTTCCCGTCCTGTTTACAGATAAGCTGTATGGTATGATTACCGGACATTACCGCGGTGCACATGCCGCCGCCGGCATTAACCCACTGCCCGGCCAGGTAAAAGTTTTGCAGTCCCGGGAGGGTTTTGGGAATATTTTCGTAAGCGCCGAACATCCATCCCTCGTAGCTGCCTCTCCAGTTGCCGGTATACCGCACCCAGGTCATCGGCGTCGCCACATCCCGCATTTCCACCTGACCGGCAATTCCCGGGAAGCGTTCGTTCAACCCGTCAATCACCTCATCGCAGATGCGGTTCTTTTCCGCCGTGTATTTATCCGGGGTCTGATGCAGCTTTTCCCAGTAATCATAGTTCGTGCCGAAGGAGACAATGACCGTGGTTTTACCCTCCGGCGCCAGAGAGGGGTCGAAGTTATAGATAAGGACGTTCATGCGGGTTTCTTCTCTATCGGCGATTACAACGGGTTTTTTAAGCGGGAAGTTAAGTCCGCCGATGGTTGACGGAATATCGTCGAATGTGCGGTTTACCCCCAGCCCCACATAGACGAGCGGAGGAAATAAGGACGGTTTGTCGTACATCGCTTGTATTGTATCGTCTATGTACCGGCCTTCGAGCATATCGAATATCGTGGCATGCCCGTCCGCTGCGGAAACGACCCAGCCAGCCCGATGTTCGGTTCCATCAGTCAGTCGGATACCCACCGCCCGGTTGTTTTCAACCAGTACCTTTTCAACTCTGGCATTCAGGAAAAGGTCGCCTCCAAGTTCCCGGTAACGTCGTTCGATGGGTTCGACCAGCGCCAGGGCGCCGCCCAGGACATACCCGGCGGATTTACTGTGCTGCAATGACAGAATCCATAGAATCATATTCAGAGGCATTTGAATGCTGGAAAATACTTTCTGTAAATACGTATTTTTTAAACGCCGGGCAAAGTCCGGCCCGGTCATACCGGCCCATTTCCGGTCTACTTCGACGTAAGGCTCGAATTCCGCCATTTTCGCAAAGTCGTCCAGGGTATAGAGTTCTGCGGGTTTATCCGCCGGGATATCGTAGCTGGCCAGAATGCCTATAGCTTCCGTAAATTCATGGATTGCCTCTTTATCCTCCGGAGCTATTCCCAGCAGGTATTTTTCGAATTCGTCGGCATCGCAAAACAGGGTAAAGGCCGTACCGTCCGGGCCTTCGGTCACTGAATACCGGTTATGATTGTATATTTTCCACACACCGGCAGCTCCGAGTTCCTTGAAAAATTTGTAGTAGGGCGTATCCTGCCGGGTACCCACGAGCCAGTTCATGGCACCGTCGATGGTGTACCCCTTGCGTTTCCAGGCCGTCGCGACGCCGCCGGCGATGCTGTGCATTTCGAAGACGGATGTTTTATAGCCGTTCATCCGGCCGTAACAACCCGTTGACAGGCCTGAAAGACCTCCCCCGATGATGATAATCGACTTTTCCATTTCTTTATCCTTTTAAAATACTTATATGAAAAAACATTCCTATTCTATCATGAAACAGTTACTTTCAACAGTTATCAAATTACAACTTTTTACTCAATCATGGTTGTTATAATCAGCACTTAATACTCAAAGTGTGTTACCGCTCTGATTCGACAGGCTCACCATGAGCGGTATTGTGTGCGTTCTCTCTGAGCCTGTCGAAGAGTGAACAACGAAGATTGAGTAGAACCAACTACAATTGTGTGACGGAAAAACCGAACAGCCGGCGTTTCTGCCGGCTGTTTTGTGTTTTCGAGTAACAGGTACCGATTAGATTTTCCGGGGTTTGCAGATGATTTCCCTTATCCTGGTCTGGAAGAGCCGGTGGCTGTTGGCTGGCTGGAGGACGACCGCCGTATCGGCGCCGCCGCCGGTGCCGCCAATCGAGATAATCTCGGTATCGCACCTGACGAGGCCGGCGTCGGCCGCCATGCAGGCAATCTCGACCGTTACTTTCATGCCCTGCCCGAACATACGGAGGGTGCTGGCAACAATATCGCCGATGACGTAGGTGGACGGGGCCGCCTGGACAGCCATCTGGTTCATGGCACGGGTAATGCCGCCGAAAGCGTGGGCGGCGGTAACCATCGGAATATTTTTGTCCCTGATTATCTTGAGGTTTTCATCGGTAAACATCCACTTGTCCGGTTCCCGGGAGCCGTAGCTGTGGCTGACGATAATGAGTTTTTGCCCTTCGAACGCTTTCGAAGCTTCGACAGCCGTCCAGCCGGAGGTCGAAGCGACGATATAGGTACCGATACCCAGTTCTTTGCCCCGCTTCAGGGCCAGTTCGAACGTCTTCGCGGTATTCGCCCGGTTCAGCTCTTCGAAATAGGTGATATTCTTTTCCATTCCGTACCTCCCATACTTTAATACCGGCATTATGGCACAGGAAGTCGGGAAATGGCAAAATCGGAAAAAATGCGCAATAACACTCTGCGAACAAATTCTTACGCCGGGATTACAGCGGTGATTTACCCGTACCATTAATGTTATCCCCCTGTTATCACAAAACAGAGCCGTTTCGACCTTAGCGTAGATATGTTCGCCTGATAAAATGAAGAATACATCAGGAGGGAAGGGAAATGAATCCTGTCATTATTGCGGTAAGCATTATTGGAAGCATCGTTATCAGCATGGTGCTGCTATCGATGTGGCTGGCGAAAAAGAGAAAAGAACTCGGTATCGTCCGAAAAACCGACTACCGGCTGTTTTTCACCACCGGAGCGGTATTGATGCTGATGGGAGCAATCGGCCTGGCTTATATGTTCTTCACCGACATACCGTATATAGCAGTGGTTCCGCTGCTCTCTATCGGGGCTATCTATATCGCTATAGGGCTCAACAACCAGGAAGCATGGGCAATCCGGAGATAAGCAGGAGGGGGCTTGCGTCCCCTCCCGACCTGTTTCCCATTGCAGGAACTAAGTGATTTCTTTAATTGTACCTGAATCAAAATCGATTTCCAGGTACGCAACACCCGGCTGCCAGTCTTTCGTTGCGTAGACCCGTTCGCCTTTAGGGGAGAATAGAAAGCCGCCGCCGGGGAAATCTTCGTCAGAAGTCCTTCCGGCCTGGGAAGCGACGGCAATCCAGAGGTTGTTCTCCATGGCATAATCTGAAAGCATTCTTAGACAAACATCTTCCCACCATTCATAGCCGGCTTTCCAGTCACGTGTATCGCGGTCTCCATACAGTCCGGGGGCAGCCAGTTCAAACATAATCTTCGCCTCCATCTGCGAACATTCTTTGAAGTTTTGCCTCAGTTTGATATCAGCACAAATTGCAATGCCATATTTTGTATCCCCGTGACAGAACACCTTGTTTTCTTTTCCCGGGGCATACCATTCACCTTCCCCAACAGGCGGCGACATCTTCCGATAATACCCTGTCAGATTCCCTTTTCGAGCTACGATATGAGTAGTGAACGGAACGCCATCCGGGTTTTCCTCGATGATTCCGGCAAGAGCCGTGAGGTTTCTACCTTCCGTCATTTTCACGAATTGTGTCACCTCAGGGCTATCCTGCCGGAGAACAGCGTGAGGAAACCGGGCCGGTTCATGAAAACCGGTGATACTTGCCTCCGGGAAACCGATGATGTCTACCCCTCGCTTATCCGCTTCCTCAATGTGACGGGCTGTCTCGGCAAGGTTCTTTTCGATATCCCCTTTTTCCGAAAACATCTGAACGAGGGCAATTCTGAGTTTGGTCATCTTCCTGTTTGCATTATTTTTTTGTACGTTTAAAATCCCCGTTTATGAGGTCATCCGAAAAATCCCTCTTCGGAAGTTTGAAGAGAGGCAGACGATACAGCTTCTCCTTTTCAAAATGAATATTGAGAGGGATTTATAATCATCTACGAATATACAATCTCTCTTATTGTACAATATGTTCTTTTTCTTGTATGTTTTACCGTTTTCGGACAGCCTCAAATGCGGGATGATTGCATCTTAACGGCTATTCGGCTCCCTCTTTTGCCTTCGGCTTGCCATACTCGCGGGTCAGGGAAATTTCCAGGAACATGATTGGTTTGGTGACATTCCGGACATCTATCGGGCAGTGCACCAGGTTGGCGGGAATGGAAACAACGCCGGCTTTCGTAAGCAGGTGCTTTTCTTTTTCTTCGCCGAGGGTGATTTCCACCTCGCAACCGAGGTCACGGATATCCTCGGGATTGCCGCCGAAGAAAAACAGCATCTCGACAAAGTCATGGGAGTGGGGTTTTTCGAAGCAAATCGGTTTAGTGATGCAGTGGTAGCCGATACTGCAATTCTGGTCCAGCTCTCCCTTGTGGGAAAGGTAGGAGTAGCCGGTGTAGTGAGGTATCTGATGAACCAGTTCGGTCGAATGAATAAGGTCACCGTATTTTGTATCTGCCATTAACGTCTGTCCTCCGTGTTTATTTCATCAGAGATTATACTCTTATCTTCCGGTTATTTCACTTCATCACTCTTCCACCCGTATTTCGCCGGTAAAGAAATCGGGAATCGTTTCCCAAGCTTTCCGTTCTTCTTCGTACGGGGCTTTTTCCAGCTGTGAATTGTTCCCGAGTATCATGGTGTTTCTCTCGTTCCCGTATGGTTTCCATTCACCAAGGCTCTTGCAGGAAGGGTTGCCGATACGAGCAAAGCTGAGCCAGGCATCCTGCATCTCATCGGAGAGTTTTTCAGCTTCCGGACCGATACCGTGAAACTCGGGTTCGAGGTTGCCGAAAACGAAACCGATATCGAGGGCATGGCAGGCGCCGAGCACGCCGCCGAGGGCGGGCGATTTCCAGGTGAAGAGGTAATTCCAGGTATCGGGGTTATAGCGAGACTGCGCTTCGACCGTTTTCAGGCAGGGCATCCGGAACATGCGGTCGGTCTGAATCGCCTTCAACAGTTCCGGAACGCTCGTATCCTCTCCCCGGGCGGAGCGGGCTTTTTTGTACGCCTCAACCAGCCCGACAGCATATCCGGCAGGCAGATAATACTCGAGACGTTTCAGTAACCCGGTTTCATCCAGCTTCGGGAGGTCGAAATCGGTCATGCAGAGCAGTTTCCATTCTTCGTAATTAGTGCCGGCGATTACTTTTATCCCGGCGGCCGACCCTTTTTTCACGCATTCGAGAGGAATATCGGGAAGAGTATGCCCGTCGATAACCGGAGCGGTGACGGTAATCCGCATGTCTTCTTCGTCGGTGCGGGCCATCTGTTTCTTCAGCGCCTGGTTCACTTCGAGCAGCTTTTCGACCGGTACAGTAAGCAATGCTTCGGTATTATCGGCCGATATGCCGAGGACGTCGAGGAATTTCCTGGCCATCATGACACCGGCGTCGAGGTATGAGACATTTGCGCCGATACCGCTTTCAAGAATCGCCTTGTTAAACAGGCCTTTCGCGGCCGGCATGGCCAGCAGGCAGCCGATACACATGGCGCCAGCCGATTCACCGAAGACCGTCACATCATCCGGGTTGCCTCCGAAAGAAGCGATGTTCTCCTGTACCCAGCGGAGGGCGGCAATCTGGTCGAGAAGGCCTTCATTGCCGGTGGAAGGGATTTTTCCGCCGGTGATTTCGTTCAGATTGAGAAATCCGAGCAGGCCGAGGCGGTAGTTGATACTGACGATAACGACATCGCCGCGGGCAGCCAGTTTCGAAGCTTCGGAATTCGGCTCGGAGCCGGAACCCATGTTGAACGCCCCGCCGTGAATCCAGACCATGACCGGACGTTTCGCGTCGTCAAGGCCGGGCGTCCAGACATTGAGGAAGAGGCAGTCTTCCGACTGCGGCTGCTCTTCGCGGAGGGTATTCATGGCGGTAATCGGCATGACTGTCTGGGGAGCAATCGGGCCGTAGTACTTCGCCGGGCGGACGCCGTCCCAGGCTGCGACCGGCTGCGGAGGCAGCCAGCGTAATTTACCGACCGGCGGCGCGGCATAAGGAATGCCTTTAAATACGTAGAGCGGAGCAGTATGAGTACCTTCGATTTTACCTGACTTTATCCGGACAACCGGTTCGTCTTTCTGTGCCATCTGTTTCCCCTTTCACAGTGCGGGCTGTTCAGCAGTTCCTGTTGTTCACAACTTTAGTCGGGGAAAACGCGGATTGTCAAGGTAAAACCAGCAAATGAAAAAGACGCAGGTAGTTTTGGAAACGAGGTCGGGGCAGCTAATCGAACCATGAAAATTAAGAAGACCCGACCGGGGGAATGAAGGGTGCCTGGTTTAAGCAGCTCAACGCTTAAATACCAACCATACCTCTTGAATTGACTTTGAAAGGATATGTTTCATAATTATAATAATCGATAAGGAATATTGTGTCAAGTATGTTTTTATTTTTGAAATCATCTATCAATAGTATCTATTTATTCACACTAAAATAGAATATAAGGGGTAAGCCTCGTCGTCACGGGTAGCTTTACTACCAGAAACCGCCGGGGTACCGGTACACAGCATCATGTCAGATTCCGGTGGAAGTGTGAATAAAACCTGAGGGTTGTTACCGTGGTGAAAGCCCGGACTGTAACACAAAGGCGAATTATACCCTTTTCTTCCGGTTTCATTCACAGGTAATGGTATGCTTTTCAGAGCTGTTCGTTATTGACAATACAGGTTGAAATGACTACACTTTATTTCAAACACACCGACAACCCGACAACCCGACACCCTTGCCGTCTCATCGTTACTCCCGAACAGAGGTGAAAACATGGGAAAAGAGTCGCCGGAACCGTCTGGTCATATCACGAATATCCGTTCTTTATTCGTTCACTGCTTAGTGCTTAAAAATATCTCTCTCCCGTTTTACTCCCGAATCTGGGAGGTGATGCCTTTGAAATAAGTCTTCGGTGTGAATTTTAACGGTGAACCGTCCATTACTGTTTCCCGTAAATGAACATGATATATTCATTTAATATTGAGAGAGGAGGGGAAATACCGGAATGGTTAAAAAGATTGTATGGTTGATGATGAGTTGCCTGATGGTAATCGCCCTGGTAGTATCATCCTGCAACTCGAAAGACAAGGAAGAAGACAAAGATACACTGCTTCCTCCTGAGACACCTAAGGTAGGAGGAACGCTCGTTGCAACAGGGCTTGATTTTACGGGGCCGATGGACCCGACGACCGCTCAGGCAATCCGCGTGGCTCATATGATGTTTACCAGTAACGAACTGATGCAGGGTGACTGGAAGAAAGGTCCGGGCGGAACGAAAGAAACCGCCTGGGACTGGGGTTTTCTCGGCGACATAACCCTCATGGCAGGTGAGCTTTGCGAAAGCTGGGAATTACCGGACAGTGAAACTATTATTTTCAATCTGCGCAAAGGCATCAAGTACCAGGATAAAGCTCCGGCAAACGGCCGGGAAATGACCGCGGACGATGTCGTCTGGAACATCGATTACCAGTTCAACTACCAGGGGACATGGCAGGCGATGTCCTACCCGCCGGGAGACCCGAGACGCCCATTATCATGGAAAGCCCTCGATAAATATACGGTAGAAGTCAAGGTACCCTCGACATCACAGGCAATCATGCTCCTGGAAATCGGCGATAACCTCTATGTCAACCCGCCGGAATGCTGGACCGAAGGAGACGGATGGCAGGACTGGACGGAGGTCGTTGGTTCCGGACCGTTCCTGCTGACCGATTACGTTCCCGGCAGTTCGATTACTTATACCAAGCACCCCAACTACTTCGAGTTCGACCCGCTGCATCCCGAGTATCGTTTACCCTACGTCGATGAGCTGAAACAAATGATTCTCCCCGACAGGTCTTCACTCCTCGCCTCCTTCAGGACCGGTAAAATCGACATTATCTGGGGCGCCAACGGGAGTGCTGCTAACATCGATGAAGCCCAGGATGTCATGCAAAGAACTCCCCAGGTAAAATGGTATAAACGACTGGGGAATGCGAGTCTTGCAGCCATGCGCGTCGATAAACCTGAATTACCGTTCTACGACCTGAGAGTTCGGCAGGCGATGAACCTGGCAGTCGACCAGGAGGAAATCCTCAGAGAGTACCTCAAAGGAGAAGGCGTACTGCTGGGGTACCCTTACACTCCGGCTGTCGGCTTCGAAAAATTCTATACTCCGCTCGAGGAAATGCCCGAAGAAGTCAAGATGCTGTTCACCTACAATCAGGAAAAGGCCAAGCAACTCCTGACAGAAGCGGGATACCCGGATGGTTTCAGGACAAAGATACAGATTAATGTAGCGAATGCCGATGAAGTATCGATGCTGAAAGCTTACCTGGAAGAGGTCGGCATAATCATGGACATAGAAACGCTGGAAACCGGTGCCTTCAACGGGCTGTGGGCTGCCCGGGGACATGAAGAAATGATTCACGCTCCAGCAACCGGCCTCTGGGCGCCGTTCGAGCAGTTGAACACTAAGAAGGGCATGTACTCTAACGTTGCCTACCTCGACGACCCGTACTATGAGGAAGTAGGCAGAGTTATCGGCGCCGATATGGTTAAGAATCCCGATAAGTACTTCAAGACCATGAAAGAAGCCGGTGTGTATGAACTCGCTTCCGCCTGGGCAATCTGGTTCCCGGCCCGCTATACCTTCAACATGTGGTGGCCGTGGCTCCAGAACTACCAGGGGTACACCTGGGCAGGCTGGGCGAACACCAATGACTGTTACAAGTACATGTGGGTTGATCCGGCTCTTAAGAAATCAATGGGTTACTAGGTACTTTTTCGACCCTGGTGATGAAAAGGGGCGGGCTGTGAAGCCCGCCCCTTTTTGTATCTGTATTTCCGGCCTGTATTGAGTTTTCGTCGCCGATAGTGTATAAATATGTTTCAAAGATGAACCGATTGATTGCAGGAGGAGATTCCTATGGCTAAGAAAGTTCTGGTTGTCTACGGTACGAAATACGGATCTACCGGAGAAATCGCCGAAAAGATTGGTGAAACCCTGAAGAAGGAGGGTATTCAGGCTGATGTTATGGCAGCCGGAAAGGCGGCCGATGTTTCGAAGTACAACGCATTCGTCATCGGCAGCGCCGTGTACATCGGCATGTGGAGAAAAGAAGCCGTCAAGTTCGTCAATAATAACCTCGAACTGCTGAAGAAAAAACCGGTCTGGGTCTTCTCGAGCGGCCCGACCGGCGAGGGAGACATTAAAACATTGATGGCAGGGTGGGAATACCCGAATAAACTGAAAAAGGCCTTCGCTGAGATAAAACCCCGGGATAACGGGATATTCCACGGCAAGGCTGACCCGGACAAGCTGGGCTTCTTCAACAAATGGATACTGAAAAACGTGAAAGCTCCGACCGGCGATTTCCGGAAGTGGGATGAGATAGAAGCCTGGGCGAAGAAGATAGCTAAAGAGATGAAGAAATAGTTAAAAAAATCCCCTCTCCCCATTGCAGGAGAGGGGCAGGGTGAGGGATTTTACCCCTATATCCTCTCTTTAAACAATCTCCGCTACCACCGCTGTCACCGAGTGGGGTTCGAAGGTATATCGTAATTCCTGTCCTTCTGCGGGGACAGTCGTTTCCCGGGTGACCACGCTGTCCGGGGTATCGAAGGTATTGACCGCTTTTATATCCGGTCCGTTCACCGTCAATACCCGTGCCTTACCGGTGAAGCTGCCTCTATCGAGCCTGATTACCGTTTCCTGAGCGTCTTTTTCACTCCGGTTGACCACGTAGACGGAGAGCCGTTTTTTCGCTTCGTCGAGGGTCGCTGAGACATCGAGCGTCCGGATACCGCCGCCGAAGGTTTCTCCCTGCCACCAGGTATCGAGGGCGGTGCTGCCGCAGGTCGAGGCGTACATCTCAAACGGGAAAAATATCGTCTGCAACACCATACTGTCAGGACTAGTGAAAACCGGGGCAATCACGTTCACTATCTGGGCGATATTCGCCATCCTGACCGTCCGGGCGTGGCGGATGAAGGCATTGAAGTGCATCCCGACCACCAGGGCGTCTTCGAGGTTATAGCGTTCCTCCAACTGGTTTGTACCCTTCCCGATATTAGCGCCTCGGGCGCGGTACCAGACATTCCATTCGTCGACGGCAAGGGGAATGGTTTTGCCGAGTTTTTTCTCCAGGCAAAGGATTTTCAATAAGCCTTCGTAGGAACTCAGCCTCGTTTCTATCAATTCCGAAACCGCCATGTACTTTTCGAAATCGTTCTCCGGGTTCCCCACGTACCAGTGAAGCGCCATGTAATCGATGAGCTGCCCGGCCTGTTCGATGAGGAGTTGCGCCCGTTCGGTAATCTCATCTTCCCAGAGTGAGACTGCAGAGGCGAGAAGCTTAATTGACGGGTCGGTCCACTTCATCACCTTGCCGAATTCGGTAAAGGCACGGGCGTATTCCTGGGGGGTTTTGAAGCCGGTCTGCCAGGGGCCGTCCACCTCGTTGCCGATTCCCCAGTACTTCACCCGGTGAGGGGCTTCATAACCGTGTGCCCGCCTCAGGTTCACCAGGGCTGTATCCCGGGTGCCGTTGCAGTATTCCACCCAGTCGCGGGCTTCGCGCATATCGCCGTCGCCGCAGTTCACCGCCAGGTACGGCTCGGAACCGAGTTTTCGGCAGAAAGTCACAAACTCGTTCGTACCGAATCGGTTGCTTTCGACCGCTTCCCAGGCAAGTTCCATCCGCGCCGGACGTTCTTCTACCGGGCCGACGCCGTCTCTCCAGCGGTAGCCGGAGACGAAGTTGCCGCCGGGATAACGAATCACCGGCAGTTTCAGCCGTTTCAGAGCTGCCAGGACGTCTTTCCGGTACCCGAGTTCATCCGTCAGGGGTGAATCCGGCTCGTAGATGCCGCCATAGATGCACCGCCCGAGGTGCTCGGCGAACCCGCCGAAGATATTCGGGTCGATATCGCTGATAATCCGTTCCGGGTCGAGCCTGATTTCGTTCATGGTCCTATTCCTTTTCTTCCTGAAGTTTCCGCTGGAGAGAGCCGACGGTTTCGGCGAATTTTCTATCGTGTGCCTCCCGGCCTTCGGTGTACATGGGTGGATACCAGTCAATCTTCTTCAGGTCTTCGATGAGCGGGTTTATCCGGTCGAAGGGTATTGCCACCAGTATCGTGCCGGTCGGGAACACCTGCTTGGCCCGCATGCCGTGAGAAAGGTCGGTCAGCAGATAATTGACTTCGCCCCGGATGTAGGGGTAGGTAGTCAGCCAGGAGCAGGCGATGACCGGGGTTCCCCGGCTGGTCCAACTTTTCCCGGAAGAGAAGCTCAACGCCCGGAGAATGATTTCAAGTTGAATTGAGTCGACCGCCAGAATCAGCACATCGGGGTCGAAGGTGAGCTTATCGAGAGGGGCGAAGGCAACGCAGTTGACGCTGCCTTTTTCAAGCTTAGTGAGTTCGTAGTACAGGCGGCGGTTCGCCCGGGCTTCTTCGAAGATATGCAGGTTCGGGCCGATTGAGCCACTCTCGAAGACGGGGTCGCCCTCCACCATGCCGGTTAAAATCGGCCCGACGCAGGTAAAATTACTCTGCACCGCGTAGAAGGGGTACTGCTGAGCTTCCCGCATCATCTCGCAGAGGGAGAGGTTTTTTTCGAGCTTATTGATGCCTTCGGGTTTGAAGAGAAGAAACTTGATGCCGACCGGTTTCATTTTGAAATTGAACTCGTTGAAGATGGAGAGATTTTGCCGTACGTCAGTCATGGTAACCTCCTTCGAGAAATTCGTTTCTCATACCGGAACAATACCAGCATTATAGAAATGCCGGAGAGGTTAGTCAATGGTAAATAAACAAACGAAAACTCAAAGAGGGAGAGCGTTGCTCTCCCTCTTGTTGTTTCTATTCCTTCAACTGACGTAACAGCAGAAGGGTTTATATTGTGAGCCGAATGCAAGCATCCAACTCAAGTTAATTATACTATAACAGCATTCCAGTTCTGTCAAGCTTATCTACATAATCGAACATAAAAATTCGTTTTCCGGTTTAAAAATCGGCGCTGAACATATAGGCGGTACTTGGTTTATCGCAGCCATTAAGAAACACTTCCGCAGTCCAGTATTTTTCCGGGTAGGGAATAAGTATCCCCTGGCCGAGAATAATATTCCGGGTGACATCGTACATGGCGTCGCTGTCATATCCCTCGCGTTTATGCAAAGCTTCCGTATCGCCGGAGAAGGTTGCATAAGCAAACCGGGAAAGGTACGGAGGACCCGCTTTGCCATCGTTCTGCGGCACGAAGTCGAAACAGACAAATCCTTCGGGTACCGGGGCATCCGCCAGCATGAACCGTCCCCAGAGGCCGCTCCACGGGCTGACATCGACGCCCGCCCCGTTATGGTGCATAAACAAAATATCATAATCGAAGCCGGATTTGTATTCGTTCAGGGTGTCCACTATGGCAAAGAGTTTTTTACGAGTTTCCATATCGGAAAATAAGTCATCGCCTTCCCGCCCGATAAAGCGCACGGCAGGCATTGTTTTATATTCAAAGCTCTCTACCTTGAATCCTTTTTGCTGTTTCTCAACCACGTCCGGCATAAACAGCGTCCACTGTACAGAAGCATCGCAGTCTTTCAAGTAATTGATATAGCCAAAAAAATTGACACTGTCGGTACCGGTGGGGCCTGTTTTATTGCCGGCAATCAGTTCCCGAACGCTGCGCTCCCGCATAACGGAGAAATCAGCAAATACCCGGGCTATCACGTCCTGCAATCGTTTGTCGGGAAGGATTCCCGAAAGCTCGTCATCGAATTGAGACAGTGTCTTGAAAACCGCGGCGTTCACCACCCCGGACGGTTCCAGTTCCGAAAGGTACGCCCGAAGTTTTGCATTTTGCTCTTTGAACCGGGTAAACACGCCCTGTATTAAAATCTGCTCATTTTCGGCGAGTTTATTGTCACTCCACTGAGAATCGTCCAGCACCCATTCGGTCAGGGCATCGAAAACGCCCGGATTTTGCCCTCTGGCTTTGAGTGCCCAACTGACAATTTTTAAGTATTTTTCTTTATCGCTCAGTTTCTCGCCTTTTGGCTCTTCGATATCGCTCCAGTAGAATTCGTCTATCAGATTGCGTGACATATCAAACCCTCCCCCGATGGTGATGTTAATGGACAGCGGATGAAACACTTTAACTTTCCCCCGTTTTGCTTTCGACGGGGGAATGCCGTGAAAGCGGGTAAAGGCTTTCGAAAAACTTTCCCCGGAATCATACCGGTATCGCATCGCGACATCGATGATTTTCCTGTCCGGCCTCAACAGGTCCTGAGCGGCGCAGCTCAGCCGCCGGTTACGAATGTACTCACCGATGGTCAATCCCATCACGACGTGAAAAACGAGTTGGAAATGCGAGCTTGATGAAAAGGCCTGGCCGGCTATTTCATCGATACCGATATCTCCATCCAGGTGGCTTTCAACATAGTCGATGGCTTTCGACAGGCTCTGTATCCAGTTAATACTTCACCATCCTTTCAGGAACAGCATAGAGTATCATGACTGAAAAAGTCATGTCTTACAATACGGAGTCCTGTCAGGTGTTACAATGCCCAGTCCGGGGGGCCGACCTGCCGCTGTTTGTCATAGATATCGTTGTAAATGACGGTGCCGAAGTCCTTGATAATCTCCCAGCGTTTTTCATTGAACGGCTCATCCGGGCAGGAGCGCACGATGGCGTCGTGCCGCGCCTGGTAGGCTGCCTTGAACTCGGGATGGGTCATGATGAAGAGGTCGTTGTTCCGGATGCCCCGCACTACCCGCTCGCCGGCTTCCAGGGGGTCCATCCAGACCGCCGGGTCGTTCATGCGTTTCATCCGCTCGGCGTCTTCTCCGGTCGGCGGCGGGGGAGGCATATAGGACTGCCCGGCATTTTTCAGAGCGTCGGGCCGGTTCAGGTTCGAGGTCATTCCGAGATTCGTCCTGACCGGGCCCGGTACCAGCACCGAAGCACTGAGGTTCGTGCCCTGAAGCTCGGTAGCGAGGGCTTCCATCATCCCGGCAACGGCGAACTTCGCCGTGACATAGACGATGGCGATACCCGTGGCGGCAATGCCGTTGGTGGATGAGGTCGAAACGATATGCCCTTCCTCGCCGTGTTTCAGCATCCGGGGAAGGAAGGTTACCAGTCCGTTAATCGTACCGTTGAGGATAACACCGATACCGTAATCCCAGTCCTTATAGGTGAGGGCAGCCACCGGACCGCCGGTGCCGACTCCGGCATTGTTGAAGAGGACGTGGATATTGCCGAAGACCGATTCCGCTTCGTCGGCCGCCCTGGCGAAGGCTTCTCTATCCGTCACATTCAGCTTTATCCCGTGGGCGGGCTGGTTTTTCTCCTTAAAATAACCGAGCGCCTCATCGAGGGCGTCCTGCCGCATATCGGCGAGAATGACGTTCATGCCGTACTTAGCCATCGTTTTCGCTGTTCCAAGGCCAATGCCGCTCGCCCCGCCGGTGATAAAGGCTGTCCTGCCCTGTAAGTCTTTCATGCCTGTCCTCCTGAATTTTCAGTGGTTGAAGTATAGTTTTTACGAATCATGTTGTCAAACATGGGGCAAAGATTACTTTTCTTCATCAGTCCTGTATTTCAGCAGCCGGAAAAGCCCCCGCGAGGGTTTGTAGACCTTGTCGGGAAATCGTTCGACGAGTTTCCAGACGCAGCCGTTGACCGTTTTCGGGTGAAAACTGCGGTCGGATTCCCCGATAAGCGACCGGAGAACGGAAAACCGCAGCCCTTCCGGATGCTGTTCGAGCAGTTCCAGTGCTGTGGCGTTGATACGCCCGGTGATTGTTTCCGTCTTCATCTCTGCTACCTCCCGGTTGTATTGTATCGTTCCGAACCGAGTCTTTCAAACTATACCGGGAACGAATGATGTGTCACCCTGACTGTTATCGTGCTAATATAGGGTGGACGTATTGCTATGGTAATCTTTCGACGTGTTGTCGGTCTTTTCATGAAGTACTGGAAGCGGGCGCTGCTGGCTTACCTGTGCCTCTTCGCCGGCGCCGGCCTCGCTATGCTCATCCCCCGGTTAACCGGCAATGCTATCGACCTGGCGCTGACATCGTCCGACCGGACCGACCTGCTCCTCATCACCCTGGCCGTTATCGGCGCCGGTATTTTACGGAGCATCGTCAGTTACTGGCAGACTTACCTTTCCGAATACCTTTCCCAGAAAGTCGCCCGCGACCTGCGAAACCTGTTCTACAACCGGCTCCAGAGCCTGAGCTACGCTTTTCACGATCATTCGCAGACCGGCCAGCTCATGTCCCGGGCAACCGCCGACGTCGAAAACCTTCGCATGTTCGTCGGCTTCGCCCTGCTGCGCGGTATCTATTTCATCGTCCTGATGGTCGCTGTTACCATACTCCTGATTTCGATTAACTGGCAACTGGCGCTGATAAGCCTGAGTGTCCTGCCCTTTATCACCTGGCGGTGGGTCGTCGTCAACCACAAACTCCGTTACCTGTGGATGAAAATCCAGCAGGGAATCGGCGTTCTCGGGACGATTCTCCAGGAAAACCTGACCGGTGTCAGGGTCGTCCGCGCCTTCTCCCGCGAGGAATACGAGAGTAAAAAATTCCACCGGCAGGCCGAGGATATCTATACCCAGGAACTTAACGCCAACAACCTGCTGGCCTCGACCAGCCCGTTGATGAGCTTCGCCCTGACGTTATCGATGGCGGCTATCCTCTGGTACGGCGGCAATCTCGTCATTAACGGCACCCTCACCCACGGCGAACTTGCCCAGTTCCTCCTCTACCTCGTTATGCTCAGCATGCCGATTCGGATGCTGGGTTGGCTGGTAATCCTTTACTCAAGGGCATTAGCTTCAGGCCAGCGGATTTTCGAAGTTCTCGACCAGGTTTCGCCGGTACGAGAAAAACCGGAAGCAATCGACCTTGAATCGGTACGGGGGCAGGTTGGTTTCGAGAACGTCTCGTTCGGCTACGACTCCTCGGGAAGCGTGCTGCAAAATGTCAATTTCACGGCTCAGCCCGGTCAGATAATCGCCCTCGTCGGGGCGAGCGGCAGCGGAAAATCGACTGTCGCCAACCTCCTGCCCCGCTTCTATGACGTGACCTCCGGACGGATAACCATCGACGGTACCGACATCCGCGACCTCTCGCTGACCTCGCTCCGCCGCCATGTCGGCATCATCCACCAGGATACCTTCCTCTTCTCGGCCAGCATCCGGGAGAACATCAGCTACGGGCGGCCGGATGCAACTTACGAACAGATTACCGAGGCGGCGAAAATCGCCCACCTCCACGATTTTATAACCAGCCTGCCGGAGGGCTACGAGACGCTCATCGGCGAACGGGGAATCAATCTCTCCGGCGGGCAGAAACAGCGGCTCTCGATTGCCCGGACGCTCCTCCTCGACCCGGAAATCCTCATCATGGACGATTCGACATCGAGCGTCGATACCGAGACCGAATACCTCATTCAGCAGACGCTTGCCGATATGCCGACCGGACGGACGACCTTCATCATCGCCCATCGCCTGCGCTCGGTGCAGGCGGCCGACCAGATTCTCGTCCTGGAGAACGGCCGGGTTGCCGAACAGGGCACAAATGACGAACTTCTCGCCGGCAGCGGCCTCTACCGCCAGCTTTACGACCTGCAATTCCAGCACCAGGAAGCTCCTCCTGAAGAAACATCGGGCATCATGGCGGAAGAACTCATTGCAGCAGCCGTTCCGGGCGAGGCACGGGAAGCGGTAACAACTCAGCCCGACGATATGGAGCTGAGCAGCAGCCTCAATGAAGACGACGAAATCGTCTTCGGTAAACCGTACGATTCCCGGATTGTCACCCGGATGCTGAAATACTTCGCCCCCTATAAAGTCGCCCTGCCGCTGACGATTATTGCCACGTTGCTCTTAACCGCCACCAATATCATCAGCCCCTGGCTTGTCGGCAGGGCGGAAGATAACTACATCATGGCGGGCGACGCCGCGGGGTTGACGATGATTGTCTGGTTCTTCATCGGCAACGCCCTCCTCAACTGGGCAGCCTACTACACCCAGATACGGGCGGAGGCCAGGCTGGGACAGAGCATCATGCTGAACCTGCGCAGCCAGGTATTCGACCATCTCCAAACGCTGTCGCTGAGGTTCTTCGACGCCAACAAGGTCGGGCGCATCATGTCACGCGTCCAGAACGATATCGGGGAGCTCGGTGATTTCCTCGACTCGGGCGCATTCTGGGTTGCCGGCGAAGTCGTCAGCCTCGTTGCCGTCATCATTACCCTGCTCGTCATGGACTGGCAACTCGCCCTGCTGACGATGGCAGTCGTGCCTTTCCTCATCATCTTCATCATCTTCTGGCAGAAAAAAGCCCGGCACTACTTCATCCGGGTCAGGCAGGCAATCGCTCTCGTCAATTCCGCGCTCCAGGAAAATATTTCGGGCGTCCGGGTCATCCAGAGTCTATCCCGCGAAGACCTGAACTCACGGCAATTCGAGGAATATAACAACAACCATTTCCTGGCTAACCTGGGCGCCGCCAGGGTGTCAGCGGTGATGACGCCGGTCGTGGAATTACTTATGTCAATTTCGACGGCAGTTATCCTTCTCTACGGAGGTTTCGGTGTGCTGGGAGGCACGCTCCTCGTCGGCACCCTGCTGGCGTTCCTGCTCTATGTTCAGAGGTTTTTCGAACCGATTCGGACCCTGACGATGGAGTACACCCAGCTTCAGCGAACGATGGCTTCCGGTTCCCGGATTTTCGAACTGCTCGACGTCGAGCCGGACATGCCGGACAGCCCCGAAAGCCTCGTCATACCCCGGCTGAAAGGCGATATCCGGTTCGAAAACGTCCATTTCGGTTACGAGCCGGAAATCGAAGTCCTGACCGATATCAACCTTCATATACCCGCCGGCAGCACGGTTGCCCTGGTCGGGCCGACCGGCGCCGGGAAAAGCACTATCGTCAGCCTCATCGCCCGGTTTTACGATATCGATAAAGGCCGCATTACCGTCGACGGGCATGACATACGGACGATTAACAAAACCCGCTACCGCGAGCAGATTGGCCTGGTACTGCAGGACCCGTTCCTGTTTTCCGGTACGGTTAAGGAGAACATCCGCTACGGCAGGCTTGACGCCTCCGACGAGGAGATAATCGAAGCCGCCCGGGCAGTCGGCGCCCACGACTACATCATGCATCTCGAAAAGGGGTATGATACCGAACTCGAAGAGCGAGGCCAGAACCTCAGTATGGGGCAGCGGCAGTTACTCAGTTTCGCGAGGGCGTTGCTGGCCGACCCGGTCATCATGCTGCTCGACGAAGCGACGGCCAACATCGATTCCCAGGGCGAATACATCCTCCAGCAGGGGCTGAAAACCCTCCTCGAAGGCCGGACGACGGTGGTTATCGCCCACCGGCTTTCGACGGTCCGGGATGCTGATTTCATCGTCGTCATCGATGGCGGACAGATAATCGAACAGGGCACCCATGACGAACTGTTCAGGAAGAACGGCCTCTACGCCCGCCTCCACCGGATGAGCAACGCTGCGGCGGGGGGAAAATCCCGCTGACTCCCTGTATCTCAGTCCTGGACTCCGATGATTTCTCACAATATCTTATGCAAAATTCCTTCCGAAAGTTCCCAGACCTCGCCTTGAAACCGGGTAATGAACTCCCGGTCGTGGGTAACCGCCAGCACCGGCCCTTTGAAGGCGGAAAGCGCCGATTCCAGTTCCTCGATAACGTCCAGGCTGAAGTGGTTGGTCGGTTCGTCGAGAATCAGGGCGTTCGGTTCGCCGGCGATTATCCGCGCCAGTTCCAGTTTCCGTTTCTGTCCCAGGCTCAGGTTACGAATCGGTTTCCCGATATCGTCGTACCGGAAAAGGCCGGTCGTCACAAGGTCGAAGATGAATTCATCCTCCCGCCCGGCTCTCCCTTTCCGGTACCACGCCAGCACGGTTTCTTCGCCGGGTAACGAGGATTCCTGCGGCAGGTAGCCGGGTTTCGCTCCAGTCGACATATGCACGAAGCCCGAATCCGGTATTTCCTCCCCCGCCAGAATCCGGAGCAGGGTCGTCTTACCTGTCCCGTTAGCGCCGGTGATAACCATGCGTGAATCGAAGCGCAGGAAAACATCGACGCCGTTCAATATCACCCGGTCGCCGTACCGTTTCACGATACCCCCGGCATGCACCACCGAATCGGAACGTATTTCAGCGCCGACCGGCCCGGATTTGAACCGCATCGGCCTGGCTGGTTTATGAGCCGGGTTTTCCAGTATCCGGTCCAGCCGTTCTTTCGCCGATTTTATGGAGCGCGACCGCGACTGCTGCTGCCTTTCCGCTTTGAAGGTGTAGGCGTACTTATCTCTGTCCCGCCACCGGTTAATCTTTCCCGTCGTAACCGTCACCGTCCGGATAACCTGCTGAAGCTCCTTTATCTCGGCCTGCTGTTCTTCCCAGGCTGTTTCCTGCTGGCGGCGTTCCGCTTCCCTGGCCGAGCGGAAATCATCATAATTGCCCGGATACTCCTTCAGCCGGTGGGAATGCTCGTCGATTTCATATATCCGGTTGACTGTCGAATTGAGAAAACGCCGGTCATGGGAGGCGATTACCACCCCGCCGCGATATCGCCCGAGGTAACTTTCCAGCCATTCGAGGCTTTCGATATCCAGGTTGTTCGTCGGTTCGTCGAGGAGGAGGATGTCAGGGCTGCTCATCAACAGCATCGCCAGGCTCAGCCGGGTTTTTTCCCCGCCGGAAAGTGACGCCGCCGGCCTCGACCTGTCGATGGTTCCCAGCCCCATACCGGCAAGAATACTGTCCTGTTTCCAGACGATGTCATACCCCTCGAGCGCTTCGAACCGGCCGGTCACCGCCTCGTATTCTGCGAGCACAATCGGGCCGCCTGATTCCATCTCTGCTTCGAGTACCCGCATCCGGGATTCCAGGGCTCGAAGCTCGGTTAACGATTCTTCCAAGAGCTTCTCGATTGAACGCCCTTCCTCGATAGAAACCGATTGAGGGAGGTAGCCGATTTTTTCATTATTTGTGAGTGAAACCCGTCCGGAATCTGCTTCTTCAATGCCCGTTATAATCTTGAAAAGGGTTGTTTTCCCGGTGCCGTTAGCCCCGATGAGACCGGCAATTGAACCCCTGTCCAGGGTAAACGAGATATCGTTCAGGACTGTTTCCTGACCGTATGATTTGTTGAGTTTTTCGACAACAAGCATGCTCCCGCCTCCTTTTGTGTTATGTGGAAAGTCAGACGGCCGGGCATGCTGGCAGATGAATGAGTGTCATCAGGATAGAATAAGTGGAAAGAAAAAAGTACTGGATAAACCGGTATCCCCGGCCTCTGGCAAGGCCGTTTCAGTGACACCCGACCGGTTCTATCTAGTACATGAACATTGCTCCTGTATCATATCACAGGTTGATGATTATGTCGATAAATCTACCGGCTTAGTAAACTGTTTCGGCGGCTTTTTTCAGCACCCTCATCGCCCGTAAAGTCACCCATTTGTTCGGTTTGTTTATCCTGCCGAAGTCAACCCACCATTTATGCCAGTAGCCCCA
>CAYXEG010000028.1:0-19451 GCA_964463875.1 uncultured Dehalococcoidales bacterium
ATCCATCAGGACCACCTTTCCGGAACGTCCTTGACCACCACCGATAACGGGACGGTCATCAGCTCGATAAAATACTTCCCGTACGGTGATACCCGGTCAGGTGACGTGCCGACAGATGTAAAATTCACCGGCCAGCGGCTTGACGGCACCGGCCTCTACTACTACGGCGCCCGGTACTATGACCCGGTGATAGGGAGGTTCGTGTCACCTGATCCATTTGTTACCTATCCAGATAACCCACAATCTTTTAACCGATATGCTTATTGTCTGAACAATCCGCTCAGGTACATTGATCCAACAGGCTACTATACTCAAGAAGAAGTCATGACTGTTCCCGGTCTTGGAGGAGTTGATGTTGAGATAGTCGAAAAAGTAATCGAAGGAGCCGAACCAAGCCCACAGAACCCTTCGCAACCGGAATTACCGATTGAAGATAAAACAGACCAAGATTCCGATGAATTTCGTTATGACAATAATGATAAGGAACAACCGGTATATCCATACGATCGAGAAAAAATACTGGAGCAAGCGAGAGAAATAGAACTTGGACAAATATTAACGGGTGCAATAGAATTGACTGCTGGAATATTGGGAACAATAGTGTTTGGGATTTCTATTATCATTTTTGCGGAAGTACCCTTTACTTTACCCTTCTCTGTTGATATGACATATTTATCTGTCCAATTAGCTATCGATGGTTGGAATAGAATAAATAGAGGGAAGAATTACATTGATGGGAATGCAGTGCCAAATCCTTAGGGGGAACTTATGTCAGAGTATGCGCCTGGATTGAATTTATTAATCCCCGCTTTGATAATGACAATTGTTTGCATATATTATCGAATGTATAAAAAAAATTTGATTAATTATAACAAGAAGTTTAGGTTAGTGTTTTACGCCGGTTTTATACTTGCTACTATAATATCGGTTTGGGGAATTAGCTTTTGGGTAATATCATGGTTTTAACAGACCTTTAATTATATCGCATCTACCTCGACCGGCTGACCTCGGTATCCGGCGCCTACAACGAGAGCTACGAGTATAATCAAATCGGGAACATGGTAAGCCGGAACGGAGTGGGGTACTCATACAACGGCGGCAAGCCTCACGCCGTGACTTCGGTGGGAGGCGTAGCGTATATCTATGACGATAACGGCAACATGACGTATCGGGGCAGCGATAACCAGACAATCATCTGGGACGCGGAGAACCGGCCGGTAATGGTAAGCGAGAACGGAACGGTCGTCGCCACGTTTATCTACGACGGTGACGGCAACAGAGTAAAGAAGACGGAAGCCGGAGAGACGGTACTGTATATAAACAGGTACTACGAAAAGAATCTGACCACCGGTAATGTGACGACCAGTTACTACCTCGGCAGCCGGCTGGTGGCGCAGAGAGAGGGAGAAGAGGTACGATTCATCCACCAGGACCATCTGAGCGGAACATCCTTGACCACTACCGATAACGGGACGGTCATCAGCTCGATAAAGTACTTCCCGTACGCGGCCTGCCGAAAATCTGGATAATCACCGAGGCCGACCGGAGCGTAACCACCGTCCTGTTTCCCAGTGAATACTGACAACTGATATCGACCATGGATGAGGTCGGAGATGTCTCCGGCCTTTTTTTGGCTTTCTTGTTTGACTTGTGTTTAACGCAGGATAAAGAAACGACTGAACGATACCAAGGCTATAACTATGAAGAACAGCAAACCGGCCACCCATGGCGTTCGTCCGACCTGTGGCACCAAGATGTTTAGAATCGGCAAGGGCTAGCTTTCCTCGTATACGCCTTTTGAAATAGAAGAGGGCTGGATTGATTCCATCCCTGTTATTTTTCTCCATATTCAACTATAAAAGCTTTTATTGAGTCGCTCCTACTCTTATCGACTTTATAGTGGAGGCAGAGGAGAATTGAACTTTCTCTGAAACAATACTGTGTTTCATCTAAGTTACTTGACTACTCAACAGGAAATTTCCATGCGTTAATCACCGCCAGCACCTTCGATAAATCGAGACCCAGTCCGTCAGACGGGTACTTCCATTTATTGATACACGCCAGGACATAGGATAGATTCGGAGTATTCGGTATAAGACCGTAATCACCTCTGAAATTGAGAGAATAAACATCGCTAAGGTTAGAGACATTGATGTTTCTTTCCTCATCACGGAAGCCATTCTTATGAGCAACAACGGTATAAGTTCCGGTTACCGGTATTGTCAACACATAAATACCATCACTGTTACTTTCAACGGGGGTGCTTCCCGGAGTAGATATCGTTACACCGGATATCATGGTACCGGCGACATCTCGAGTTTCACCTTGAATGGAGGCTGCAATCACAATTACCGTAAGAATTTTCTCTACAGAGACATCTTTTGCGGATGAAACAGCCGCAGTAACAGCGTAAGTCTCGGAAGAAGCTGATGCAGGAATCATAAAGTTAATATACTGCCGGTACAGTCCACTCTGCGAGTTGCTCAGGCCCGCCGGAACTGTCCAATCTATTGTTTTGTTAATCACGTCTCCATACTGGTCATAGACAATCGTTTCCCAATCCGCACTAGCATCGGACGAGCCGTCAACAGTTACTTCTTCGCCTCCATTCACGGTTATTACCTCCGGCTGCGGTTGAGAATCCAGAAGAACGTAGTAGGAAGTCTGTTCGGGTCCACCAGTATCCGCTGTAACCTCAACAACTGTTGTCTCTCCCAAATCAACTGTAGCGGTATTACCCGATGCGCCATTGATGGTCACATTGCTTCCGCCGGTCACTATGATTTCAGCCTGTATCTGGCCATCCGCTAAAGAAAAGATTATGGGATATACCTTTTTATCGGCTGAAAAGTCGTTTAACAAATTGCTTCCGGAATATATGATTTCTATATTCGAGATTTCAGATATTAAATCATCCGTTGCGGTTACCATACCCGCTTTCAGTGATAACACCACACTGCCGGAGATACTTCCTTCTACCCGCGGTGTTACCTCAAAGGCGATATATTTTCCGATATCTTCATCCGTCAGAATATAAGTTCTCCCCGTCGCTCCCGGAATAATTGTCTTGTTGGAGGTAGTTCCGTCACTATACCGGTACCACTGGTAACTTGTACCGGATTCTTCGCGGCCAAGATAGTCATAGATAACATAGTCGCCTACCAGAGTCTGCCCTGTATATGCTTCCTTGCTATTGTTGATATCCACCCGCCATGCCTGAGGCTTCAGTTGCGAAGCATCTGCGTCAGTCGAGTGTCCACGGGTAATGAACAGGTCATATTCTTTCGTTTCGCGCGTATCTTCGGCTACGACCCTGATGATGACTTTGTTGATTCCGGGATTTAACCGGATGTCAAGCCCGTCTGGTATCGCTTCTCCGTTATTCTCTCTACCGGTCCAGTCTTCTGAAGGGCAGTTATTGATGTATACGGATGAATTGCCGGATTCTCCGGCCGAAGCTTTCACCCGGACACTTTCCATACCGACAGGTACTTCCAGGTCGTATCTTGTCACCGCGCTGCTGAAGTCTTCCAGCAACTCCGTAGTTTCATCGCCAGTCTCCATTACTGAAATATCGGCTAGGTTGCAGTCCTTCATAAAAGCAGCTTCCACGATCCCCATAGATTGGGTCATGTATGTGGACACGGAAGAGCCCCAGCGTACGTAGGGATTATCAATCTGGGAATCCCATGCGGTTGTATCTGCGGTTATTTTGAGGAACAGGTGTTTCCCCTCGTCGGAAGATTGTAGAACGTATATCTGGCTTGTCGCGCCGGGAATCGCCTGTGCGGTATTTTGATTATTCGTATCGCAGGTATACCACTGGTAAGTCAGAGTCCCGTTTATTTTATCATAGTAATTTTTAAAACCACTGACGGTAGATACCTCTTCCCCAACCCTGAGAATACCGTCTACCGACCGGGTCGTTAGGATGTTGACGCCGAAAGCAACTAAAGGGTAATCGCCAACAGTAAAGAACAGCTCCTGATACGGGTTGGTTCCGATTGCACCATCTGCGATTTTCAGAACGTAGGTTTCTCCCGCGAGCATTGGCTCGTTCAAATCGATGGTAATGAAGCGCGAGAGATTAGGGTTTTCCTCAGTTGTTACGACATCAGGCGACTGATAATCTGCCTGTACCTCGCTGGCGTCATCCAGCACTTTCCACAGGCTGACGCCGTCGGCATAAAAATCGGTGATTTTAACCGTAGCCAGCGCCGTCAGGGTGTTGCCGGGAGCGACTTTCCGTTCTACCTGCTCCGGCAGGCCGCACAGGGCAAGGATTATGCCTGCATTGCTTCTATCTGCCAGTGTTATTACCTGTTCGACTTTCTGGATTGAACTTGTAGATGTAGAAGAAACCACACTTATATAATAGGATCGATTATCCGGTACTGTTATGTCCTGCACCGTCCTCTCTTTTGGACGGCGTCTATCGTAGATACTCAATCCACTCGAATCAAGAATAGCGGAATTTGGTATGAAGACATCGATAGATACCCCTGCGGCCGCCAGATAATCGGGAGGAGTGATAATCAGCGTATTTCCTTCAATTCGGCATGTTTTAGGTCTTACCGCCAGCGTTTTCAGTTCGTTACGCTCCACAATGCTGACACTGTTGAGCCAGTAGCCGGCCGCATCACCGTGCAACAGGAAGATACCATCGAAGCCATCTCCCTTATAAACATTCTCGCTCCAGTCGATGCGAATCTCACCGTTTATTTCCGCTTCGACATTATACCAGTTTTCATAAGGCTGATAGGTCGGATCCGATGCAAATACATTCAATGTCTCCATGATTTCCGGGCCAGTTACATCGCCCGTGGTAAACATACGGTCCGCCTTGCTCAGCGTTCTTTCGTGGTAGAGGATATTGCCGTATTTATCTTTGATATTCGTATAATCGTTTGATTTCGCTGTATTCTGATGCAGCGATATAACAACCGATATATGCGGGTCCCCGATAAAGTAAGAAGTCCCGTCATCCAGAAAGTTCGGACGGATGGCAATTTCTATAGTTCTGTTGCCGGTCTGTTCTCCTCTGGGAGTATAGTAACGGCTTGTTCCGTTGGCATCACCTGTCTCCAGGAAGAACGATATGGTCTGATCCCCTGTGAGCACAACATCTTCACTGAAGGTGAGTATCAGCGGTGTATTGATATCGACAACATCACTGACGGAAATCAGCCAGGGGCTGACATGGTCTCCCGTATAGAAAACTGTTGTGAAATCCTGTTCCATGGGCTGATCACTATTATCCATTATTGCCGCCGCAGGGATATCGAGCCGGTATTTGATGGCGTTTTCCACGATCGGCTCCGACCTTGTAATTTCAATGGTATAATTGTCAACCTGTTCAATCGAAACAGCCGCCCTATGCTGGACCAGAGACCAGTCTATGTCCAGATCGGCATTCTCGATGGGCGTCATGGTGATAGCTGAAGAATTGATGCTATCGAAATTAATCCGTTTATTAAAGCGGAGGACAAAGGTCGGATTGGTATACAGCTCATCCTCGAATTCCGTCAGCACCAGGGGTGTCACCGGAGTTTTCGAAAGGTCATCCGGATAGGTCGCCTGTATGGACTCGAGTAAAGGCTTTGTCGTATCGTATACCTGAAAAGCGTCTTCGCAATAGCCGCCTTTCTGATCGCATGCGGAGACGGTAATTTCTACAATAGCACCGTCGTTAAACGGGTCGAACGTATAGGTCAGGATGCCGTCGTCGCTGATTGTGCCATAATCTGTTTTATATTCCAGCGTGTCACCGTCCTCGTCTGAAAAATACTCCGCCAGATTGTAAGTCAGGGTCGTGCCGTCCAACACGTTCTGATCGGTAAATTCCTGCAGCAGAACGGGCGGATGGGCATTGCCGTCATACAACCGGGAGCCGTGTGTGTTGAGGGAAGCGGCGTTGGTGTCGTTTTCACGTTCTTTCATGTCGGAAAGTCCGTCGCCATCGGTATCGGACTTCGTCGGGTCGGACTTAATCTGTGCGCTCACGCTGCCCAGGCTTGTCGTGATGGTAATAGCATAACGGTTCATGCACTCTTCATAATCACCGATACTGTCGTCGTCCGTATCTGCTAACAGCGGGTCGAACCCGTACTTCAGTTCATAATAGTCGGTAAGTCCATCGTTGTCTGTGTCCGTGCTCTCCGAGTTAAGTCCTAGCCCCTCCTCGCGAAGATCCGGCACGCCATCGCCGTCGGAGTCGAGATACGGGTCCTTATAGGACAGTTCATTATTCGCCGCATGAGGGATTTGCCCGTCCGGTACAAGGGGAAAAACCTGCCATAACTCGGCCAGGCTTCGCGGCAGAACGTCGTAATAAATCGTTACGCTGTCGATATAACTTGACTCACTTACCTTTTCGTCGGTCGTCGTATATATCGCATACCGGTTGACCGTGACGCTTCCAATGAGCCTCGTCCACATCGTGGTGGTATGCACGACCGGTATGTTCATTCCGGCTTTCAGGAATTCTATCGTGTCGTCGTTGAAGCTCCGGCAGTTGTTATACCAGAACCCGTCCTGCTGGTATACGTTCCAGGAGCGCTCCTCTTTTGTGTAGTTTTTAATCGCGCTGCCGGAATAGGAAACGTAGATGAAAGTTTTACTATCAGCCAGGGAATAATAATCATTCGCGGGTGAATTCTGGGAATTAGCGCGTATCAGGGCATCCTGCTCCTGAACTTGCCGGATTCGTGATAGAACAACAACTCCGTAATCCATACCAGTTGTTTCTGTTTTATTATTTTCCTCGTTATCCGAATTTTCAATGGACATCAGTTGAGTTCCTGTATAGGTGTCGCTGGAATACAACACCTTCATTATCGCCATCACCCCCAGAGTGACAGTGCCGCTGTAATTCGTTATCATTCCGGCCAGCAGGGAATCGCCAACTATTGCAGCGGCAGCTACCCAGCCTACAGGGCCGAGGCTGACAAGATAAGTCGTAAACAATGATGTCGCCAGGACAATACTGCCGTAAGTAACGCCTGTCGCAATACCATAAGCCGTACCTCCGACTTCAGCCATGTTCTTTCCATATAAATATCCGGAATAAACCGAAACGCCAACGTCAATCAGAATACCGGCGCAATTGATGGCCGCCCCGACCTTGCGGTAATTGCCCATCATATTGTTGTACTTTGCCAGTTCCGCTTTGTAGGCAATGCTGGACGAGGCGAAGTTGAGCATATTGGGCTTGATAAATTTCGTAATACCTATTTTGAAAAGCTGTCCATGGAACGTACTGGACAAGACAGGTATTTTCGTAATTACATTTTTCGTCACCACCAGGTTTTTCCACTCGCTTAAAACCAGTTTTAACGCATTGAAGGATTCCGCCTCTGTTACGGCATCTCCAATGCCTATGATTTCAGAAGTACCCATGTTCCACGCGCCCAGAACCTCCAAGGCGCCGGCCGGGTCCGCCCGGAATTCATACAGTCCGGCAGGATTGCCTTGCACCATGTCTGTAATCCCGTCCTGACTCAGCGTCGCACCATCGTCATGCCACTTGACGATCATTTGCTTGTTGATGACAGTTTTATCGGACGGTATGGTCAGCTTGAGATGATTCCCAACCCTGTCTGTATCACCGGTCTCATCCATGTTTTTCAGACGCTCTTTTCCCCGGGTCAGGATAAGTAACGGCTGAGGCCCATCATAAGCTTTCCATGTCTCATTGCTGTCGATTTGCTTGCCAATATCCAACAGGGCTTCATAGACATGCGAATAGCTGGCGGTAGAGCGGTACAGCCAGCCAGCGTTATTATCCAGAACGTCGGAAATATAAGCGTCCACTGCCTCCGCCATGGAACGGTTGCCCTGAAGATAATAATGCTGCATCAGGGAAGCCATATATACCAGGTCTTCCGTATGGTCGCCGGCCAGGAGGGTTGTATCAAGGCTTTCATGCTCGTTGGCCTGCACGCCCGTTATAGTGAAGGGTACTGTATCCTTCATCAGAATCTTACTAACCCTGGTGATGTCCTCTTTGGTCGACACTTGAAAATAGAGGTCGGTTGAGTGATAATCCGACATACGGATAGCCTGGACGCTTACGAGTTCCTCGGTTCCATCGTTGTTGAAATCATGATAACGCGTGCTCTGGGAAAACACTCCTTTGCTATCGCGTCCGTCGGGAAGCTCATACATCCGGTCCGTCCAGTTCGTATCTGCGCGGAAATCCTCGATATAGAACATCCTGCCGTCACGGGTTGTGAACATGAGGTCGTCGACTTCGTCTTTGTTCACATCATGGATATCAAGAGCAAGCGCCTTATCCAGGTCCTTGATGCTGAACCTTGCCGCTCGCGTGTCCGGATCCGCTTTCAAGCCCGATAGTAGAACTTTCGAGGTAGTAACGGTACCGCTGGCTGACTCGTTCTGCAGTAGCAGACTGATTTCATTACAGCCGAGGTTGGGGTTATAGGCCTCAAATATATACCAGATTTCACCGCATAAAGTGGGATAATGGTCATCCGGTACTTGAATATAAGCAGCGTCCCTGATATAGCTGTATTGTTGTTGTTCCCACCACCAGAAATCTAATGTCTCTTTCTTTTCCGTGAAGTACCCCATGCCATTGATGTTAAACGGATCCGCCGCAAAGCCGGACTTGAAATTCGGCGTTACTTCAATATATCCGTCATAAGCGGTGTAATAGGCTGTATAACTTTTAGAACCTTCCTGATTGATTATATATTGGGCGTTGTGTACCCGATTCATACGGGCAGAATCGTCCCATTCGATGTGATTCTGCGGATTCTCAATATAATCGAACTGATAAACCGTACCTTCGTATTGACTGTCAGCCTTATAGACTCCTGCTTCGCTGTCATAAGTCAGGTCGTAATAAATTATTTCGTAAACACTTTTTTCTTTGCCGTTATACCAGAAAACGGTAACATCGGGTGTATTGTTGTTATTCCGGTTAGAGATACTGCTGCCCAGTAACTCATTCTCATATGTAATGGTAAAATCCTCCAGCGTCACATCGCGCCAATACTGGTATTCCTCCCAGTGGTCTATTCCTGATATCTGACCCATAAAGTCGTATGTGTAGACCGGCCTTGTAGTAGTCACAAGTGTCTGGATTTTTGCATAAGGCTCCCATTGTGCTGAGAGGTCGTGCGCCTGTGCCACCATCAGCCACGAAAGCCTGAAAGTAATATCAACTTGATATTCGCTCGAATCGAGAACCGTTCCGTACCCTTCGGGTAAATACAGTTCCGCCGAAAGCGCTACGGGTTCATAATCATCCATCACATACTGGAGCGGCAGAAAAAGCTGATTGTTGAAGTAGACATATCCCCACTCGTCAATCTCATCTTCGCTGAGTGCTTCAGGTAAATCAACTTCAAGCATAGGCACGATTTTTACATTGTCCTTTGAATCGTCGATGTTGTTCATCTGTCCCAACGTATCGATCGGCCAGGTCATAATCCGGCTGTTGTCTTTCAAGTTATTAATGTCTCCTGGCTGTACCTGTAGCTTTACATTCACGGCTTTTCCGCTGGTTTTGAGAGTAATGGTCTGGCTATCACTCGCAGACATAAACGAAAATGGTGAAATATCCGATGCATTGGGAACCTTGTCGCCATCAATATCTTTATCCCTGATGTCCGGGGTCCCGTCGCCGTCTGTATCCACATTCAGCAAATCGGAAGTCAGCGGCAGGTCGGCATTGCCCTTGGTCAGCGCATAAAGATCGGTGATGCCGATATCGTATGTATCAGCCTTAAGCGGGTCTAACCCATTATCCAGCTTGAATTTATCTGTCAAGCCGTCTCCGTTACTATCATCCAGGTCTGGATTAAGCCCTAATATGCGGCACAATTCATCAGGCAGGCCGTCTTTGTTGCTGTCGGTATCATCATCGATAATAGCCATCAGCGCATCGAGATCAACCGCTGTTGCGCTGTTCGTCACTGTTCCGTCACCGGCAGCATGGACCGGGGTTGAGAAAATCCCGGATGGGAGTATTCCGATAAGAAGGGATACTATAAGTAACAGACTTAACAATGACTTACAATTCTTCATATTGTTTTTCCTCGGATAGTATAAAAGGCATATATATATATTACCTGTATTGTCTTCAAGTATAAACCATTCTTGGAAGGAGTAATTCCTCGGTCATTAGAGCTTTTTTGAAAGAGGGTCTTCACTATACCAGACATACTTGATTCCAGGCGTTTCGCTCAATCCATACTTTGAGTAGTATCCATAATCCTAAGCCAGTAATGCAACTCGGTGTGAAGCATGGAATTCATAGTTACCCAGCCACCATGGAAAAGTTATCTCGCAGTCGTTGAGGTTATATATTTCCATGTTATTTCGATATCCACGTCTGAGCCATTCAGCGACCATCGTGTTAGAATAAAGCTTCAGGGCGTTTTCAAAACCAGCCCACATTTTTACGACTGGGTGATGTGACCAATCATTGTTTAAAGTAATGGACCTGATAATTGGGTAAGCTTCGACTCTTTGCTTACCCAATCGCTGCCGGTCAAGGATTGAGATGGACCCACTCCTTAGGACAAGAGATAAACCGAATTAAGGTAGGGTCATGTTACGATTAATGGGTACGATGCAAAGGCTACGATATGGAGGTAAACTCTGCCCTCATGAGCCGGAGAAGAAACCCTGTCAGGGGGGACATACTACCTGGTGCCCGACCTGTCGTATCCGGAGTTTCAGGTATGATGCCTGAGATACCTTATTCTCCTTGTATGTTACGAATCGATTCTACTTACCGAACACACAGAAAATGACAAAAGTTTTGCCAGTGCAAAGATATGTTACCTTTGCAATCGATGAAAACCAGAGCTTGTTACCACTCCTTAATATTTATGTTTAGTCCGGGTTGGTCAATATCGGATACTTCCACCGGTTGATAACAGCCAGTACCTTCGGCATTTCGAGTTCGGTGCCGTCCGAAGGCGGGTAACTCCATTTATTGATACAGGCGAGAACGTAGGATAAATCAGGGGCGCTGGGGATAAGCCCATTATCGCCTTTGAAGTCGAGGGCATACGATTCTGTTATATCGGTTACATTAATCGTTCGTTCCTGGTTTTGATAGCCTGCTTCCGAAGCGGTGACGGTATGCTCTACGAGGGTATTGATACCAAGCAGGTAGCTGCCGTTCGTGACGCTCGTTATCATCGTCCCTCCGTCGAGCGTCAGGATTACTTCTCCGAGAATCGTTCCGTTTACCTGCCAGGTGGTACCCGTAACCATTGCCTGCTGAACGAAAAGGGTAATCAGGCCGTTTTCCCCGCTGCGGGGCAGTTCGACGATATCCCGACTGGCAGTCATGAGGTTCGACAACGGTAAGGCGATGGTTTCTCCGTTATCCAGCCCGTCCGCGACCCGGAAACGAAGTGTAACAATCGTCCCGGAGCCGGTGTAACCGGCGGTTGTTACCCAGTTGAAGCGGAGGCTGCCCGAGTTCGACGGCAGGTTTTCCGGATTGACGGCGTACATACCGGAATCGAGCATCTCGCCTGGTGTGACGGCCAGCAGGGTTAATTTTGTCCTGTCATAATCGAGGTCGAAAGCCAGGTTACCGAGGTTTTCGGCTCCTGTCAGGTTGACCGTCACCGATACCTCTGTTCCCGGAGACGCTACGACTGACTGGACCGATATTGCCAGCCCATCGGCTCCTTCTCTTGTCAGGGAGACCAGCCTCGTTCCGTCAGCCGGTGCGGCGGTTTCGCTGCTCCCGGTTGGCCTCGATGAAATATACAGGCTGCCGGGAAGCCGGTAGGATGCCAGGCTGCGGGATTTAGCGACCGATCCGTTAAGGCTGAGGTGAGGCTCACCGTTCGCTCCCAGCGAGGTTGTCCAGCGGCTCAGGCTCAGTCCGGTCGGCGCTACGGAGTAGATTTTCATACCGGCCTGCCGGTCGGAGGCAAACATGATTCGGCTGCCGTCGCCCTGCCAGGCCGGGTCGGTATCTATCGCCGGGTTGCCGGTTAGCCGGGTAAGGCTGGAGTCAGCGATATTAACCAGGTATATTTCCGGGTTGCCGTCGCGCTCGCTGACAAAAGCTATCCGGGTACCGTCCGGCGACCAGGCTGTCCTGCGTGACGTCGCCCTTCAATTCTGCCGTACTGATATCTTCGGCGAACGCCTTTTCGGTGAACAGGGAGCCAGGTATCAATCCGACCAGCAGCATTAATAAGATAAGGCAGGAAAAAAAGAACGGGAAATACGTTGCCGGTTTACCATGATACCCTCCTGATGAGTTAGTTTTTCATAAGCAGCTCAGGTAAATGATTATTCCGAAATGGTGCCGGACTATGTCTATTTTTTATACTCTGTCTATGTGAATAGCTTTGCGAACATCTAAAACATTATTGGCTTGAAAATTTCCCGTCAAGCGTGCCCTCGTCACTCAAATACCAGATTTTCTTTTCAATAGGTTTGTCAAATTGTCTTTCATCATTTCACCGAAGCCCTCGCACACGCAGAATCATGCGAGGATTGCCTGGTGAGTATATACTCGGCGAAAAAGAACAAAACACTCAAGATGATGAAAGTACCATACTCCCAGAATCTGGTTTGAAGAACAGTGTAATCCTTCATTGTCGAGGAGTGATTTTTTGAATATTGTTCGATATTTCGACAATAGCAACAATTTGCTTCTTTGTTGGTCACTTACTACCAAAAATACCTTTGAGAGGTAAAGAATAAGATAAGTTGTCTTGAAATTATCTATTGACAAGCTGTATTATCCTTACTATATAGGAAATTCAATATGATTTCCTATATGATATCAAGTCTTGATGGAAGGCTGGAAAATGACTCAAGATGAAGGTTTAAGCCTCGGCTTTTTCCTCCATAAAGACATAAAGATAGGATATGGACAAATAGTTGAAATGGCAACTGGTCTGACGCCCGGGTGGATTCCAGACGGCAGCGTACATGACAAGAAAGGGGGGGCTTGGGAGAATGTCATGTTGCATGCGGCGGTTGGCATCCCGCTTTTTCTAGTCAACTCATGCTCAAACTGAGTCCTGCATGCACATCGATGGTACCGTATATTGAGAGACAAGAGAAATAGATGACAGGAAGAGCATAGAAGAGAGAAATGTATTTTGATAGCGTATTTTACGCAAAATAAGAAAGGAGGGTAATGACAATGGCAGAAGAAAAAAATGACCTGGTCTACGATGTGGTGGTTGATCATGAACTTCATGGCGTCACAATAGAGCAGATTGCCTGGTGGGGGGCTAATATAGAGAAAGGCTACCCGCTATGGCATCCCGAGGATTATAAATCACATACTCCGTTTCCCACCCGTCCCGGTGAATTCGCTGTCGCTAAGGAGAAGATGGGCGATGGTCCAGTTATGGAAATACGTCTCCCGGCGGGAACAAAACCGGAGGATGTGGTTGATTTGCCCGTAGTCTATACCGATCTTGTCAACGTGGGCGGCCAACCTGACCCGGACGGCAAAGTCAGGAGTTACCTCACCCATCAATACGAAGCCACACTCTACGGAGTACGAGGGCGCTCCATAATGCACAGGGAAGAGGGTATGCCTCGCAAGTTCGCCGAAGCCTTCAGGAAGCATTGTAAAGAAGAAGTCGGGCGTTTCCCTGAGTTTCTTCCGCAACTATGGAAGATGTGGCAGGTCGTGAAGGACCCGGAGATTAATCGTCCTGCCCTCATACGAGGCTTAAAGAAGCTGCCGAACGGTCAATGGGCTTATGAAATTAAGGATATAAATCCGGAGGAAAGGAGTTAAGATTCTGTATGGCTGCTAACATTACGTTTGATTTAGACCTCTGCACTAGTTGTAAGACCTGCGTAGATGCCTGCTTTATTGACGTGATTCGCTGGGATGATGAAAAGGAACAACCATTTGCAGCCTATCCTGAGGATTGCGTCCTCTGTTTGGGTTGTGAAGAAGCTTGTCCCGCTCAGTGTATCGAGGTCGTACCGGCATCTGTATCTGCTGCACCATAACAGGTGTCAGGGGGTGTTTGTGTCAGCAGTGACATGGACCTCGGCACGAATTACGGAATAAACGCAGAAGTTTTTTTATTGAATCCAGTCTACATACTTGTTGCGAAATCAAGGAGGATTAGAATGGTCAAACTGGAAGATCTTGGAGAGGTTATCTCCACAGACGTCCTGGTTGCCGGGAGCGGCATTGCCGGCCTTCCGGCGGCTATCAAAGCCAAAGAGACATCCCCGGAAACCGATGTTCTTATCGTCGATAAAGCAACCGTCGGCTGGGCAGGACTGGCGCCAAAGGGAGGAGGGGTATTCTGGTGCATAGCGCCGGAAGATGACCTGGATAAATTTGTCGAATATCATGTGAAGAACCTGGGGTATTACTTGAACGACCAGGAACTGCTCATCCGGAATGCTAAAGAGACCTGCGGGGCAGCTCAGCAGCTTGCCGAGTGGGGAGTAAAGGTGCAAAGGGATGCCCAGGGAAAGTTGCTTACCGGGCATCTTTTGAGCACCAGATGGTCTCATGCCGGTGCTGACCTGGACATGATTATGCTGTTACAGGCCAGGGCGCGCAAAGCAGGCGTGAAGTTACTAAGTAAAGTACAGATAGTGGAACTCCTGAAGGAGGGTAACCGCGTTGTCGGCGCGGTTGGCCTTAATGTCGTCGACGGCCGATTTTACATAATTCAAGCCAAATCGACCATAATGGCAACCGGCGGCCTGAGCCGTACGGCGCCGATGTTTACCCCCCATTACGGTGAAGGTGTCGCGGCGGCCTACCGGGCCGGGGCAGAGATGAGGAACGCCGAGTTTGGGTTTCTCGCCCATCCGCGCGTGAAAGGTGGCGGGAATGTTCCCAATTTAGCTTTCAGGACGCGCAATGCGGCAGGCGAGAATATGGCCGAAAAATATATGCCCGAAGTCTTAAAAGAGGAAATATATGATACGGCCATATTGACTCCCGATTTTGTCATTGGAGTATACAAGGAGACGAAAGAAGGGCCAATACATGCCGATATGTCTCTCATCAGTCCTGAAAGAGGTGGTCCACCCCCGGGGCTTAACTGGAACCGGCCTGTACAAAACAGTTATTTTACCCGCCAGCGTAAACTGAGTAAATATAGTAAGCCTGCCCCGCCCAACCCGGAGGCAGAGGTCGGACTGGCTGCCGGCTGCTCGCCTGTAAGGGTAGACCATGAGATGAAAACCAGCCTTGAAGGTTTGTGGGCAATCGGGGACACCAGCTACAATGGTTCAGCCTGGGGAGGAGCAGTGTGCATGGCTCCCGGCAGGATGAGAGGCAGTCCCCTGATGAATGGATTACTGGGAGGATTAAGGTCAGGCCCGGCCGCCGCCCGTGCCGCCTCTCAAGCTGCCTCCCCCCGGATTGACTCCGATGAGGTTAAACGGCTGAAAGACGAGATTTTTGCTCCCCTGCAGCGCAGCCAGGGGCTTTTGCCTCAAGATGCTATTCAGGAATTGGATGGAATAGTCAAACCGGTTGAAAATGGCTTTGCCAGGACCAAAGACCGCATGGAGAAGGTCCTCTCCCGACTTCAGGGGGTGGGGCAGAAATGCTCTCAACTGTATGCAAAAGACAGCCATGGCCTGATGAAGTGTAATGAAGCGAAAAGTATGGCGGTCTGTCTTGAGATTGTCTTCAATGCCGCTTTGGCAAGAACGGAGAGCAGAGGGTATCACTACAGAGAAGACTATCCCGAGATGGATAACCAGAACTGGCTCAAGTGGGTGATAGTCAAGAAGGAAGCAGGTAAACCGGTGGTGTCTACTGAGCCGGTACCTATAGATAAATATAAGATCAAACCTTAAGGAGGTTTTACCCCAACAAGAGAAGTTCGATGCTTCGAGACGGAGCGTTTTCAAAAAGACACTCCCCTGGCTTTGAAAGAGTCTGATGGAAAAGCCGGGGGAGTGCATGTTTTTAGCAGATTCCGCTTAAAATATTGTCTGCCTGGTAGTATCCGGTACTATATTGACCAAATCAGAATAGCCGTTTTTCACCTGAAGCGGGTCATTAATCAGCAGATATTTATCCGTATTACTGTCCCATGCTGGCCATTCTACGAGACCGTCTATGGAAGGGTTTCCTGTTCGGGCAAAGTGAACCCAAAGCCTCATCATATTTTCGGACGTGTTCCAATCTGCATCGGATATCTCCGGTATCGGTGTTGTTGCGCCGGATAACGCATACCCGGGTAAAGACAAAGCCAGGGCTTCAGTATCATCAAGTCCTCCAAACAGGTAACGCAGTTCCGTGCCGTGCCCTGCGACAGAACCTTCACGTCTCCATCCTTCCGGGACCCGGTCAAAAACTGCTGCATACCCCCGCGAGTTTTCAGTACTCGCTCCTTTCAGCAACCGTAAATAGTCCTTAATCATAGTATCGGCAATAAGAGAGGCAGGACCGGTCAGTTCGCCCTTGTTTGCAACCACAAGGTAAGGAACCTGGTTCCTCTTGCCGGTCCGGAACATATTAACCAGCGTATCCGGTAAAAACCAGCCATCGTGGACCACCTGCCAGGGACCCATGAATGCGAATCTTGCGCCCATTTCGACATTTATTTCCTGATCGATATTCAAGACTGTTTCTACAGGGATTTTTCGCACCGCATCAAGGGGATCTTTCTCGTTATCAATGCCCAGTCTCCGGAATAATGTTGCGCCGTATTCCTCCATGTCTTTCAGAGCAACAGTATCGAAGTCCCGTCCACCGCTTTGGATAATTGCACGGTGAAAGAGGCCTTTCGCCAGGGGGGTTGCCATGAGCGTTGCAACTTTCAGACCTCCTCCTGACTGGCCGAAGATTGTGACGTTATTCGGATTGCCGCCGAAGGCGGTGATGTTCTGTTTTACCCATTCAAGGGCAGCTATCATGTCGAGGAACATATAGTTACCGGAAGCGTGATTCGGTGATTCTTCGGAAAGAAGTGAATGGGCTAACAATCCCATGACTCCCAACCGGTGATTAACGTTCACCTGAACCGCTCCATGGAGCGGCAGACCGGGTTTAACCGACACAGACATTTGTCCATTTCCGTACCGCAGTCCACCGCCATGAAGCCAGACCATGACCGGTAACCTGGCACAGGGATCAACAGACGGTGTCAATATATTCAGGTAAAGACAATCTTCACTCGACTGAAATTTTTCTCCGTTAACGGGTGCATGAGGGTCCTGATATTGGGCAGCCTGTATGTTGAAGCTGGTACAGGGCCTGACACCTTCCCATGATTCAACCTGTTGCGGTGGTTTCCATCGTAACGCTCCGACGGGCGGAGCAGCATACGGGACACCTCTAAAAACATAGATATCCTTTCCATCCTTACGCTCTATTGAACCTGAAATAATACCTGAATCCAATTTAACTGTATTCATGCGAGCCCTCCATATTTCATTTTACTAAATGATTGCTATAAGTAAAAATCCGAGTCAATTTTTCAGGGATACAGAAATCGCCCATGGACGATTTACCACCGCTCAAGTATTTACAACCTAAGAAAAAAGCTTTCACGTACTAGACAAAACATTTTTTGATTGTTACCGGAGAGCTATTTCTTCACTCCGTAGAGCCGCAATTCACATCCAATCTATCTATACTGTTCTAACTATACGCTCAAACCTAAAAATCAGGGTCATTGCACAATGGAGGAAAAAATCTGCTTTGCAAAACATCCTGAAAACGAATCCTCCGGGTATCGCGTAAAAAGTAAGAAATCGAGTCTGAGGAGTCACCCCCTCCCCCTTCTATAAGAGAGACTATTCCGGGGTTGTGCATCTTTGAAACCGGAAGTCAAGAGGAAATTCCTCCCCCATACCCACAGGTTAAAATTTTCTTGACAGGATGAAGTTGAGTATACGATAGTGATATACGATATCGTAAATACTAAAAGGGTGAGTCAAAGATTCAGACGAGTATACGTCAATGCAAGAAGGAGAAATAATGGCTGCGGAAAAATCAAAAGAAGTAATGCCGGCCGAAGACCGGGAATTGCGGGAAGAAATCCAGAAGAAGCACGGCAAATCAGTCGAGGAGCTGTTCCAGGAGCGGGAAAAGAGGCTATATGATGCTATTACGCTCAAAGTACCGGACAGGGTCCCGGTTCTGTTTTCGGGGACATACCCGGCATGTAAACACGTCGGGATACCTTTCTCGAGCATCTACTACGATGCGCCAGCCTGGAAACGGGCTTTAAAAAGGATGCTGGTCGATTTTGCACCTGACGCTTATGGAAACATAACCTCCGGGCCGGGTAAAGCTCTTGACATCCTTGATTCAAATTATACCTGGCATTCCGGTGGCAAACTTCCTGCTGATGTTCCTCACCAGATACGCGAGGATGAGTACATGAAAGCGGATGAGTATGATGCATTTCTTCTTGATCCGTCGGATTACATAATCCGCTACTGGTTGCCACGGGTATATAACTCAATGCAACCACTGGCTAAACTGCCTCCCCTGAGAGACCTGGGAAGAAACCCGTTATCTCTCGTCTCATTTTTCGATTCGCCGGAATATGAACAGTTTGCCAAAGTAATGAAACAGGCAGGGCAGGAAAAAAAGGAATGGGACAAAGCTGTGGGTGATTTTGACAAGGAAATGGTATCAATCGGTTTCCCCATCGACCCGTTCTGGAATGCCCGAGGGGGAGTAAATCCTCCTTTTTCCGACTTTTCCAATACATTCAGAGGCTTCAGGGGGGTCAGTGCAGATATGTTCCGGAGGCCGGACAAGCTCAAAGCCGCTCTTGAGAAGTTCCTCGAATTTCAGATTTCCCAGGCGAAACCGGCCGTCCACAAGGCTGGAAAATTTGCGATAGGTTCATCCGGAGAATCGCACAGGGTATCCGATGAATTTTTATCGAAAAAGCAGTTCGAGGAGTTCGTCTGGCCCTACTGGAAACGGGCGATTCAAACGACGTTCGACCTTGGCTACGATGTCATCCGCATGTTTTTTGAGGGAAGACGGGACAACCAGCTGGAATATTTTACCGATTTTCCCAAGGGTACTTTCTATATCCGTATCCAGGAATCGGATATGAAACGAGCCAAAGAAATCCTTGGCGACTGCGCCTGCTTGTGCGGTAACGTGCCTGTTTCTCTTCTGTGTGCCGCTTCACCTTCCGAGGTGGAGGACTACTGTAAGAAACTGATAAAGGACTGCGGGAAAAACGGCGGTTTTATTCTGACTTCTTCAACGGTAGGCTACGGAGAAATCAGGCCGGCTAACCTGAAAGCCATGATAGATTCGGTTGAAAAATACGGCCGGTATTAGGTGTGTCTGTCAAATGAGGTGAACACCGCATGAGGAACCAACTGGAACGCATTCAACCGGCAGATGCCGGATTATCCGGTAACGCCATTTGGCACTACCTGGAGAACCTGCAGGCATGCGGTACGGAAATGCACGGCCTGATGATAGCCCGGCACGGTAAGGTTTGCGCCGAAGG
>CAYXEG010000028.1:19461-23687 GCA_964463875.1 uncultured Dehalococcoidales bacterium
ACCGGGATTAATCCATACCCTGGCATCGTTGACAAAATCGTATATGGTAACAGCCGTGGGAATCCTGGCACGCGAAGGAGGGGTATCGGTAGATGAAAAACTTATCGATATCCTTCCGGAATTCATGCCGGACCATCCGTCCGATAACCTCAGGGCTTTAACGATTCACCATATGCTCTGTATGAGTGCCGGTAATAATTCAATGCAGGACCGGACGAAACCGAGCTGGCTCCATGATTTCTTTGCTTCAAATTTCCTGTATCCACCGGGCAGCCGTTTCTATTACTCAGGTGTCATAACATCGGTACTTGGGGCAGTTATCCGAAAGAAAACCTCACAAAGGATTGCGGACTATCTCAAACCCCGTCTTTTCGACAAAATCGGTATTGTCGCCGAGCGCCTGAAATGGATTGAACATCCCGATGGACTGGAATACGGGGGAGGTGGCCTTTTCGCTACAACCGAAGATAATTTGAGGCTGGGACTCCTTTATTTAAACGGAGGAACCTGGGATGGTGAACGGATAATCTCCGAAGACTGGTTCAAAGCGGCGACATCGAAACAGATAAACAACGATAATGAAAAACCCGCCGACAATCGCTTCGGCTATGGCTACCAGATATGGATGTGCCGGCCTTCCGGCGTCTACCGGTTCGACGGCGCCAAAGGACAGTTCGTCATTGTTATACCTCATCTGGACATGGTAATTGCCATCAACCAGATGTCTGAACAGCCGGTAACCCAGGAAACCCTCGATATCACGTGGCGCTACCTGGATACAGCCGAAGGTGCTGATTCGGGTGACCGCAAACTGGCGGCGATGATGCCGTGCCTGTCTTTACCCCGAACCGAATCCGGCGGCATCCCGCAGGGGGGCCGTTTCACGAAAGACCGGACATTCCGTTTTGATGAGAATGACATAAGTTTATTCCCGGGGGATTTGAGGATGCTCTCTTACAAGACCCCGTTGGGAATCGAACAGGTTGCTTTTTCAGAGAAGCGGGGGGAAATCATTGCTGAATTCCGTTCCGATAACCGGCTTTTCCTGCTTCACATCAGTTTGGATGGAGTTGACAGGCTGAGTACCCTGCATGTGGCTGATGATTTACCCGAGTTCGTTTACGCTTCCGGGGTATGGACGGACGATGATACCTTGAAAGTCAACCTGAGATACATTGAAACAGCGTTTACGGTTTCTCTCGTTGTACAGAGACATCAAAAAGGGATAGCGTTAAACATAACCCCCGAGCGTCTTCCGCAGACGCTGATTTCAGGGGCGAGACCAGCGAAGGATACGACGATAGTATCGGTAGAGGAAATGACTTTGAGCGGTAATGCAGGTGAGACATACTCATCGGACGCCGGAGAGGAGCAGAATGAATGAGTTCGAAAACCCAGACGATGCTGGCCGTGGGAGACGTATATCTATACGGTGTCCCGCCGGCTGAACGACTGTTTGAAAAAACAAAGCCCGTCCTGGAATCGGCTGATATTACCCTCGGTCAGGTTAAATGCATGTTTACTGCAAGGGGGGTCAATACCTTTGCCGATATGGGACTGGCCCAGGTGGGAGAACGATTTGAAATCCCGGGAGCCGACCCGCGTAATATCTCGGCTTTGCAGTATGCAGGATTTACCATTATGACCCTGGCAAATTGCCATTGCTGGGATGCCGGTGACCCGGGCATCGAAGATACCGTTACCGGGCTTGACCGCTGCAATATCGCCCATTGCGGAGCCGGGATGAATATCGACGAGGCGAGAAAGCCGGCGATTATCGACCGTGACGGGGTACGCTACGGCTTCCTGTCATACAACTGTACCGGCCCGAAGGGTTCATGGGCTCTCCCGCAGAAAGCAGGATGCGCCTACCTGCATATCCTTGCCGCTTACGAGATGGATCTGCCAATCATCGGCGGATACCCGGTCACGTATACCTTTGCCGAACCGACCCGGCTGAAGGCAATGGAGGATGATATTAAAAAGCTGCGGCCGTTCTGCGATGTGCTGGTGGTGTTTTTCAGCAAAGGAATAGGCTTTTTACCGGTCAAGCTGGCGATGTATGAACAGCAGGTTTCCTATGCCGCTATCGATGCCGGAGCTGACCTTGTTCTGGCCTCACATGCTCATATCCTGAAGGGCATTGAACAGTACAACGGGAAGTGGATTTTTCACGGGCTGGGAAATTTCGTCATCAGTACGGAGGCATCGACCGTCCAGGGTGAGACACAGGACAGGAAGTTCGTGAAAGCTCACGGCGGTCCGTTCTTCTTCGAACCCGGTGGCAAAGAGACTCGATTCCCGTATTCGCCGGAACAGGGACTGACCATCGTTGCTAAATGCAGGGTAGAGGACGGTCGTATCGCCCGGGTGAGTTATCTTCCATGCATTGCCGGAGACAATACCCCTCCGGAGATAGTCGGGAATGACGAAAAAGGGCAGCAGGTTTTCGAGTATATGAAAAACATCACGGAAGGCGCCGAACTGAATGCCCGTTTCAGGTGGGACGGCAGTGAAGTTGTGGTATATACATAGAATTTATCTCATTAATATCTGTTAGGAACTTATTTCGAAGACTTTGATAATCAATCCACCCTCACGGGGGTGACCTTCCGCACGGAAATTATTACGGTGCAGGTAATCGGCCAGAACCAGGCTGTCTGTGCGGAACGTGGGGATAGTTTTAAAGGGCATAACCATTTCTCCGCTGAACCAGCCGTTGTTATCCACAAAAATCCTGCACGGTCGCCCGGTTTTATCCGTGCCTTCAAGCAGGTAACGGGCCGACATATGCCTCACGCCGTTTTGGTCGACCGTCTGAACATCGACTCCTCCCGGAAGAATACGCCCCTGAAAAAGCTCCCCGGTAACCGTGCCGTTAAAGGGTATCAGAACGACTTCTCCAACAGGGCTGTTTACCCGAGATACGCGTGCCGGGTCAATCTCAACATTGATTTCAAATATCAGTTTATCATTCATCGATAGAAATCCAGTTCAATAGATACTCTGTACATTATCCGGTGTTTTTTTACTGTCCCTCGAAGAATCGTCTCGGACCGTTGATGCACAGCATGTCAATAATCCGGGGCCCGAACAGGTCAGGGTAATTCCGGATAAGCGGCCCCTGGTGAACGATGTGCTCATGCATGAGGGTGAAACCAAGCTCAGTGGAATCCACTGGGCTAAAAACAGTACTTACAGCGGTCATGGTTGGAGTCTCCTCTTTTCCAGCTGGTATTCTTGCAGGTATAATAACTCATACGATATGCTTATGTATCTAACGAATACGTATAACTAAAGTATAATAATTCGTAGTCGCGGATGGCAAGTGGAAATGCGGTTCGTTGAATCTGTATTTTCATGTACCTTGAGAGAAAATTTTTAAAAACTGAATTATGGAGGGTTTATACGGATCCCGTAAAACTGGATACAGGTGATATTTCAGGAACGATGACAGGAGTACAGGAAAATGAAGTCCGTACCTATCGCGGCATCCCCTACGCAGCCCCGCTTTGCCTGCAGCTATCACTCGAACATACCTCCCCTTTATTCCAGTCCCGGAATGGCTGTTTTTTCAAGAACATGAATTTGCGGCGAGTAGCCCGTTTGATATCCTGGATAAACTTCCTGGTTTCTTCACTCCTGGCTTCAGCTTGCCAGAAGTTATCGGTTAATTACTGTACCATCGCTCGCTCCTTCTTTAAACGTTAATTTACTGTTTTACCTGCGCCGGAGCAAGCCCCTGAAATGTCGGGTTTTTAAAGTCTCAAAATTGTCTCTTTTTCCCTGACGCCGCACAAACTGTTCTCTTCGGTACCATCCGACTTCGCTGATTCCTTCTATCCGGGCGCCTTCGGTTGTTGTTAATGTCCCGCTGACGAGATTGCAAAGGAACCACATCTTGGTTGTTCTATATATGGGGAAGGGTAGATCTCCGATAAAAAGGATTCGATTCTTGTGAGATTAATTAAGAATTATTACAAAATATATTGACAAAGGATGCGCAAATTCATATAATTCACGAATACTAATACCGTAATGAACATTAACAATCGAATCTGTATGGAGTAAATCACTACGACAGCGCCGACAGGGTAACGAGCATTGTTTACCCGACGGGTGAGACGGTTACCCAGTCGTACAACGGGCGGGGGCTGCCGTATTCGGTGTACGGAAGCGTCGCCGGCGGGCTGGTTTCAAGCGCGTTCTATAATGCGTTAGGGTCG
>CAYXEG010000029.1:0-23649 GCA_964463875.1 uncultured Dehalococcoidales bacterium
CCGTTGAAAAACGGGATCCAGGAATCATGCTTTTTGCTTGTAGCGTCTTGAAAAAGGAACCTGTCGCAGGATGAAATGTCTGAGAAGAATTAAAAGTCTGACATGTCGGACTGGTCGGACGAGTCGGACAGGTCTGATAAAAATGAGTAACGTGTAATGAGTCGTTAGTAGCTAGAGGAACGTGAGTTTTATAGATTATTTCGGTTTTCCTGTGGACGGTGAAACTCGAAAAAACAGCCGGAAGAGAGTCTGGTGTGAGGGTGAGGGTGAGTAACTGGTAGATAGAGGATAAAGAGAGGGAGAGAGCATTTTGCCCTCTCCCTGAAAGACGGCGATAAGGATACGCACGTAATCAGTATCCCATATCTCTCTTCATTTCGGAATCGACCCAAATATAGTACAGGTGAAGCTGCTGGTCGTCGCAGCCGAGACCGTACTGGCCGTGATAATTCTGTACCCAGGGCCACCACATGCGGTAGGAACGCGGGAGAGGGCACCATATCGCGACACATTCGTCGAGGATATGGGGCACGACACCTTTCAGGATGCCGGCATACGTAGCGTCATCTTTACAGACATATTTTCGCTGTTCGTTATAGGCTGTCCTGGTTACAGGGTGTTCGTAGTAACTGAAGCAGTCGAAACTTTCGATACGGGTGTTGTGCATATCATAGGGGAAGGCTGCCGTAGGAGAGGCAGTATAGATACCTTCTTCATGGGTTCTGCCGCGCCTCATCCCGGCGAAGATACTTGCTTCAAGGGGCTGGATTTCAAGCGTGACGTTAACCTGAGCGAAGTACTCTTTGATGACGGAGAGGAAATCGACATCCGCCGGCAGGCAGACGATTTTCGTTTTAAAGCCATTCGGGTAGCCTGCCTGGCTCAAGAGGCTTTTCGCTTTCGTGAGAGAGTCGGGCGAATAGTAGAACAGTTCCTTGACCGAATCAGGCATGTTTTCCAGCGGGGTGTAGAAAGGAGCCCAACCGTCATCGGGCGGGTAGGGGGTACCAAGAAGGTCACCCATACCGCCGTAATAGGAATCGATGAGTTCCTCCTTGTTAATAGCCATGGTCATGGCCCGCCGAACCCTGAGGTCGGCCCAGGGTAATTCAGGCTTATCAATTCTGAAATACAGGTGATTGTCGGCACCCGGGATAGTGACATATTCGAGTTCGGGTTGCTGTCTGAGCAGTAACTGGCCGTCGTCATAGTTAAGAGCGATACCGAGCGAGTAATCAATCTGGCCGGTACGGAAGGCGGCGAGTTGTGTCGACCTGTCAGGGATGACGAATCCTTTGAGGGTATCAAGGTAAGGCAGCTTGTTTTCCGGGTGAACCGGGTCGTACTGCCAGTAGTTCGGGTTCTTCCGGTAGGTTATCATGCTGTTGGAGATATAGTCTGCCAGTATGTAAGCGCCTGTTCCGACGACGTTTTTCCAGTCCTTCATATCCCCGTACTCTTCGACGACTTCCCTGGGGTAATGATATAACCAGGAAGCGGTGTAGACAACCTGTAAGCCTTGCGACTGAGGCGGCACTTTAACCTCAAGGGTGTACCTGTCAAGGGCGGTAGCGGCAGGAGGAGTTTCTCTGGCATCGAGCTTGGATTTATGGGCCATTGCCACCGTGTCCGGCGACCACATGTGGTTTATTACCCATTCCGCGTCGTAGGCGGTGTATTCGCGGCCGTTAAGCGGGGCTTTATCCCACCAGTGGACTCCCTGGCGGATATTGAACAGCAGGGTTTCGTTGTCCGGCATGCTCCAGCTTTCGGCAAGCTGGCCGGTAAGACGACTGGCATAGCCGAGGAATCCTCCGATTAACTTCCCGTCTCCGGCGGGTGTCTGAGTCCAGTTTCCCATGAGCAACTCTTCGTTGCAGAGGTAAAGGGTTGAGCACTGGACCATAAAAACATACCAGGGGTCGAATCCCATCGGATCGCCGGTGATGAAATTGAAGGTTCCTCCGTATTTCGGTTCTTCCGGGTCACGGTACCCGGTGGTTGTCGGGGTTTTCACGGGAGAGGTTGTGTCATCGGAGACAGTAGTGGTGATTTTTACCTCATCGTTATCGTCTGTTTCCGGGGTTCTTTCAGTTTCTTCAGAGGTGCACGAAGTAATTATCAGCGAGATAACCATCAGGAGCGAGATTGAAAACAGTATCATCTTTTTCATGGGGGTGACTCCTTTCACATAACGATTTTCTACCACAGTCGATTATGGAGAAATCATCCAACCGCATCACCTCCTTGTGTTTCTGACTGACTGCCGATTGCCGGCAGCGAAATAGAAACACGAAGGCCACCGATAACACCTGTCATTACCGATGGCCTTATCTTCTTCATCACAGCCCCCTTTACGCAAAAGCGAACAGGAGAGGGGAAGAAAATTTGTATATTTTATTTAATAAAATAATATGGTAGACAGTATTGAAAAGTCAAGTAAATTACACGAAGATTGTTTTCATTGCCTGATTGTATACAAAGGGAAAAAGAAAGGGGTACCGGAACAACGGTACCCCTTTCCCTGATGAGGGCTGTCAGGATAGAAATTCGGGTTAGTAGCCCATGCCGGTTTTCATTTCGGAATCAATCCAGAAGTAGGGGAGGTATTCGTCGGTATTGGCGTTGCCGCCGCCGGCGACGGCGCCGTAGAAGTTCTGGAACCAGGGCCACCAGAGAGCATGCTGATGCGCCTGGGGGAGGAGGAGGGGTACTGCCTGTTCCAGCTCGTAGGGGCCGATTTCCTTGAGCGCAGCGATGACCTTGCCTTCGTCTTTGCCCATATTGAGCGAGACGGTTTCGTAGGCCTGCTGAATCAGGGGATCATTGACCCGGCTGTAATTATAGACGCCTCCGGCGACCATGGTCATCATGTTCTGTGGCTGGACGAGGTAGTCGCTGCCGTAGAACGCCTGCTCGTAGGTTCCGCCCATCCACATGCTGAGGTAGACGGTGAACTCGAGGGCGTTGATTTCCATATCGATATCGACAGCTTTCAGGTATTCCTTGATGATGGAGAGGAAATCAGCCTGGCCGGATTCGCAGTCAATGGTAAACTTGAATCCGTCAGGATAGCCGGCCTCGGCCAGAAGTTGCTTTGCCCGTTCGACATCTTTGCCGTAGAGGTCCTGAACAATCTGCGACTGTTCTTCGAGGGGGGTATAAATGGGGCTGAAAATGGGGGCATTGACATACGGCCAGGCGAGGAGGTTGGCGTTGCCGCCGTAGTAATCATCGACGAGTTCCTGCTGGTCGATGGCGAGGTTCATGGCATAGCGAATCCTGATATCATCGAAGGGCAGGTCCTTGTTATCGAGCCGGGGCCACACGGAGAAGAAAGAGGAACTCGGGTGGACTTTCATTTGGAGTTTGGGATTGGCTTCCATGAGATTTTCGACAGCTTGCCAGTCACCCAGGGTTCTGAGGCTTGTTGCAACCATATCTACCTGCCCGGTCCGGAAGGCGGCTTCCTGCGTCGAGGAATCGGCGATGATGAGTTCTTTCATGCCGGAAGCATAGGGCAGGCGATTTTCAGGATTGAGCGGGTCCATTTGCCAGTAGTTTTCGTTTTTAACGTAGTTGATGTTGCTGCTGACCGAGTAGTCGGTAATCATGAAGGGGCCGGTACCGATGAACTGGCGCCAGTCGGTAAGGGCTTCCCCGTTATTTGCCTCGACGGCATCAGGGCAAACCAGCCACATGTGGTCGCCGACGACGTGGGCAAGGACGCTCTGCCACTGGGGTTCCACCTTGACTTCGACGGTGTATTTGTCAATGGCGGTCGCTGAGAGGGGGGCTTTGCCGAGCGTGGCATAGGCATTGTAGTTATAGGAGAGCGGGGAGGTGAACTGCCGGTTAATGTTCCAGACGATATCGTCGGCGGTCAATTCACGTCCATTGGCGGGGGCTTTATCCCACCAGTGAACGCCGGGGCGGATGCGGTACAGCAGGGTTTCTTCGTCAGGCATTTCCCAGCTTTCGGCGATTTTCCCGACGAGGGTATCGACGAACCCGCCGTAGCCGAGGGTCCAGTCGTTATCGTTCGTGCCGGCGGGGCCTTTCGTCCAGTCGCCACCGAGGAGTTCTTCGCCCATCATTGCCGCGCAGAACATATCCGATTTCGCGGCGTAATCCCAGGCGCTCCAGTCGGAGGCGCGAATCCGGTTATGGACGCCGCCGTATTTCGGGGAGAGGGGGTCGGCATAGACCGTTTCATCGCCTCCGTTTTCGCCGGTTTCGTTATTGTTATTGCCGCAGGAAGCGATAAGTAATGACAGCACCATGAGGGCGCTTAACAGGAAATACAGGAAATGTTTCTTCAAAATTTTTCCTCCAATTATGATTTTTCGCAGTTAGAACAGGAAAAGGAATTTTGGCCGCAAAACACCTCCTTTCAAAAATAACGGGCTGTTTGGAACAATGAAAATTTTGCCGGAAACAGCGCGGTTGACCCGGGTGATACCCGGTGACGGATACAAGAGCAGTATCCGAAACTGAGGCTGATTTTAGCATTTGCGATATCGGGTGTCAATTTATCGAAAGGCTTAATTGTATCGGTATTGAGGGCATACCGGTAAAAATCTTGACATTATCCTTCGGAGAGTTCTATTATTGGCGGTAACCTGAGGGAGAAATCGATTCAGAGCTGAATCGGAACTCTCCTGAGTTGCCCGGGAAAAAACAGGAGGTAGTTACATTGACTGCGTGGCATGATTACCTGAAAGAAAACGGCCAGGCGCCGGACTGGCCGTACCCGATTCGGTACGACCAGGAAAACGAAATCGAAACCGACGTTCTTGTTGTCGGAGGCGGCATCGCCGGCTGCTGGGCGGCCATCGCGGCTGCCAGGGAAGGCTTACGGGTCGCTTTGGTGGAGAAGGGCGATACCGTCAGGAGCGGCCTCGGCGGGCCGGGTTGCGACCACTGGTGCAACGCTCCGGCCAACCCTCTTTCCAACGTCGACCCTGACGAATGGGCGGTCCACATGGCAAACCGTCCCTACTGCAACGGCATCGGCCTCCAGATTCAGTGCCGGGAAGACTGGGATACCCTGCTGGAAATGGAGCAGATGGGGGGCAAGATTCGCGACACGAAAGACGAGTATGTCGGCGCCGAAGGGCGCGACGAGAAATCGAAAATCATGTTCTCTCCCCGCTATACCCGCAATCACAGTTACCTGCTCGACCAGACGATGGCACCCACGTTCAATAAGGAAGGAAAACTTAACTACGTGGTTGTCAGGGTCTGGGGCACCACCTTTAAACCGGCCCTGAAGAAAGAGTGCAAGCGGCTCGGCGTGCAGATATTCGACCGGGTCATGGGAACCGCCCTGCTGAACGAAAAGGGCGTTCAGGGTAACCGGGTTATCGGCGCGATGGGCTTCAACAACCGCACCGGCGAATTCATGGTCTTCAAATCGAAAGCTACCGTTATTTCGACGGCGATGGGCGGTTCGATATGGGTGATGGATACCGAGCACTGCGGTATCTCAACGATGCACGGCCGGAACATCACCGGTGACGGCACGGTGATGGCCTGGAAAGCCGGCGCCGAACTCACCACCGTCGAGCGGACCGGGATTGTCGGCATCGCCGGCGGATTCAAACACAAGTGGTACTCGGGCGCGGGTGATGCCAGCTACGAGAACGTGCCGATTGTCGATGCTACCGGCAAGCGCGTTCCCTACCCAATCCAGGGGTGGGAAGATGCCGGAGCAATGGTGCCCTCGATGAAGGTCGAACAGGAACTCCGGGAAGGCGTTAAATCCGGCAAGTACAAGCTGCCGTTCTACGGCGATTTCCCGGCCATGTCCGATGTCGAACGGCGGGCCACCTTCAAGCTGATGCTTGGCGAGGAATCGACGACGAAGGTTATCATGGATACCTTCAATGCCGCCGGGTACGACGAGAGCAAGGACTTACTGCAGGCCTACCGGTATATAGAGGCGGCCAGTCCGGCCCAGTGGCGGGAGCCGGGGGGAGGCGGCGGTGTCGTCGTCGACTGGAACCTGCAGAGCACCCTGCCGGGACTGTTTGTCGGCGGAACGACGATGTTCTCGCCGGAAGACCACAGTTTCGCGGCTTCGACCGGCCGCTATGCCGGCAGGAAAGCGGCCGCTTACGCGAAAGAAATCGGGGCGTCGGCTCCGGCTCGCGAGCAGGTAGAAAAAGAGAAAGCCCGTATCTATGCGCCGATAAAGCGAAGCAGCGGTATCGAGTGGAAAGAACTTCATGCCGGTATCGGCCGGGCGATGCAATACTACGTCAGCGAGTTCAAGGATGAGAACCTGCTGAACATGGGTCTGTGGGAACTGGAAAGAATCGAAAACGAATTCGTTCCCCAGCTTTATGCCCTCGACCCGCATAAGCTGATGAGGAGCATGGAGGATATCAGTTTCCTCGAGCACGGAAGAGCCATTATTCACGCCTCGCTGGCAAGGAAGGCCAGCAGTATGCTGCTGAATTTCCAGCGACTCGATTATCCGGAGATGGACCCGCCCGAGTGGAACAAGTACATCACCGTCAAACAGGAAAACGGCAAGGTAAAGGTCGGAGAACTGCCGCAAAGGTTCTGGGGCAACATGAAAGAACAGTATGAAGCCCACAACCGCGACTACAAAGGCGTCTACAAAGGAAAATAGAGACGCCGGAAAAGATAAGGAGGATATGATGTCCCAGAATAAAGTAATCGCCATGCCGAACGTCACTACCCCGAACCGGCCGGTGATTTTTAACGAAGAAATCTGCAACGGCTGTAACCACTGCATCGAGGTCTGCCAGATAGATGTCTACATACCGAACCCGCAGAAGGGCAAGCCGCCGATGATACTCCACCCCGACGAGTGCTGGTACTGCGGGTGCTGCGTCAACGATTGTCCGCGACCCGGCGCCATGACCTTCAACTGGCCTATTCAGTCGAGGGGCTACTGGAAGAACAAGGAAACCGGCACAATAGGGCAGGTATAGTTAAAGTAATTAGTAATGAGTATTGAGTAGTTGGGAAGACTAAAAAAAACCGGCAGAAGGGATATCCCTTCTGCCGGTTGACGGATTTTTCGGCTGATGATACGTCAATTTTTCAAAAAACACCGGAAGAAGATAATCCGGGGTATCGGGCTTGCCCTTGTTCTCCTTGCTGTCTACTTCATTGCCGGAGGTATTTACCTGCTGGGCAGCAACAGCGGGGTGCGGGACAGCGAGGGGTTTACCGAGACCTGGAAAGCGCGGGTGAAACGGGATTCATACGCGGTGGTCTTCACGCCGGACGCGGACTGGATAATTGGTGAGAAAGGTATGACGGATATCCAGTCGGCGACGGAAAGCCAGACACCGCAAAGCTTCCGGGCAAAAATACGGGCTTCCGGCAATAACTCTGAAAAGGAAATATTCGTCGGGATGGCCGACAAGGGCGATGTTGCCGCTTATCTTGACAATGTCCGGTATCATGTCGTCGAGGGGATGAACCTGTTTCCACCGGGGATAAAAACGGAACTCAGCGATACGCCAGCGGGCGGCCTGGTTGAGGCACCTGAGACGCAGGGATTCTGGATGTGGGGCAGCGACGGGGACGGCGTACTCTGGATGCCAAAAGACGGCACGGCGGTGGTCGTCATGAACGCCGACGGTTCCGCCGGTATCGACGCCGGGGTCATCGTGTCGTCCGACCAGGCGTTTTCTTCGTTCATCGGTATCTCGAACCTGATGGTGCTTGGAATTCCGTTGCTGCTCCTGGGAGCGTTCATCATGCTCTCGACGAGACGGCACCGTTCCGGGATGTTTCCACCGCCGATGACGATGCAGCCGGAAAAATAGAGGAGGGAGAGGGTTATTCTCCCAGCAGTTTCTTTCTCAAATCCTCAGGAATCGGAATGATTTTCTGCAGTCTGTAGTTATAGAACGCCATGCCGGTTTTTGCCCGAACGATTTCCTCGCCGGTTTCTGAATTGGTTATCCGATAGTAGAGGTCGAAGCTCTTTTCCGTCATATCGCCGGCGGCCATTTCGACGCGCAGCGTCTGCCCGAAGTAGGACTGGCGCTTGTAGTTGATGGCGGCGTCCGCCAGGATATTGGAAAAATCAGGGTTTCCGGTTTCGGTAAAGCTGATATGTTGCCAGAAGCGGGCGCGGGCGTCGTCGAGAATATCGACGATGGAATTCCAGCCGACATGACCGCCCCGGTTGATATCGGTGCTCCGCACCGGGATATCGACCGAAAAGATGTATTTATCAGGCAGTTGAACCTTGATTCGAGGCATAGGCCGTCTCCTGTTATGTTAGTACTGGTTGTTACCGGGTTTAAGTTTACGATAATTATTATATCAGTTTCTGTATTCGTTGGTATCATAACAGGCATCGAAAGTATTCTTATCAATCGGTTTCCAGATGGTTCCAGGTATACCTCTTTTTGAGCTTCTGAGATTTCCGATAATGTAATGTGATTCGAAATTAATATATCTGTTTTGTTCAGCAGCGATTTCTTTCGAAAGTTTAACCGCCGGTTCGAAATCTCTATCCTGGCTGACGATTATCGCGATATCGAACTGTTTTTTAAAAGTGAGGTGTATCAAATCGATTGTGATTTTTACATCGACACCTTTTTCCTGACCCGATTCATTTATACGTCCTTTATACACTTCTATGTCCCGGCTTCGCAGGAATTGTAGTTTGTTAATCCAGAAGTCGTGCCAATGAATGTTTTGAGTCGTACTCGGGACGCCTGTATAAAACCGTATTTGAGTAAGGCAGCGATTCGCATTCGGAATCGTTAATTTTTCCGAGAGTGTCCGAACATCGTAGCATGGCCAGGTATATTTCCGGGTGGTTTCATCATATGGAATATGCCAGGCGTCTTTAGCGCTGCGGTAGATGTTTTGGCCGTCAAAAAAGACAATAACGTTCAAATTGCACCGAAAAAACACTTGCCCGCCAGCCACAGCTTCCGCCGCAACCAACGGGCAAGGTTCAAGTAACTAAATACTATATCATGAATTGCCTAATGTCAAGGGCTATTCTTTTGTTAGAACTCGGACGCTTCGACAGGGTAGCCGAGCTCTTTCCAGCGGTTAATGCCGAGCAGCAGCACCCTGATATCGTTAATTTCATACCGCTGGTTCTTAATTTCGTAGGCCATTTTCAGACTGTCCGATTCGTCCGAGCAGTCGCAGTAAATAACGAGCGGCCGGTCGGTGGGAAGGGCCATGAAGGTTAACTGGCGTTCGAACGGGTCACCGGACGGGTTGAGGTAGATATTTATCGCTCCGGGGATATGTTCGGCCCGGTAGCCGGACGAGGCGCGGGTATCGATGACGACCGGTTTCTCACCCTTATCGAGGGATTCCTTCAAATCTTCACAAGTTATCCTGGGCATGGCGTAATTGTCCATTGTTCTCCTAATAAGTTCACGGTTTTTATAGTCGAAAAATACTAAATCCCCCTTAGTCCCCCTTTACAAAAGGGGAAAATTCCGGCGGTTTGATGCTGAGCATGCAACAACACCGAATCAATTAACCAAGCGAGCATATCTTTTCTATTGTAAAAGTTATTATCTCCAGGCGTCGACGGATACTCCCCGGTTGAGACGGAAATCGGTCAGGAACCAGATAGTATTGGTGCCGCCGCCGACGACGACGGTGCCGATTCCCCTCGGGTTATTGAAGGGTTTTATCAGGGTTTCGGGGGGAAGTTTTCTCCAGGTGGCATAGGGTTCGAGTCCCTGGAGGGCGACGTTATTAAGGCCGGTGGTGCTGATGCCGTTGCCCCAGAACTGCTCGGCGGTAATCTCGACGTTGTCCGCCAGCCAGTTGGCGAAGCTTTCCTTTGTGGCGAATCCCTGTTCATCGTGGAGGAGCTTTGCCAGCAGGGGGTCGGCGCAAATCGTGGCGGTCGAGCCCATCATGGAGAGCGATCTCATGTAGTCGCGGATAAGCTTCTGGGGCGGGTATTCGGTGACGATTTCCCCGACACAGGAAATATACGTCCAGCCGACGCAGACGGTGACGACGCTGTCATCTTTTTTATAGCCGAACTGGACGTGAACCGGGTTCCAGCCTTCGGGCAAGGCTTCTTCGTTTTCGGCGAAGCAGAGGTTGTTGTACTGGAGGTTGCTGCCGAGCGAGCCGAAGGTTGTCCTGCCGGCGTGAAGGTTTCCGGCGGTTTTTGAGATAATAGTAAAGGTCCGGCCGATGGTGGAGTTGGCCCGGTTGTGGGGGCTCATGGCGCCGGTGCCGCAGTTCATGCCGATTTCTTTCCGAACGGGGCCGTTGACGACAATCATGTTGGTCATGGAGGTGGTCGAGTTGCCAAAGGGGGCCATGGTTGACATGGCGAGGATGACCGGCAGGTATTCGGGTTCGGCTCCGGCCATTACGGCGTAAGCGGCGACTTTTTCGACGGTGAGTTTGCGGGCTCCGCCCGGCCAGGAGATAACCTTGACGACTTCGTCGGGCTTATGACTGGTGCCTTTCAGCATGTGCTTAATCCGCTCTTCGGTCGGCAGGATAATCGGCAGGTAATCCGTCCAGTCTTTCTGCTTGAAGAGTTCGTGGAGGTTTTCCTCGGTATCCGGTTCGAGCAGTCTCGGTTCGATGGCTCCTGCGGGAAGTCCGGTAAGCTGTTCTTCGGGGGTCAGCGGTTTGGTGAGAGCATCGACAATCTGAGGCATGAGGGGTTTACCGGTGATGGCGTCGTTACCCTCGACATAGGTTGCGTGGAGTTCATGAGAGGCGCCGGCGATAGGCAGGGGAAGAGTCGAATATCTCAACGGAATACCGCTGCCGTACAATCTGTCCCAGCCGGTGGCGTACTGGCTGACGTTGATAGCGGTAACCGGAGCAGTCGGGATTCCTGCAAGTTCGAGGGCTTTTGAATGGCGGCTCAAGGCCGCCGCGCAGCCATCTCAGCAACTTATGCCGAGTATAGCGGCGTTTCCTTCTTTCCTGATTTTCGCCCACAGTTCGGGGTCGTCTTCGGCGAAACTGCCTTTCTTTCTGACGAGGACAGTCTTTACCGAAGGAATGTTTTTAGCGAACCACTCCTGCATGATGGTGAAGACATCATAGCCGGCGGTCGGGCCTCCCCACCCTATATCCACCATGTATATCGTTTTATTATCGAGACTCGAAAAAGTCCGGGGTGTCAGGGGTACCCGTTCAACCATCGTGCTGGAGCAGGCTGGATTCAGCACTTGTATCCTGGAATCAGACATATACATCCTCCATCGATATTCGATTTCTTATTCCGGTTGCCTTGTATTCTGACGGTCTGCCGTTTTCCTGTCAATATTCGGCCCGAAAACAGCCCTGTTCAACCGCTGGAAATTATACACGCCTACTATAACACACACCGGATTTTGTTTCTACGCAGAAGATATCCGAAAAGAAAGGAATTCTACCCCTCTGTTTTTTTACAGGCACAATACCCTCAGGAGGTGATACAATGAGTAAATTGTATAAAAAAAGCTTTTTGAGGGAGCGATGCAGAAAACACTCAGCCGGGATTCCCGGTTAAAAAAGATAGTACTACTCTTCATGACAAGCTGGCTGATAGCGCCTGTTTTTACTATCGCTTCGTGTAAGACCGAAGAAACCGACAACGGCACGATAACCTCGGAAACAATCGGAGAGGCGATTACGACTGTCACGATGCCGGGTGGAGCGGATTCGGCGGAAAAAGAACCGGCCGCACTTTCCTCGGCTGTCCCGCAGTACGGCGGGACAATAAACCTGGCGCTCACGGCAGAACCGGAGTTCAACCTGCTGGCAATCGATGCGGCGATTCCTCAGCTCCACGTGCACGAAAAACTGTTCGAAGGGGACTGGACGAAAGGCCAGGCCGGGGGATACGGCGAAAAACTGACGGTCTGGTCTCAAAGCACGAATATTCCGGAGCTCAATACCGGGTATCTGGCCAGCGATTACTCCTGGTCGGTCAGCGATGACGGTACGGAAGTAACGACTCGTTTTATCCTCCGTGAGGGAACCACCTTTGCCAAACCGGAAACGGAAGCGGGGGAACTGGTCGGGGGACGTGAACTGACGGTCAACGATCTTATCTGGAACATGAATTATCGTCTTCAGAACGGGAACGCCCGGTTTTATCAGCTCTACCCGGCTTTCCGCTATCCAAGGGCTATAGAAACCGGGTCGCACTCATTTTCAATCACCTTTAAAATTGAAGACCATCTTAAAGGGCTGATGATGCTGAATCGTGCCACGAGCGTGTTTGCCCCTGAGCTCTACGAAGCGTACGGGTACGAAGCGGGAACTGACATCAATTATTCGGTAGGTACCGGGCCGTATATGCTGAAAAATTATGTGCCGAAAACGATGGTCATTCTTGAGAAAAACCCAGATTACCGAAGGACCGATCCGCTCGGCCCCGGGACAAATAATCGGCTTCCCTATATCGATAAGGTCAAGTATATCATTATGACGGATGAATCGGTTCGACGGGCAGCCTTCAGAACCGGGAAACTGGACCAGATAGACGATGTCGCTCTCGATGAAAAGGAAAAAATTAACGGTATGGTTCCGACGGCGGTTTCTGCGAAACGAGGTTCACGTAACGTGACGCCGCTGTTCATGAACACCTCGGTTGCTCCCTTCAATGATATTCGGGTCAGGAAAGCGCTGATGATGGCGACGGATTTCCACGCTATCAACCGGAATCTGTATGACGGGCTGGGGGATATCATAAGCTGGCCGTATTACCGGGTAGCCGGATACGAAAAGCTGTTCGTTTCGCCTGAGGATTCCGACCTGCCTGCCAGAGTGAGAGAACTGTATACCTATAACCCGGCGAAAGCGAAACAACTGTTGAGCGAAGCAGGCTTTCCGGACGGGTTCAAGACGGCGCTGATACTCGAGGAATCGGATATCGAGTACTACCGGATGCTGGCTTCGCAGTGGGAAAAGGTCGGCGTACAAGTCGAATTGCGCAAGATGGACCTGGGCGCTATTGTCTCGACCGCTGCGACCGTATCCTATAACGGCATGATAACCGTCTATCCTTCGCCGAATTCAACATTCCCGGAGCAGTTGCAGTACTCGACCCGGAGCTGGGCAAATGCCAGCCTGATAAACGAGCCGTACATCGACGGGCAGGCGGCGGCGGTAAAAATCCTGGCCGTTACCGATTTTCAGGCATCGATGGAGCTGTGCCGACCGCTCGTCATGCACCTGCTGGAACAGGCGTACATGATTCCAACTCCGCGTTACCCGGTCTACACGATGTGGTGGCCGTGGTTGAAGAACTATTCGGGGGAGAAGTCGGTCGGGTACTACCCGGGGAATTCGTGGGTTCACTGGTGCTGGCTCGACCAGAAGCTGAAAACATCGATGGGGTATTAGGAAACAATACCTGATACCGACTGATTGCCCCCTCACCCTGACCCTCTCCCGCGAGGGGAGAGGGAATTATTACGCCTTCTATTTCTTGCAGGGTAATGCCTGTTTATCGGACCAGGTTTTCCATGAAGGATTTGATGATGTAGTACATGGCGGTGGCTCCGCCGTCCTGTATACCGATACTGCCTTCGGTAAACCACTGTGCCCGGCCGAATTTAGCTTTCATGTTCACCGTCGATTTCATACCTTCTTCGGCGGCGGTCACAACAGCGCGAACGATTTCCCCCGTTTCGGTACCGGCCGAAACACCTTTTTTCAGGGCTTCGACGGCGGGGATAAGGGAATCGAGCAGGGTCTTATCGCCGGCTTCGGCTTTACCCCGTTTCCTGATGTTTTCGATGCCACCTTCACCGGCGGCGACAAGGTTTCCCATATCGAGGATGGTTTTCCCGGTCACGGCTTTTCCGGCGCCCATGAAGGCTGAGGCAAGGATAGTGCCGAACGTCGAGGGGCTGACCTTGTTTATGGCCAATCCGCACTGGGCGAGGAGTTTACCGGGGTCCGATTCGGTTGAAGACCCGAGGTAATCGGCCATTCCCTTGCCGGCGAGCTCGATGGTAACACCGAGATCGCCGTCTCCGGCTTTGGCATCCAGCTCCCGCAGTTCGTCAGCGTGGGTTTTCAAATCGGAGGCAACCGCTTTAAGGATTGTTTTCAGTTTTATGATATCGATACTCAGTTCGGTCATTATTTACTCCACTGTAACAGGAATGGTGAGTATGCCGGGGCGTCGAGCAGCGTCTTGAATTCATCGTTCAGTTTCAGCAGGCTGAGAGAAGCGCCGGCCATCTCCATCGAGGTGGCGTACTCGCCGACGTAGCTGCGGTACACTTTTATCCCGTGTTCGGTGAGGATGTCGTATGCCTTGTTGTAAATGATATAGAGCTCTTCGGGCGGGGTTGCTCCGAGCCCGTTGACCAGGACGGCGACTTCGTCATCCGATTTAAAGGGCAGGTCTTCGATAACCTTTTTCGTCATTATTTCGGTGATTTCATCGGCTGTTTTCATCTTGGTGCGTTCGATACCCGGCTCGCCGTGAATACCCATTCCGAGTTCCATTTCGTCGTCGGCGATGGTGAAGGTCGGCGTTCCGGCGGCGGGGATGGTGCAGGGGGTCAGGGCGACGCCGATAGTGCAGGTATTTTCGATAACGGCATCGGTCACCGCTTTCACCTCGTCGAGGCTGGCCATGGTAGCGGCCTTGGCCCCGGCTATCTTGTAGGCAAAGAAAATACCGGCAACGCCGCGACGCCGGTTTCTCTCAGCGCGGGGAGCTGAAGCGACATCGTCGGCGGCGATACTCATCTCCACCCGGATGCCTTCCATGTCGGCCATTTCCGCGGCCATCTCGAAATTCATGATATCGCCCTGGTAGTGGCCGAAGAGATAAAGGACGCCGGCTCCTCCGTTCGCTTCTTTCGTAACAGCCAGCATGTCTTCGGCGCCCGGTGAAGAAAAGACGTTTCCGACGGAGACGCCGTCGAGCAGTCCGGGGCCGACGTAGCCGAGAAATACCGGAATATGTCCCGAACCGCCGCCGGTGCAGATAGCGACTTTGCCTTTGACCGGGGCATCGGCCCGAACCAACGCCCGGCCGTTTCCTTCGGCTTTCCGGAGATGGTACGGATGGGCTTTCAGAATACCTGAGATGGTTTCTTCTACTACCTGATAGGGATCATTGATTAGTTTCTTCATGGCTGTTTCCTTTCGTTTCGAGTGCAGCTCTTTGAAAAATGTATTTTTGACATGAGAGGATTTTAACGTTTATCGCGCGAAATTACAATCGAAACTTATACGTTCTTGTCTCCACAGTATCGTTTTACCGGGCTTGAGCCGATATCGAGCGCCTTGCCAATCGCTTCGATGACATCGCCCTTTCTCTTTGCGGCGGCCGGTTTTTCAAGGTCGAGAATGACATCTTCGATAACGAAAGGCCCGTTCTTGAAATAACCGGCCACGAATCCGTTGAATTCGCCATCGATAAGGAGGTAAAAAAGGACATTGTATTCGGGATGGGTAAACCGGGAGGTCAGTGTTTTTTCGTGCGACTTTACCAGGAAATCGTTCCGATGGAGGGTGAAAACCGATTCGGGAGGGGGTATCTTTTCTTCGAGCAAAGGTACGTCTTCCGTCCTGATATACCCGGATTCGCTGCCGATTTCCCGATTCACCAGTTTTCCTTCGCCAGCCAGTTCAGCGATTGCCCGGTCTATTTCCTCTGTTTTGAAACGGTATAAGGAAGCGAGCATGCCGGGAGTGATGAAGACGTTCAGAAAGGCAAACCTCATGACCAGTTCTTTTATAGCTTCCGTTTTCGTGAACTGCTTAAGGTTGATATCCGGGAATTCGGTTTCGAACAGATACCATGCCCGGTCCCATTCGTTATCGACCTGGTCTTCGAAAACGAGGAATTTCTGCTGAAGCCGGTGCAGGACGGGGGTGATATGCTTCGTCAGGTGCCCGGTCAGTTCCTTCATTACGGCTACGGTCATCGGGCCTTCCTGTTCGAGCAGTTCGAGGAGTTCGACTTCATCGAAGGAGAGGGATTTCCTGTCTTTCGAATACGCGGCGGCGAAGAGCGGCAATTCGTCAGCGAAAACGTAGGCGATATTGCCTCCCTGGAACCGGCCCTTGACGATGAGTCTCCGGGCCCGTAAATCGAAGACGTGGGGGTATTCGTAAAAACCAGCCCGATAAACCAGTTCGGGAGGGTTACCCGGCCGGGTCCAGTACTGTGTCTGTACCGGGCTCATCAGGCGGAAAAGGTCATTGTACGCCTGCCGGTCGGCTTTGGGCTGAAAGCACTGGCGCTTGAGGACCAGGGATTTAACGGTGTCTCTATAGAGCAATTGATTACTCCGGTTTTCCTGGAATTATTTCGTAAGGTTGCTTTCAATTATAACGAATATTCTCCCGGATTTGAATTGTTTGGGAAAATTCTTCATACTACGTGATACTTTTACGGTTGAAACGTATACAGGATAAAAGGTGCAGAGACACATCGTGACGGACAGCAACGTGTATTCGGACGGAGATTTGAAGACCGGTTCGGAGCCGAAATCCGGAAGCAATGATTTCGGGCTTCTTTACGAAACGCACCTGACAGGAATCTACCGGTTCGTCTACTACCGGGTCGGGGAAAAAGCGCTGGCGGAAGACCTGACCTCGGATATTTTTACCAGGGCGCTGGCGGCGTTCGGGCGGTTCGATTCAAGGAAGGCTTCTTTCCCTACCTGGCTGTATACTATCGCCCGCAATACCCTGACGGATTATTTCCGGAAGCCGGCGAAGGAGAAGAAACTCGATGAGACGGAGGAATCGTATATTCCATCAGCGGCCGCTCCGATAGAAGAAGAACTGGCCAGGGAAGAGGAATTTCAAGTATTGCACCGGTGTTTACGAAAACTAAGGACGAGAGAGCAGGAAATTATTTCGTTGAAGTTTTCGAGCGGCCTGACGAACCGGGATATAGCCGCCATTACCGGGCTTTCGGAAACGAATGTGGGAACAATACTCTGCCGGACTATTCGGAAACTGAGAGACGATTTTACAGGGGCGTATAATAATGGATGATGCCATGAAAGATAAAGAACTGCTGGTAAACCTGGAAAAGGTGCTGGAAGGGCGGGAATGTGAAATCACGGAGGCGGAAGATGAGGATGCTCGCACCGCAATAGACTTTGCCCGTAAAATGGCTTCCCTTGGCGAAGTCCCTTCGAAGGAGTATGCGGAGAACCTGAAAGCCAGAATTATCCACCAGTTGGCCGAGCAGGAAAAGAAGAATCGTACCGGGAATACCGACCTCGATTACTGGGGAATACCGCGCCGCCGGAAATGGCAGGGGACGCTGGCGGCGCTTATCCTGGTGATTGTCCTGGCGGTTATCCTGCTGGTGCTGCTGCTGTAAAAATAGGGGGGCGAAAAAGCCCGCCCCCCGGTTCTTTTACTTTCCGGCATTGAAGTTTTTCCGGAGCTCGTCCATCGAGGGCAGAATCCCCATCTGCTGGAATTGTCCGAGGCCGTCTTTCACGCCGCGGTATTCGGCAATTTTCCCGTCTCTGAGGTTCAGGAAGAAGTATTCGTTAATCTCGAACGATTTTCCGGTGGGTTTGAAGCCCATCCACTCGCCGGAAAGGGTACCGGTGACGGTCATGCGGACAGCGACCTTATCGCCTTCGGCGACGATATCGTCAATCCGGTTAGTGTGGTTCGAGATGGCGTCGATGGTGTTCTTAATCATATCGAGAAACATCGGTTTGTTGATTCCTTTTCCTTTTTCCGCTCCGAAAAAGAAATCGTCGGTAGTGATTGCATCGAGGGTTTTGACATCGGCAACTTTCATGGATGAGAAAAAGCGGGCGACCGTTTCTTTATTCTTTTCGAGTGACATGGTTACTCCTTAACATAAATTTATTGCAGTTCTATTCTTCTTCGAAGAAGCTGACTAAAAGGGCAACGAACGACCTGCTGGCATTATTTTCGTCAATCGGCTTTCCTTTTCGGTTAAAAGAAAGCTTCACAGTTTTCCATGTTTTCGCGAATTTCGGGTGTTTCCTGATGAATGCGGATTCGAAATCTTCTATTTCGAGTCCGATAACTTTTCGAGAAACCGGTTCGAAACGAACCCAGATTTCTCCATTCCAATCGTATGAAACAGCCGGAACGTTGTTATCATCTTTTAGATATAGCACGTCCTCGTCGGAATTGTATCGAAGAGTCATTTTTTTTAAAGCGTCTAATGTTTTTCGTGTCATCTTCGGGGCAACTTCTATAATGGTTTCGTCCATAGTAAGATATCCCCTTTCTTTTTATTGCTGCAGGCAAAAGCTGTTTTAACTTGTCCTCGCAGTTCACCGAGCAATCTACGTTTCCTGTACTCGATGGCTATTCGAAGATAGTAAGTATGAAATGGTTTCGGTAGAACGAAAGGTTTATAAATTACCTTTGTATTGGTGCTGGTAAGGGATTGATAGATTTCAAACGGGCTTCGAATAGTCTCGCTGACAATTGCCGCGCAATCCTTCATTTCAGGATGTTCAGCTTCGATATGATTATACCATGTTTCTTCATCGCACACCACCCTTACTCCGTCTTTATCAATACAATCGATAATATTCATATATAAATAATAAACAGATGAACAGCAATAGTCAACAAGAGAAACGACCTTTTTACTGGCTTGACGGTGGTAGTCCGCCGGGTTAGTATGATGGAGAACCGATACGATTCTTAATCAAAGGAGACAACATGCAGAAGGATTCTTTCAATTTTCTAAAAAAACTGGTGGATACGCCCGGGCCTTCCGGATACGAGCAGAAGGTACAGGCGGTGTACCGGGAGCGGGTATCGAAATACGCCGAGAACATAAAAACCGATGTCATGGGCAATGTGTTCGCGACGGTCAACCCGGGAGGAAGCCCGACAATAATGCTGGCCGGGCACGCCGATGAAATCGGCTTCCAAGTCCGCTACATCAGCGACGAAGGGATGCTCTACTTCGGCTCGATAGGCGGGCACGATACGGTGGTGACGGTCGGGCAGCGGGTGAACGTGCATACGGCAAGCGGCATCCTTCCGGGTGTTCTGGGACGGAAAGCGATTCACTTGCTCGATGCCGACGAACGCAATAAGATGCCGAAACTGGACGATTTATGGATAGATATCGGCGCGAAAGACAAGTCGGATGCCGAATCGGTAGTGGCAATCGGTGATTGCGTGACCTACCAGCACGAATTACAGCGCCTCCGGGGCAGTATATGCGCCGCCCGCAGTTTCGACGACAAGATGGGGGTATTCATCGTTGCCGAAGCTCTGCGGATTCTCTCGGGAAAGAAGATACAGGCGGCGGTGGTCGGCGTTTCGACGGTTCAGGAAGAGGTGGGCATACGGGGAGCCCGCACCAGCGCTTTCGGAGTCGACCCGCTGGTGGGAATCGCTACAGACGTGGGGCATTCAACCGATTATCCGTCGGCGGACAAAAAGAAGGTTGGGGATGTCAAGCTGGGGAAAGGCCCGAAAATTACCCGGGGTCCGAACATCAACCCTGCAGTTTTCGACCTGATGATTACAACCGCCAAAGAACTGAAAATCCCGTACCAGGTGGTGGCGGCTCCGGGCGGGACGGGGACGGACGCCAATGCCATGCAGCTCAACCGGGCGGGGGTTGCTGCCGGATTAATCTCGGTGCCTCTGCGGTACATGCACACACCGAATGAGATAATGGATCTTGATGACATCGAGAACGCCGCAAAACTGATGGCCGGTTTCTGCGAGCGGGTGACCGCCGAGATGGATTTCATTCCGATGTAGTAAGTAGAATTGGTGACAAATTGAATAATGGTAAAAAACAGTTTGGGAATTACACCGCCCAGAGAGGAATAATATAGTTTTTACCTTTCAGCGGCATAATATCGTGGGCCATGCAGATTACACCGCCTTCGCCGATATCTTTGCCTTTGATGTCATCAAGAATTGAGAAATGTCTAATATCTTCCGGGCCTGGTTCTGCAGTGGTTTTTATTTCTATAGGATAGAGTGTGTTGTTCTTATGAATGAGTAAATCTATCTCTTTCTTATGTCCGTCCCGTAGGTGATACAAATCTACCTCCAGCCCTGCGTTTGTATAACTTTTCAGGATTTCGGAGATGACAAAGCTTTCAAAAAACGCTCCGTTCATTGCTCCGTTGGACAGTGTCTCGGGAGTGAGCCATCGTGTCAGATATGCCGCAAGCCCGATATCTAAAAAATGTAATTTCGGGGTCTTGACCGCCCGTTTTATCGCATTATTGCTGTAGGGTTTCAGGAGATAGACAATTCCGCTCGTTTTCAATATGGAAAGCCACCTTTTCGCGGTAGGCTCGCTTATCCCCACATCTTTGGCAAGCGAAGATAGGTTCAACATTTGTCCGGTCATAGCCGCACATACCGTCATGAACTTATAAAAACTATCTTCATCTGCTACCTGCGTCAAAGAACGGACGTCACGCTCGATGTATGTCTTCGTGTAATCGGCGTAAAACTCCTGCCACTTATAATCGGGATTCGCTACAAGCTCGGGCATACACCCCCGGTGGATGATTTCCCAGGCGCGAGAGACGTTGAAGGGTGGCGTGACTGCTTTCCGCGATTTCAGGTATTCAAGCGTGGGAATAAAAGGCTTTGTCCAGCTCTCCTCGTTTATTTCCCTCAGAGATAATCCAAGCAACTCCAGAATCCCTGCTCTGCCTGCCAGGCTTTCGGTAACGTTTTGCATCAGCTCAAAACTCTGTGAACCGGTCAGAAAAAAATCACCTTTATTCCCGCTTTTATCGAGCAGTATTTTTATATAGTGAAAAATAACGGGCGCATATTGCACTTCGTCGATGAATAAAGGCGGCGGATAAAAATCGAAAAACACGGATGGCTCTTCTGCAGCGCGATTCCGGGTGAGTAAATCGTCAAAGGTAATTTTTGTGATATCTGGTTTCAGGTTTGCTATCAGAGTGGTTTTCCCCACCTGCCTTGCACCCGTTACCACAACAGCGCCTTTCATCTTCGCTCGTTCCAAAACGGCGTTTTCTATATGACGTTTTATATACATACTTTTTATTGTATTGTGATATTATAACATTGAATATTATATTATCACCAGATGTGTCGGTCAAGCACCCAATATGGGTGTTAACTGCTACCGGGACGAAAATGTGGGAAATGAAATACCGAACAATCGGTTCGAGGTATATTTCAACAAAAATTCCTGTCACCCGTGTCAATGCTAAACCCAAATTTCAGGTATCGGGGGATTTCGCTTCAATCCTCCTTGGGAGTCATGACGACAAAGATAATGATTGCCAGCCCCAGCAGGGTAAAGACGCCGTAGGTCAGCAGGCCGTTTACCCATTCGAAGCTCGAAACGGGGTAATTGATGAAGGTGAGGGTAAGGCCGAACCCGCCGGCGGCTAATAGAATTATTCCGATTATCGTGCTCAGTATAATCATATGTCCTCCCGGACCAGTCGAATGGTCACAACCGGTTATTTCGCAGGTGGCTGAGGAGGCCTGTCCCGTTTCTGCATCAGTTCGATAACCACGCCGCCGACCTTCCGGGCGTCAAGGTAGGCGTAGATACCGCTGGCGTGGTACATGGCCGGGACGCCTTTCGCGGCAAGCTCGGCAACTTCCTTATCGAGGTTATCGACGATGTAGGCGATGTGATTGGCCCCTTCGCCGTGTTCATCCATATAGGTCTTGTTGAAATTGTCGCCCTCGACCGGTTCGGTCAGTTCGAATGTCAGGGGGCCGAGATTGAGCATTTTAATCTTAATCTTCCAGGGGGGAGCATCTTCTTTACCGTAGGTTTTCAGGCCTTTGATATTGGCGCTGTCAAGGATGTGTCCGGGAGAATCGTCAGTCGTTCCTCCGAGCGATTTGAAGTAAGAAACAGCTTCATCCATATTTTTTACCGAAAGCCCGACGTGCAGGAGAGTCCAGTTTTCCGTTCCCATGTAGTACCTCCGACTTATTTGTTATCCACAGTATAGACGTATCTGCGCAGAAATCAAAGTATTTGTATACATCATACTTTAGTATTGGTTAGTAAGAGTAGAAGAGTTATATTCAGAAATTACTAAATCCCCCTGGCCCCCTTTACAAAAGGGGGTATTTCAGATGATTCAACATTGTGTTAAATAGACTGCTGAAGTATCCACTCATATGCAAACAGAAATTTTCAGGATTTGAAATCATCGAAACTGATAGGGCGTCCGGGAGGAACGATGACGAATTGTTCGTCCCAGTTGCCGGCAACCAGCTTTCGCAGGAATACGTCCGTTCCCGTAATTTCCTCGTACCTCAGTTTTAAAGTTTCAGCGCGCCGGCGGGTTTTCGTTTTATATTCTTCGATTTCAGGGTTATCCGAAGTCGAGATGAACACCATCCTCTTATAGTTCTGGAGGGGTTCTTTCGCCTGGTAGACGGAGTAGATTCGCCTGGCTCTTTCGACGCCATACTTCTCGGCGAGGCGCTGCATGATATCGGTAGTCGGGGCGATTTCATCAATCTGGCGGCCCTGCCAGCCGTCAATCCAGCCACGGGTGAGAAAATACGAACCGGGGAAGTTTTTCTGCCGTTCGAGGTAGGCTTCTCTGGAGCCGAGGAAAACCGAAATGCAGTCGTCCGCTTTCGGTATGACCAGCGTGGCGGTACCCGAACGGAGGCCGACGGTTGCCATGCCGCACATGCCGTAACCGAGAACGATACAATCGTATTCATTCGATTCGTCGATTTTTCGCTGGAGTTCCTGATGCAGTTTTTCCGGTGACTGGTGGAGGCCGAAGTCCATTTTTTCGAAATCGATACCTTCCGGTAAAAGAGGTCGAATTTCTTCGGAAACAACGGCGCAGGCGATGATTTTTGTTTTTCTGTTTTTCAACGACGTTCCTCCACTCAGTTCGGTACAGGGTCACTGTCTCCATTGTGCCGTTTTTTCCGGCTTTGTGTAAAGTGTCCGTTTCGCTTAAAAAAAGAAGGGTGAGATTGCCTCACCCTTCCATTCTCTTTACTTGTACCGGTTTACCTCCAGGCGTCGATGTTAAAAGCGCTGGTATATCCCGGCTTACGGGCGCCTATCCACTGAGGGTATTCCTCGCCGCTGCCGGTGACGATGATACAACTCTCGTAGGGGTCCTGGACGAACGGGACCATATAGTCATCGGGCAGTTCTTTGTAAGGTTTGCCCGAGGTCGGTTCGATACCCAGCCATGAGTTGGTCGTGACATCCCCCCATGAGTGGGTGCGGTAATTTCCCATGGTGGTGAAGCTTTCCCGGTAAATCCACTCGTAGACTTCATCTTTCGATTTGAAACCGCAGTCGTAGAGCGCCCGGGCCATCTGCGGCAGCATCAGGAAGGTAAGACCACCCTCCCGGTCATGCCAGACACCGGGAATCATGTATTTCAGCCAGTTCTTCGGTCCGGGCACGCCCTTGACGCCGAGTCTTCGGGCGATACCACCGTGGCCGCTCTTGATGAACGCCCGGTAGCCGCCGGGTGAAAATTCAGTGCGGCGGATAGCGGTCGAACCGCCCCGGCCGAAGTTCATGGTGAAGAGAACGCTCTCGTCCCGGCGATAGTCGTACTCTTCGTTGATGCCTTTCCAGCCCGGGGGAAGAGAGTCAAGGTCTTCCGGAAAAACGTTGAGGAGCGGAGCTCCCATGACGCCGCAGTTGGTGACGTTCGGGATGTTGCCGCCGAAGTTGCGCCACATCAGTTC
>CAYXEG010000030.1:0-5158 GCA_964463875.1 uncultured Dehalococcoidales bacterium
GAACGGTGGCACCGGTTTCAATGATGTACACAGCCAGTTCGCAGGCCCGTTCTTTGCGAAGGTAGGATAACCAGTAGACGATACCGATAGCCAACCCGCCGATGATATTACCGATTGTTACGGGAATCAGGTTTCCGAAGAAGCCGGCCCAACTGAGATTAGCCACACTCTCAGTTGTCAATCCGGCAGCATTCAGGACAGCCGGCTGTCCCGCGAGCAGCATTCCAAGGGGGATGAAATACATGTTAGCAACACTGTGTTCAAAACCGGCGGCAACAAAGGCCGTGATGGGGAAGACAATGGCGAGTATTTTATCGACGACTGTCCGGGCACTGAAGCAAAGCCAGACAGCCAGGCAGACGAGCATGTTGCAGAGGATACCCCGCACGAGGGCGGTACCGAAGGTAAGATTCACTTTTGCGTTTGCTATGTTGAGAGCATTGACACCGACAGCGTTGTTATTCATGGTCCACTGGTTGCTGGCGAAGACAAGGCCGACGATTATCAGGCTTCCGACGAGATTAGCAGTATAAACGATTCCCCAGTTTCTTAAAAGCTGGGTCAGCTTAACCCGGCCGCTTAACCATCCGACAACGATAAGGTTATTGCCGGTGAAAAGTTCCGCGCCGGCAACGACTACCAGGATGAGGCCGAGGCAGAAAACCAGCCCGCCGACGAGGCGGTTCATGCCGAAACCAAGGCCGGAGCTGGTGGTAACCATGGTGAAGAACACCCCACCGAAGGCGATGAAGATACCCGCCATGATGCCGAGCAAGGTCATCGTCAGGGTATTGAGTTTGCTTTTCGTTACGCCGACGGCTTCAGTTTTCTGGCAGACAACCGCGGGAGCGTGCGCATCCACATTGAAGACTTTCTCGATTTTGTCGATGGACGATTCGAGACGGGCAGTTGTCTTCTCTGTCTCGTCACTGACCTTCAGAATTTTATACAGCAGGTTAAATCTACCGTTATCTGTCTTTTCTTCCACCTCTGCCCCCTCTGACCTTTCGTATTTTTTCTTGCTGGAATCCATAATCGTTTCTCCTGTCCTGCCTGCTTACCATGATGCCTGGCAGAGCCTGGCCATCAGCCAGGTTGCATGCTTACTGTCCAGTTTTTCCGCCCAGGCTTCGATTTTTTCGATATCCCCGGCGGCAAGAGCGGCAAGCTCTTCGGAAGTCATCGTATAATACTCGGAAGACTTATCAACCGGATTACCGGAAAAATGAGCCACGAAACTGTCTTCTTCGGCCAACCTGGCCAGGATACCGAGAATCTCGTCTTTTCTCCGTAATCTTTCTTCCAGAGTAGTTTTTCTTTCTGTTTTCGTCACCACCTGTGACACCGCCTCTTCTTTCCCGCTTTTTCTTTTCAATTCCATCTTATTGGTTTTCAAGCCTTGAAACAGCACGTATAATGCTGAAATTACCCTGCGCATAAAGCTACTTCAGGTTGCACGCAAGTCTTAATTCCCGGTCATACAGTACTAGTACTTTTCTTTGATATCTAAGCACTGTTACTGAAGGCAGGCGGACTTGAGATGATAATAAATCGCATATTTGTAAATTTACTGACCATAATGATATCAGTGAACAAGTCTGGCGGTTGATTAATACCTCCTCATAAACTAGAATTAACTATATAGTTGTCTTCACCACTACCGGTAAAGGAAGGTGAATTGAATGGAGATAAAGGTTTTACTGGCTGACGACCATGCCGTTCTGAGGGAGGGAATGCGCCAGTTGCTTGAACAGGAGAAAGATATAAAGGTAATCGGAGAAGCAAGCGACGGCGAAGAAACCGTTGAGATGGTATCGACGCTCAAGCCGGCCGTGGTGCTGATGGATATCGTCATGCCGAAACTCACCGGCATCGAAGCGACCCGGCAAATCAAGCAATTTGCACCGAACACCTGTATCCTTATACTCACCGCTTACAGCGACATGAGGTATATTCTCGGCCTGCTGGAAGCCGGCGCCTCCGGGTACCTTCTTAAGAGCGCCCGCGGTACCGAGATAATCGGAGCGATTCGCGCCGTCTGCTCGGGTGAATCCGTTCTCGACCCGACGGTAACGAGGAAACTTCTCCAGCGTGTTGTCGGTGCCCCCGCCCAGGTCGAGGAACCACAGGAAAGAGGCGATTTAAGCAAGCGGGAGATTCAGATACTCAGGCTTGCCTCGAAAGGCATGAGCAATAAAGACATCGGTTCCACTCTCTCGATAAGCATCCGGACGGTGAAAGCTCATCTGACGAATATCTTCAACAAGCTTGGCGTTGCCTGCCGGACCGACGCAATCGTTAAAGGATTGAAGGCGGGGTACATCGACCTGTACGACATACCCCAGGAAGATGAAATCGTTCAATGAAAAAGAAGCTGCAATTAACGGAAAAGGATTATCGCTACCTGTTCGAGAATTCCAGCGACGCGATGTGGGTGCACGACCTCGAGGGCAACTTCGTCGACGCCAACAAGGCTTTTGCCAGGCTCAGCGCCGGAACATTGGAAGAGTGGTCGAAGATAAAAGTTAAAGAGCACATGACGAAAGAAACGCTGGAGCTTTCTCGTGAAGTAAAAAGGAAGCTTCTCAGCGGCGAGGAATTCGAACAGCCTTACGCTCAGCGGTTCACCACTAAAGATGGGAGAATCCGCTTATACCAGGTTTCGACCAGCCCGGTGGTAATCGACGGTGAAGTGAGGGGTTTCCAGCATGTCGGCAGAGACGTCACCGAAGAAAAATATGCCGAGAAGATGCTCGAGAACATCATCGACGGCTCGCCGGTTCCCATGTTCGTCATCGACCGCCAGCACCTTATCACCCACTGGAATAAAGCCATCGAGCTGCTGACCGGCTTCGAACGGGAGAAGATAACCGGAACGGACAAGCACTGGACGCCGTTCTATAAGAACAAGAGAGTCACCATGGCCGACCTGGTGGTCGACGGGGCCTCGGAAGAAGAAATCAACCGGGTCTACCACGGGAGATGCCGGCCGTCCAGGCTGATGAACGACACGCTGGAATCCGAAGGATATTTTCCGGGGACAGGAGAATCAGGCAAGTGGCTGTTATTCAATGCCTGCCCGATAAAAAACGAATACGGAGTCACCGTCGGCGCTATCGAAACGATTGAGGACATCTCCGAACAGAAACGCCTCGAGGAAAATATCCGTTACTACAGCCAGCTTGTCCTGAGAGCCCAGGAAGATGAGCGCAAGCGTATCGCCCGGGAACTGCACGACGACACTTCGTCGTCGATTCTTTTACTGATACGCCGGCTCGATGCTCTTGAAACAAGTTGCCCGGAGGTATCCGAACCGGTCAGGTGGCATCTCGAGAAACTCCGCACCCAGGCGGTCGATGTCCTGGAAGGGCTTCGGCGTTGCGCCCAGGAATTGCGCCCCCGCATCCTCGATGACCTCGGGCTGGTGGCGGCAATCGAATGGATTACCGATGATATTGAAAACACCGATTCCATCGAGACAGACGTTAAGGTATCGGGTGAGGAACGTCCATTCGATTCGGAAATCCAGTTGATGGTGTTCCGGATTGCCCAGGAAGCATTAAACAACGCCAGGCGGCACTCGCGGGCAACGAAAATCTCGGTCAGCATCGATTTTACGAACGAAGCAGTGTCGATTACCATTACCGATAATGGAGTCGGTTTCAGTTTACCGGAAAGAATCGATGACCTTGCCAGCCTCGGGCACCTGGGAATCATGGGGATGTCAGAACGCGCTCAGTTGATGCACGGCTCACTCGACATCAGCTCCGAACAAAATAAGGGTACGATGGTCTCTTTCAGGATACCCGTTAGTGTAGTATAATTTTCACACTCATTGAGGCTGGCACGGAGAGAATACCTCCTGCCAGCCTTGCCAGCAGTTCTTAATTTCTCCTTCTCCAGTATGATAAAGCGGCTTTCTTTTTATATTCCATTACGATTCAACTTTTCACTTGACAAACCGTTCTAACAGGCATATCCTAATAGTCATGTTACCATGAAAACATTGGGGTAGTGTGCCCGTTTTAATGATATACTTTTGATGTGCAGATAATTGCAAAGCTGACACATTATCGAAATCCAGGGGAGGCAGAGTATGAACAGGATGAAATGTCTGGGAGTGTTACTGGCAATAACATTGCTCGCAGGGTTCATTCCGACTTTCGCGAATGAATACCCGGCCAGAGCGGAGGAGGCGGTATGGGAGAAGTATGCTGCTAATCCCGTTCTCGAAAACGCGCCGGTAGCGGCGGAGGCCTCGGTCCTCTATGACGAGGTCGAAGACCTGTACAAGATGTGGTACACCAAAGACTCGAAGGATTTCGTCAGTTTCAACACGCTGGTTACCGACATCATTACCGCAGCCGGTGATAATTTAACTAATCATGTGAAAGACTTCAATATCGAAGATATCGCCACCTATGACGCTGCCAAGGTAAAGGATGTGATAAATCACGTTGCAACCGCGGTTAATGTTGCAGATGTGCTGGCCAGCCTCGGGCCGAGGATAGCCTACGCGACATCTGCTGACGGTATCACCTGGAACAAAGTTAACGATAACGTATTTGCCGGAGGCACCGCCTACGGAGCTTCTTCACCGTCGGTTATTAAAGAAGCTTCCGGCAATCTGACAATGTGGTACACTTCGTGGAATGTCGACATTTTAGCCATCGAGAAGCTCTTCGATGACATCAATACGCTCGATGCCAATGACTTGAAAGACCTGATGACGGCAATCCTGATAAATAAGGACCTTGAAGGAGCACTCGATTTACTCGATGCCGGATTTGCCACTGACATATTTGATGATATTATGTCAATCCTCCAGAATTTAGGGGGAAGTATCGGCCGGGCGACATCAGACGATGGAATAGCCTGGGTTGATACCGGAGTCGTCCTTCAAAGAGAGAATATCGATGATCCGGACGGCGCCGATTACTGGGATGTTTACGGAGTTTACTTCCCGTCGGTCGTTCAAACAGCCGCCGACAAATACGAGATGTGGTACACCGGGTTTAAAATCGACCTGGCGGATATCAGAGATACACTCGATAACGGCGGGATTTCAATCGATGATTTAAAGGCAACCATGGCCGCCTCAGTCGAATTGCAGATCGGACACGCGACTTCCATGGAAGGGCAGGTCTGGACAAAAACC
>CAYXEG010000030.1:5168-8553 GCA_964463875.1 uncultured Dehalococcoidales bacterium
GTACCTGCTCTCGCGAAAAATTTCGCAGGAGCGCCTGATGAAGGCAATTTCAAAGGTGTTATATCCCCTGAAGTACTCGTCGATTCAGTCGGTACCTACCATATGTGGTACACGCTGCTCGACGGCAACCCGACCGCCCTGATTGATTTACTGACCGGCTCAGGCACGTTTGGCAGCGTGATATCGTCAAGCGTCAATTCATCTATCTGGTACGCGACCTCGCCGAACGGCACTGCGTGGACTTCGAAAGGACAAGCTCTTGCCAGAGAGGCAGGTACCTGGGAAGCTCTCGGAGTCGCCGCTCCGGCAGTTATCAGGCAGGGTTCGCAATACATGATGTGGTATACCGGGGTTTCTTCGACCGACCCGGTTGCCGCCTTCAATTCGTTATTAACAAACAAAAACCTGGCGACAGCCCTGAATGACGGCGCGACCAAAGCCTCAATCGGACTGGCAACGTATGAGACCGGCGAAAGTTCGGTCATCACCGTCAGCGCGATTCAGGGCATTACGCCGCCGGCAACCGGGGCAACTCCGGCTACCATGATAACCGAGACCAATCAGTTCTTCGGCGCGGTAACGTGGACACCGGATGATGTTGTCTTTAAAGGTTCGACTGTTTATACAGCTACGATAACCGTTACACCGAAAACAGGGTTTACCCTGACCGGTGTTCCGGCCAACTTCTTCACGGTCGCCGGTGCAGTTGCGGTGAATGCCGCCAACTCCGGTGCAGTGACCGCCGTATTTCCGCAGACAGCGGCTCATCAGCTTGCGTCAGTTGTGGTCAGTCCCTACGACGGTTCGGTAGCACTTGGCTATACCCTGCCGATGACCGCTACCGGTGTCTACAACGACCTGGAGACAATCGATTTAACCGATACCTCCACCTGGACCAGCGATAACGCGGGCATCGCCACCGTTAACGACACCGATAATAAAGGCCTCGTCACGACGGTTGCTCAAGGCGCGACTGTTATCAGGGCTGCCTTCAATGCCCTGGCCGGTAACGCCACGCTAACAGTGACCGCTCCGGTGCTCAAAGCAATTAATATAGTCGGCGACACGCAGGTAGCGGCCGGTTTAGCAACAGCCGCCCTGACTATTAACGGTACTAAATCCGATAACACGTTTGGTCCGGTCGCGGCCGGCATCATCTGGACCAGCCTTACCCCGACCACCGCCAATGTCAGCCCGGCCGGTGTCGTAACCGGCCTGAAAAAAGGAACGGCAACCATCAAGGCAACCGTTGACGGATTCAGCGATACCCATGAGATACAGGTACTCGACCCGGTACTGCAGAACATCACCGTGCTGCCGGCTAATCCGGTTATCCCGGCGACAGCCGGCGGAACCGTCGACTTCACGCCTGTCGGAAACTATTCCGACGGTTCGAGTGCGATTCTGACAACCGGCGTTATCTGGGCGAGTAACAACGGCAATATTCCTGTCGATCCTGCAACCGGCGTCGCCCAGATAGATACCGTCGGTACGGCAACCATTACCGCGAACCATACCGGCGGAGCGAACGGAAATACGCAACTGACCGTTACCGCGGCAACCCTGAACAATATCATTATTACACCGGCGACGGCGAACGTTGCGAAAGGCAAAACCCGGCAGTTTACCGCCACCGGTAACTTCTCGGACGGCCAGCATGACCTGACAACTCTGGTCACATGGTCGAGCAGCAATGCCGGTGTCGCGACCATTAACGGGCTCGGCCTGGCTACCGCCACCGGGACTTCGGGAGATACGAATATTACCGCCACCCTGAGCGGCGTCACCAGCGCCATACCGGCGGTTCTGACTGCTCATCCGGCGGAAGTCGTCAGCATGACGGTTACTCCCGCCGGCGCGACCGTCCCGAAAGGCAAAGCCGGCATGCCGTACTACCGTGACTACACGGCAACCGGCACCTATTCCGACGGCACCATTGCCGCCATATCGAATGCCGATATCGTCTGGTCGATAACCGCTGGGACCGGGACGGCAACGAACGAATCGAACCGGGTCATCGGTACCGCCGCCGGTACCGTGACCGTTAAAGCTCAACATACGACCCCTGTTACCGCTACGGTAATCAACGCCCAGACGGCGCTTACCGTCACGGCTCCGGTCCTGCACAGTCTCGCCATTGCCGGTGACGCTACTATCGCGGCAGGCGCTGCGATTAACAACCTGGTCGTTACCGGTACCTACTCCGATAATTCTACCGGTGATATCACGAACCAGGTCACCTGGACGAATTCGAATCCGGCAGTCGGTTACATGACAAACGGCACCTTCCAAAGCACCGCCGAAGGCACCACCGACCTCACCGCCGGCCTGTCCGGCAAGACATCTCCGGCTCATACGATAACCGTGACCGCCCCGACGGTGACGACTGTTACCGTCGACCCGGTCGGTTCCGTCATAGCCACAGGTACCACCGGTAACCTGAGAGCTATCGCCACGAAGACTGACGGCAGTAAAGTAAACATAACCGCCAACGCCGCAACAACGTGGGCAAGCGACACCCCGGCAATCGCAACGGTCGCAGCCGGCGTCGTTACCGGAGTGGCTAAAGGCACGGCAACCATCAGCGCCACGTATGAGGGAAAAACCGGCCAGGTACTGGTTACCATTACCGATGCCAATCTCGTCAGTATCGATGTCGCCCCGAACGGCGCTTCAGTAGCCGCCGGTAAAACACAACAATACACAGCCACGGGCACATACTCGGATGCCAGCGTCATCGATATCACCCGTAAGGTAACCTGGTCGACCAGTGACGCCACTATCGCCACAACTAACCAGGCGGGTCTGGTTACAGGGCAAGCAGTCGGGGCCGCTAATGTCGTCGCAACGCTCGGCGCTATAGTCGGCACGGAAGGAGTAACAGTCACCGCTGCCATACTTGACAGTATATCGGTCACTCCGGCCAACCCGACGGTTACCTTCATCTCCGGAGCCGGTTCCGAACCGACCGTTCAATTCAAGGCAACCGGGGTCAAGTCTGACGGCACCACCGAAGACCTGACCGCTACCGCCGTATGGTCTATCGGAGGCGCCGGAGCAGCCCTCACCGCCACGAACGGCCTGATTAAGACCACCGGACAGGGAGTCGCAACAGTTACGGCAACCTCAGGAGGGAAAGCCGGAACAACAACACTGACCATTCTTGCCGATACCGTCGCGCCGGCAGTAACCATAACCGACCCGAAAGAGGGCGTGACTACCGGTGAGAGAACGGTTATCATCAAGGGCCAAATCAACGACTTGAAAGCTGCCGTCAAGCAGCTTGTGATAAACGGAAACACCATCGTCAACCTTAACCTGGACGGCCAGGGTAATTTCGTTGCCGCCGTAAGCCTGAAGGACGGTGCGAATACCATCGTCGCCA
>CAYXEG010000030.1:8563-23553 GCA_964463875.1 uncultured Dehalococcoidales bacterium
GCAGCCGGGAATACCGGGACGTCAAAGACAGTTACCGTCAGGGTAGACCCGCAGAAACCGTCAATCAAGATTATTTCACCCGCCGGCGGTATCGTTACGAAACAGGCGAATGTAACGATAAACGGTACCGCAACCCATGCGGATAACGTATCCACCGTCAAGGTGATAGTGAATGGTACGTCGAAAGACGTAACCGTCACCAACGGCGTTTTCACGACGACCGGGACACTTAGCTCCGGTATCAATAACATTACCGTCACCGGCTACGCCAAGGGCAAGGAGAGCAACGATGCTTACCTCGGCAGCTCCGGTACCCGTACGATAACCCTCGATACGACAGCGCCGGTCGTGAAAGTCAACACTCCGATTAACAATAGCACCGTCAGCGTCGCTTCACAGACGATAACCGGGACGGTCGACGATATCAACGTCACTACCGCCCGGCTGACGCTGAGCGGTGGCGCTCCCGTCACGATTCCGGTCGTAAACGGTAATTTCAGCTATATCGGCAACCTGGCGAACGGACTGAACACAATATCAGTCAGAGCAACCGATGCCGCCGGTAACGAATCGACCGGAGCAACACTTGCTCAGGTAACGCTCGATACCAGTACTCCGGAAGTGAAAGTTACCGCTCCGGTAAACAACCTCCGCACCAACTCCGGGACCATCACGGTTACCGGTACGGTCAATGACCCGACCATCTCGACCGTTACTCTCAAAGTCAACGGCGCTCCGGAAGAATTCCCTGTCGAACAGACGGGTGACAATGGTACCTTCAGTATTGTCAAGGCACTGGCTGCGGGCAGTTACACCATTGAAGTAACCGCCACGAACCGGGCAGTCCCGGCTAAAACCGGTACCTCCGGCGTACTCGATGTCACCATCGATACCACAGCGCCGACAGCCATGATAAACCTGTCCGACCCGACCGACTCTATCAGGATAACGGTTAATACAAATGAAGACCTCAAGACAGCACCCGTGGTTGAAGTTATCGATTCGGCGGCTGTCAAGGTAACCGTTGATATGACACCAGACGGTGTCAGACAATGGGTCGGCACCTACACAATAACCAAGAACGACCAGTATACCGTCCGGGCAGTATCGACCGACAAAGCCGGTAACCGGGCAACGACAACAGCCTCGTTCGCTAAAGCAGGCATGGCTGCCGCTTCATCCACAACGGTCATCTCGCCTGACACCACATTGCAGGTGGAGACCACCGGCGATGTCACCGGCGATATAACCGTCGCTACCTATATGGAAAACCCGGCCGGCAACACGGCTGACCCCGGCGACGAAGCAGGCTTCTATGTCGATATCAATGCATCGCCGGAGATTCTCAACAATCTGTCCGAGATTTACGTCGAAGTCAGTTACGACCCGGCACGCCTGCCGGCCGGCACCGACGAAACGAAACTGAAATTATTCCTGTGGGATGTTGCCTCGGGTACCTGGCAGGCAATCGAAGACAGCGGTGTCGATACCGTTCGTAAAGTGGTCTTCGCTACCCTCACCCACCTGAGTATCTACGGTGCTTTCGGAACTGTAACGCCAACACCGCCGTCAACCCCCGTAGGAGGAGGAGAACAACCGGAAGGGCTTTATTACCTGTCCAGCGTGACAACGGCTGACGGTACGTTTACCCAGGACTTTACGGCAACATCAGGCGATGAGAAACTGCAGATATTCATCGAGCAGGGTGTAGCGGCAACCACCTCTACCGGCCAGCGCCTGTCACAGATACTTATTTCAACAATGGCGACTCCTCCGGCAAAACCGGCGCAGTCAGAAATGATTGGCTTGACCTATGATTTGTCACCGAACGGGGCACAGTTCGACCGGGCTATCCGAATAACGATGATCTATAACCCGGATGAGCTGCCCGCCGGATTTAACCCGATGAACCTGATTATCGCCTACTACGATTCGGCGACATCCGCATGGATACCGCTCGATGATATCAGGGTTGACACCACGGCGCATACCGTGAGCGGCCTGGTTACCCATTTCACGCCGTTCTCGATCATTGCCTACACCACACCGGCCTCATTCACTGTCAGCGACCTGACGGTAACACCGGCGAAGGTTGAAATCGGCGCAACCGTACTTATCAGCGCCGTTATTACCAATACCGGTTACCTGGCCGGCACCTATCAGGCAGTCCTCAGTCTCAACGGTGAAACCGTCGGGACGAGAGATGTCACTATCGAAGGCAAGAGCAGCGCAACAGTAACTTTCACCACAACCCGAAATGCTGCCGGTACCTATACCGTCAGTATCGAAGGGCTGACCGGTTCGTTCGTCGTCGTTGAACCGGCGGTAGAACCTGAACCCGAACCGGAGCCGGAACCCGAACCTGGACCCGGACCTGAGCCGGAACCTGAACCCGAACCTGAACCGGCTCCCGAACCGGTACCGGGCGGCATTGCCTGGTGGGTCTGGCTCATCGTCGGTATCGCAATCGTCGCGACACTGGGTGTGGGATACATCTACTGGTGGAAACCGAGGCACGCGGCCTAAATACAACGAACTACTAACCCGAACGGCGGAGATGAACCATCTCCGCCGTTCTTTTTCCCGGAATACAATTCATGCAAGATACAGGCACTATTGCGCTGACGGGTAAAATATACTATCGTTAGGGTAAATAATTTTTTAAGTCAGGAAAAAACAGGCATGCTGAAACAAATTCTTCATTTTATTACCGGTATAACAGTCGCCATTGTTGTCGTTATTACCGGCACCAGCCCGGCGCTGGCGCTGTCCGTCGGCGAATTCTTTACCATCGATTACTCCACGGAATTCAGTAAAACCGAGATAAAACCAGGCGAGGAATTCACCATTACCATCACCGGTACGGCAACGTGCAGCCATGACCTGGAGGCACCGTATAACGCCGCTACCCAGGCGCGGGTCATCGGTCGAATTGTTGCCAGGGGCTCCGACGGTTCGGGAATAGTATTGAATCCGGATTACCGGCTCTATCTCAGCCCGATTCCGAAAAAAGCCGGTGAAACAGCTTCCGACAGCCGGGTTCTTGCCCTGTCGTTTCCTGCCGGAACCACCCCGGGTACCTACCAGATAACCGGCGAGCTTATCGAGGGGAACGTCCAGGCCGTCGTCTGGCTGGACGTCACCTCTCTGCTGCCCGCTTCCCAGGCCATGGGTTCGGTTACCGTAACCGGAGCAGGCGGAGTTGGAGGAGGTGGGGGACTTCCCGTAATCGGTGATAATGTTACCGACCTCGACCTCAGCCAGGTTAATCTCGGCGAGTACCTGGCTGCGAACGGCAGCGCTACTTATAACTTGTATCTGAACTCAGAAGAAAACGACTGCACGCTTTACATCCCGGAAGGCACGGTTATCAGCCTTCCGCAAGGAAGCCCGGTCGCCCTCTCCATCGAGCCTGTCCCTTCCATCCAGGTTTCACCACCGCCTCAAATCTACCGGTTACTCGGTACCGCCTACCGTTTCGGTCCGGCGGGAGCGACTTTCAATCCGCCCCTGCAGGTATCTTTCAAATACGATGAATCTCAGATTCCAGCCGGGGCTACCACAGCGAACCTTCGAATAGCCTGGTATGACGAGGCAACCGGTACCTGGCAGGAACTTGAATCGACGGTTGACCCGACAACATCGACGGTTATCGCCCGGTTGTCTCATTTCAGTATTTACAGTATTGTTGCTTCTATGGCTCCTGCGGAATTCGAGGTAAGCAATCTGACGGCGGAACCCGATGAACTGTATATCGGCGAAAAAACGATGGTAACAGCAACCGTAACCAATATCGGTGATATACCTGGTTCGTATTCCGTTCAGTTGCTGCTGAATAACCGGATACTCAACACCGAGCTGTTCGAGCTGGCCGGAAGAGAAAGCCGGCAGGTCAACTACATGGTAAGTATCGACAAGGCCGGCAGGTATACGATTTCCCTCGGTAATCAGAATGTCGCGGTAACCGTTCTCGAGAACGTTGTTGAAGAACCGGATGAGGAGTCTGCACCGGTAGAAAACAACGGCAATAACGGAGAACCGACAGCCAATGTAACCAAGCCTTCACCGGCAGAATTCAGCCTGAGCGGGTTGAAACTCGACCGTTCTTCTGTCAATTCGGGAGAGAAAATTACCGTCACGGTTACGGTGAAGAATACCGGCGAGCAGGCCGGCACATTCAATCTGCCGCTGAATGTCAATAATGTTATCGAGGATATTCAGGTTGTTACCCTGAAAGGCGGAGAGCAGCAGGAAGTTGTATTCACGCTGACCGGTGCCCGGCAAGGTGAGTATGAACTGACGCTCGGCGACCTGAAAGCCACATTTACGGTGACTCCTTCGGTCGATAATACCAAAACCATCATTTATGGAGTCGTTACGGTAATCGCGGTCATCGCTGCCGTAATTATCACGACCGTACTCTTTATACGGAGAAGAAAACGGAAGGCTCTGTCGCAGGAAGAATCGTCTTAAACAGTCAATGGCTGCCCGGCTCCGAATCAGTACTTTAACCCGACAGGCCCGCTACCGGCTGGAGACGCAGATAGCCGTTCTTTGAAACGATATCCATAACGACATTGCCTCTCCGGTTCAGGTTGTACAGGCCGAGAGCCAGGGCGTCAGCATCGTGGTTTCGATGGGAGACAATGACGATGTTGGCTTCCTGTCCGATTTTCAATACCGCTTCCCGGAGTGCTTTTGTTGCCGGATTTTCGGCAGCGGTGTTCAGGATTCCCTGGTACTCAATCTGCAATAATTGCGCCAGTTTGTCCGCGGCCGGATTGCCGACACTCCTGAGACGCCCCAGATTTGACCTTAAGCGTAATACATCCGGCGGGGTAAGGTAACGTTGCGGATCAGGAATGGTGACTATCTCCTCGATTATCCGGCGGGACCGGGAGACGAGGGCTGTGCCCTGTAAAGAATTAGTTGTTACAACAACCTCGTTATCAGTATACACGGCAAAGGCAGCCGGAATATTTTCCTGGGCAAGGGATATAGCCGTGACGACGATACTGTAGGCCAGTTTATCCGCCTCTTCCGCATTCCCGGCTGCCAGGTTGACAAGGACGATCGCCGGCTGGCCGTGAAACTCGGCGTATTCCTTTACGATAAGCTCGTCATACTGGATAGAATGTTTCCAGTCAATGTTTTTCAGACTGTCGCCGGGCTGGTAAGACTGATTGCCGTAGTACTCGATACCTCTCCTCATACCGTACAAGGGCTTAAGCGCTTCGATGTTCGTGACCAGGAGGGCGCTTCCGGTTTTCCGGTTGGAGAGGTATTCCTGCACCAGCCAGGCGGCGTATTTAGCCCTGGGAATTACCTGGAGCCTAACCGGTTCCATCTCGAACCTGATTTGCATAAGCCCCCAGCAATCGAGAGCGTAACATGTCAATCTTACCGAACCGGGACCGGAAAGCATCGGTTCAATGGTTACTTCGGCGGCTGCCTTTCCGGTTTCCAGCGATATCGTTGGGGTATCGACGTTCACCCAGTCATAAACCGATTCGAAGTACAACAGGCCTCCGTACCCGGTCGTAGCGCGAACTTCGAAGGTCAGTTTTTGCCGGTTACCGGCAACTATCCGTAAATTTTGCGGCACTTCCCGGACAGATTGCGGTGTCATTTTCCGTAAAGAAATCCCGATAAGAACGGCGAGATACAGGATGCTGACAGCACAGGCAAGGAGAACAGCAACGTTACCGAGAAACAGGCCGAGAACAAACGATACTGCCGTCAGCAAAATCAATGTCATGCATAAAGCGGTGGGGCGGTGGGTCGAATCAGTGGGATGATATGTGTTCGATTCAAGGTTCATCCGGAGGCCGGAGTGAATCGAAAACAGGACCGGCATGGCCGGTAATAATGATAACGCTGCCCCGGTATGAGGAGCGAACAACACCGCGAGGAAAAAAAAGGTGAAATATTCCGTGAGCAGGGTCATGACCGACGCCGGTTTCCAGCGCCAGAGGTAGAGATACCAGAGCAGAAATACCACCGGCACGGCAGACAGCGCCAGCGGTGAGAGGACACTCACCGCGATAAGGGCAGCTACCGTGTAGATTTTAACCCCTGATAAAAACCGGCGACCGGACAGTATTCTCATAAATCGATTTTCGGGACGGGAACTCGTTCCAAAGCCCTTTCCAGAATCATGGCGGACGTAACATCATCCATTTCGGCTTCCGATTTCAGCCTGATACGGTGTTCGATGGTACCATTCGCCAGGTGCTTGACATCGTCGGGAATGACGAAATCCCGCCCGTCCAGTAAAGCGTGAACACGAGCGCAACGATAGAGAGCGATACCGCTTCGGATACTCGGCCCGGAAAGGATATCCGGATCAGTCCGTATGGTGTGTATTATCGTCGTTATGTACTCAACGATATCCGGTGAGACGTAGACCTCTTTCACCTTCCTCTGAAGATCGAGGACTTCCCGGGTTGTCGTGACTGCTTCGATATGAGGGTCGTCAATCTGGTCGATGCCCGAGATAATCTGCTTTTCTTCTTCCTTCGATGAATACGTGCTGATTAGTCTCAGCAGGAAACGGTCGGTTTGCACGTCGGTCAGCGGGTAGGTGCCTTCACCACCGGACTGCACCTGGGTAGCAATAACCATGAAAGGTTGCTCAAGCATGTGAGTTTCCCGTTCGATGGTTACCTGTCGCTCCTGCATGGCTTCGAGAAGCGCCGACTGGGTTCGGGGAGTAGTACGGTTCAACTCGTCAGCCAGAACGATGTTCGCAAAAATCGGGCCTTCGAGGAAGCGGGGTTCTTCGGTCGGGGAATACACGTAAAACCCGGTGATATCAGCCGGCATCATGTCCGGGGTAAACTGGATACGCTTGAACTTCCCCCCGATAACCTGAGCGAAACTTCTGGCAAGGCTGGTTTTAGCAGTTCCCGGTAATCCCTCGATGAGGACATTACCGCCGGCAAAAAGGGCAAGCATCAGGCCGTCTTTGATATCTTTTTTACCGATGATAATTTTCGATACTTCACCGGTGATTTTTTCGTACAATTGAGCAAAACTTTCTGCGTTAGACAACACTATCCCCTTTCCTCAGTGTAAATCTGGATATTCCCACAAACATCAACCCCATGATACCCACCACGGAATACGGGTTGGAGAGGATTTCGCGCGTATCGGTCAGCCTGGCTTTCGAAATGTCCAGCGGCGCGTTCGAAAGGTGCGAATTATCGAAATAGAGCGTACCGATTTCCCCTCTGTATGTCAACAGCTCGCTGATAAAAGTAAAATTGTCGTCCCGGTCGACCATCGTATTGATGATGGTACTGGGGTCCGATACGAGCAGCAGCCGTCCTCTGCCAAAACTAATCTCCGCAGCGACGGGGAACGGTCCGGCAGGCTCATCGGTATCCCGCGAGTTGTTGTTATTACTATCAAGGAAGCTCTCGGGGGATGACCGTTCATTTCCGGCACATCGCGCAGTGAAGTAGCGTGATTGAAAAGGACAACCGCAACTTCGCCCGAGTTCAGCGCCGGTGAAAAATCGGTTATCCTGGGCAGGTACGGATTCTTATAGTTGAAGAGGGGATCGAGCAGAACGTCTCCGGTAAAACCCTCTTCAAGATTGAGATAGTTAAGCAGCGTGTTACCGTAACCATAGTCATCCATGAGTAAAACGGTTGCCCCGTTGTTCAGGTATTCTTTTATCAGGGAAAGGCTGGTCTGGCTGTATTCGAGGTACGGAATTGCCACAAGTGCCGTCGACTCGGGCACAGCAGGGAGTTCCTCCAGTGAATTGATTTCCCTGGCTTCGAACGCTTCAACGAAAATTTTTACCCCATTCCACATTCGATTCCCGGATATAAAATTCTCCACCGATGGATAAAACCAGATACTAATCAGAGAAACCATCAGAGCGATAATTATTGTATTAATAACGATTCCGGATGTTTTCAACTGGCCTTCCCTGCTGACGATACCCGTTTACCGGAGATTTCAGCTTCCTCGCCTGCCCGGTTTCCGCCTGTCGAATGCTCATTCAAGCCATCGTTCCCGTTATCATTATTTTTGTATCGATAACGAATCATATTCCTATTTGTGCCAGCATATGAATTTTACTATCTTTCAAAGACCGACACAACCTGTGATAATGGAAAGATAAACAGGTTAATCAGTTTTCTTTGTGAATCAAATCAGGTATAATGTAAGTGTAATAATGTTTACCTTGATAAATTTCCTTCACTCTCTCAAAAGTATTATATCACAGCCACAGGGGCGATAACGTGAAAAATCGTTATCGGATACTAGGACTCGGATTATGTCTTGTAGGAGCTGTTTTCGGACCGGTATCATATTTTATTGTCGATTCTGTTCCGCTGACCATCGTCGGAATATCGGCAATCATGATAGGAATTACCGCGGTAGCTCTGGCAAATACCCGCCCGTACCTTTCTCCCGAGGCTTCTCAACTCATTCTCAAAACAGGCATGGAGAATACCGGAGCTCTCCTCGAAGAACTGGGGCTGAGAAACAGAGCAATTTACCTGCCGTCGTCGATGAGAAACGGCACTCCCCAGGCCCTGGTACCACTTTCGGAGAATACCGATATCACCTGGGTCAGTGAAAAAATCCCCGGCCGGCTGATAGTCCGCTATGGGGTCAATCCGGAAGATATGGCGATAGCGGTAACCACTCCCGGGAGCATCAACATCGGCATGCTGGAAACCATTCCCGGTCCGAACGCCTCCGAAATAGAGTCGGCTGCAACCTATATTCTATCGGGAGTGCTCGATATAGCGGATTCCGTCACCGTTAACCTTGTGAGTTCCCGAATCGAAGCGGAGGTCAGCAGGCCGAAACTTCATTACGAGGAAATCTGGTATTATCGGTGTATGGGCAGCCCGATAGCCTCGATAATCGCCGCCATATCCAGTGAAGCTCTTAACAAACCTGTCAGAATACTCGAGGAAAAAGTCAACAAAGGAAAGAGCCGGGTGTTGCTGGAGGTATTGCCTTGAGAATCTATAACAGGTATTTGTTTTTTCTCGTGGTTGTTTCGTGCGCGATAAACATATTCCTAGCTTTTCTCGGACAAACCGACCTGGAAGTTTTCTTCATACTCAATGTTCTTGTTTTCCTCATCATCACCCTGTTGTTCGCCTATCTGAACCCGAGAGCACGAAGGGCACTCAACTCTATCGGCGTGGTACTTTTCGCCGGATTCATGGTCATCGTCGTCATGAAAGTAATAGACATCATTGCAGGGTAGATAATTTTGTCACGGAAAATCAAAAACCTGATTATCGGCTTATTTTTCTCCGTGTTGACTCTTTTCTCAACAGGTTCCACGGCGCTGGCAAACATCCCGCATGAAAATCCGGACACCGCCGAAATCGAATATAGCGGCATAGCCATGTTCCGTTATTACTCCGAGACCCTCGATTTCGTCCTGATGGAGGCTCCCGAACGGGTCGAGGAACACCTTGATAAAATGCCCTATACCTACATTCAGGAGATTCTCGAGGAGCCGATAAACGCCTTCTCGGCATCTTCGAAAGAACTGACCCGGCTCATCGTCGAAACCGCTGCGGAGATACCGAATCTGAATAACCTGGTGACCCAATCCCGTTTCACCGAAGCCGCCGGACTGGCGGTCAACATCGCGAAAACCATCGATGCCGCCTCCCTCGAACTGGAATCACTGACCCGGGCAGTCGAAGAAACCGGTACCGAATTGAAGGTTTTCGCCGCCCCGGAAAGAAGCCCGTTACGCCTTGCTTACCTCGACGTCCTCGAGAAGCTCGAACGAATCAGCACCCTTCTCGACAGGTACCGTCAGATGCTCGAAATTTCCCTGCCCTGGTTTCCGGTTATCGAAGAACTTATCAATGTGGAAGAAATCTCCGTCGAAGAGCTCATGGAACTCCTTCAAAAAGAAAACATCATCCCAATACCTCCGGAACTCACTGAACTCACCCTCGAAATAGACCCGGCGAGTGCTTTTGTCGGAGACACTGTTTCCTTCGAAGGATTTTTAACAGTGGGCGGACAGCCTCTCCCGGGCCGGGCCGTCGAACTGCTGCTTAACAATGACAGCACCGTTTCGGTTACCACCGACTCCCGGGGTCACTACCGGGGCAGGTTTACCGTCCCCTGGTGGTATATTCCGGAAATCAATGTCCAGGCGCTCTATTCACCACAAGGAGCGGATGTCCGTGCCTACCTTGCCTCGCTCAGCCCGGTTGTCCCGTTGCAGGTACTTTTCTATGAAGCGGAGCTGAGGATTTCAGCTCTGGAGCGTTCATATCTGGGACTCGATACCACCGTCACCGGCAGATTTGATTACGGCAGCAATCCTCCGGCCGGAGAGCGAACAATAACCATGTACTTCGGCGAAGACCCGGTTATCGAAGATGAAGTACCGGACATTTTTACCGAAACAATCAGCCTTACCTCTGAACTCGTCCCCGGAAGGTATATCGTCACTGCCCGGGCCGAAGCAAAGGAAAGATACGCGCCTGCCGAAGGCAGTGTCTCGCTGGAGGTCGTACGGGCAACGCCGTTACTGGAGGTGAACCTTCCCGGATTCGGGCTGATTCCGGGTACAATCACTATCGACGGCCGGGCATATTCGGAAATCGGGGCTCTCAGTCAGGCAACACTCCGGATTGAAATGGGAAAATCGAACACTGAAGTGCTTACCGCTGACGACGGAACGTTCGAGGCTGAAATAAAAACCGGTCTGGATTTCGGTTTGATTGGTACTGAAACCGTTATCATCAGGGTATTCCCGGTCGAACCGTGGCACGCTCCGCTTATCACCGAAAGCCGATTGCTGATAATAAGTTATGTCAATTGGATAATATTATTGATATTCCTTGGGGTTCTTGCTGTTTTCCTTCCCCGCAGAATGCCATGGCTTTTCAAGGCAATCAATCGGAGAAAAATGGTATCAGGAGCAATCCCCGACACCATGCCCGCCTACAGTAACGCCACGACCGCCACGGTTACCAAGGAGAAGGAAAACGGTACGAAAGGCGAGCCTCGAAAGAGAATCCTGTTCTGGTATACCTTTGCCGTAAAAATCGTCCAGTTCATCTCTAAAATAACCGGTAAACCGCATAAAACACTCAGGGAATTCGCCGGAGAAACGAGCCAGAAACTCGGGCCGGCGGCGAAATATTTCTATCAATTGACGCTTACGGTCGAACGGCTTCTCTATTCCCGTTACACACCTTCCGAAACCGATGCCGAGAGCAGCATGAACCTTGCCCGCAAGATTCAGCAGGAAACGGAACCTTCCGATTCACCACAACCGGCAACCGGCCAGCCGATACAATAACCACTCCCGGGAAACAGCCTATCGGACTGAAACCCTGAATTTTTTCCAGTTCAGGGAGTCGGCAGTTCTGAATCTGGTTCCGCTACCTGTGTTACCGGTTCTTCGATTTGATGAACAAGGCCGATTACTTTTTCAACGGGAACGACGAAGGCGATGCCCATGCCCGGTTTACCAAGGTCAGCTGTTTTGATTATTTCGTCAAGAATCGCTTCCGTTTTATCGGCATAAGCTCCGGTAAGGACAATTTCCTTTTCAGGCTCAACCGTTATTCCAAGAATTTTCTTTTTCTCATGGATGCCAACTCCACGTCCGAGCATAATCGTCCCGCCTTCGGCACCGGCGTTCATCGTAGCTTCAAGTACCTTATCGCCCCATCCTTTTCTGACGATGGTAACGATGAGTTTCATATCCACCATTTTTTTCTCCTCTTTTTTCCGCAATTTCAAACGAACTATAAGCCCGATAACAAGGATAGTCAATATCGGGGCCAGAGCAATCAGGGCAATCAGCCCGAAACCGTCGATGACCGGGTCACGGCCGCCGATAGTCGTCGCGACACCGACCGAGATAGCCATCAGGAAGGTCACGGCCATCGGGCCGGTGGCGACACCGCCGGCATCGAAGGCAATAGCTATCACGCTCTTATCGCTGACGAAGAGCAGGCCTGTGGCAATAATGTACCCGGGCACAACTATCCAGAGCAGGGGTATCCCGTACACGATTTTCATCATGCCCAGGGCGACAAACAGGGCTACCCCGCCCGCAATACCATAGACAACCAGTTTACCGCGTATCGAACCGCCGGACGCTTCATCTATCTGGTCGCCCAGGATTCGCACTGCCGGTTCTCCCCAGGCAGCCAGAAATCCCATGAGCATACCGAACGGCGCCAGCGCCCACTTGAAAGGAATCGCTCCCAGTACCTCACCGATTGCCTGCCCGGCCGGTAAAAACCCTATATGGACACCCTGAAGAAAGAGCGCCAGGCCGACGAAAGCAAGAATCGTACCTTTTATCAGGTTAAAGATATAGCGTCTCGGTAACTTGAGAAAGAATATCTGGAAAACGGCGAACAGAACCAGCAGCGGAGCCATCGCCTGCAGGATGTTGAGAACAACCTGTCCGAATCCTTCCCAGATAACGATGCCGTTCATCCCGTCACCATTCCCATTACCATGATACCGATTATCGGCCCGATAGAAGCCAGTCCGATGAGTCCGAACCCGTCAGACAGGGCTGATTTACCGGCAAGGACCGAACTGAAGCCGAGTCCAACCGCCAGGATTATCGGCACCGTCATCGGCCCGGTAGTGACACCGCCGGCATCGAAGGCTACCGGAACGTATGCCGCCGGGGTAAAAAAGGCCAGCACCAGGACAATCAGGTAACCGGCGGCGATTATCCACTTTATCGAGATGTTGAGGAGGATACGAAGCATGGCCATGGCGATAAAGAAACCAACACCGATAGCAATCACATAAACCAGGACATTTTTCGAAACCGCTCCTCCGGATACGGTATCGACCTGGCGGGTGAGAACGATGACATCCGGCTCGGCAATGGTCGCAGCGAAGCCGATGAGGAAAGCGATGCCGATGACCAGGGCAAGCGAGCCTCGTCTCGGCAGTTCGGCGCCGAGGACTTTCCCCATCGGCAGGATACCAACTTCCACTCCCATGAGGAAAAGGACCATGCCGGTGATTGTCATAATGGCACCGATGATGAACTGAATAAAGAGGTTAACCGGCATGCGGACGATTGCGAACTGAAGGATGATGACAACCACTACCAGCGGCATAATCGCTGCCGCAACCTCAAGCAGTTTTTCTTTAAATTGATTTCGCATGATTCTATGATAACCGAAAGTTGAGCTTTATAGAAAGCTTATTGACGGGAAGCGGAAAATTGAACAGTTTACCATTCATGCAGCTTTCATCGAAATTTCATTAAACAATAACTTTTCACTAACAGGAAGTTAACAATAGAGGGGTATACTGAAGGTGCAGCTTACGAAAAGCAATACAATCTTTTTCAATCTCCCTCTCGCAGAACGAGTCCTCCGGCGGAAGAGGACTCGTTCTGTTTTCCATTCTCTGTTTCCCTGTTTATTATTTGTTTGTGACCCCTGAGGTTCAGATTTTTTAACCCGTCGAAGCTTAGTTCAAGCCGGTTTCAGTGCCAGAATAAACAGTAGAAGAGAAGGTAAAGACGACCGGTGCTACTTCCAGAGAGATAAAGGAGCAAACATGAAAAACCACTGTTTACTGCGTAAAAGTTTCAGCACTATTGGCATAATCATATCGGTACTGGTATTGCTGTTGACCGGGATACCGGGAACTGCCGTTGCCGGGACAGCAGGAGATGGTGACAATTTATCGAAAGAATTCGAAACCGCTGCCGAAGACCCGGGCAATCAGTGGTTGCCGGCACTCATCGGACTCACATTCATCATACCCCTGGCAGTGTGTTTCTTTGTCGTCACCAGGAAAACGAAAAAGAAACCGACCGGTTACCTCGAAAAAATCAGCAAACAGGCGATCCGGATATTCAGCATCATGAGTGACATTGACGCGGTTTCAGCCGGAACGAACCTGACCGTCATCGATATCGCCATCACCACTGTCAAGGAACGGGAAACGAACACGAACATCGCTCTGGCAGCGGAAAAACTGCGAAAATTATCAGAACAAACGGCGGCAATAACGGCGAAAATAGCTGATACGAATACTGCCGTCAGGCAATCACTGGAAAAAATGTTATTTGCGATTCGGAAAGAGGACGGCACAAAGACAGACGGCTATGCGGTCAGAGTCGAGGAAAACCTGGCAGAGCTAGAAAAAATCCGGCGCCAGGTGACCCAGGTACTGACGGAGATAACAATCATGAGCCGGGGCTGCAAGGAAATCATGAACGGGATGACAATGATAAAAAATACGAAGCAGGAATCCCGGGCCCGGGAAGCGACGTCCCGTACTATCCTGGCAGGTATCCAGGAAATGCACGACCGGGCTGAAACGATACGCGAGATAACCGAATACCTCGCCAAGATGTCAGATAAAATGAATGACTGAAGGAACCAATCCACTCCACCGGTAAACGTCTGTCAACCGCAAATCGGCGCACATAAAGAGGGGAGGCAACGGTGTTATCGTTACCCCCCTCATTTGTTTCGGGACACTTTCCCTAGAACTTGATTACTTTCGGTTCGCCGCCGAAGGAAGAAATGGTAGCGACCGCATTCTTCAAGTACAGGACCTGGGTATTGTTATCAGTCGCCGAGTACATGGCTTTCAGGTTCGGATAAGCTTCGAGCATGCTTTCCTTAGCTGCGACACGGTCGTCCTCGATGGCAAGCGCCTGGATGCGAATCCATTCGCCGCCGCACATGGCACAGATTTCAACCTTGGGATTTTTCACCATTTGTTTGGAGACATCCTTGACTTTACCGGTCTGGATATAGAGCTTGCCGTCGAAGATGTGGTAGGTTCCGAACGGACGAACCCTCGGCTGGTCTCCGTCAGCTGTCGCCAGATAGTAGGTTCCGGCTTTCTTGAGAAATTCATAGACTTCCTGCATTGAGCTATTCCTCCATGTTTATTACTATCGTCGGTTTTTTTACCGACATTGGCATTTTACCCATATAAGAGAACTAATGCAAGTTCCCGGCACGATT
>CAYXEG010000031.1:0-7650 GCA_964463875.1 uncultured Dehalococcoidales bacterium
CGGTATCGAACCCAAAGATATCGAAGCCGCCTGGTTCGGTTCGACTCAGATTTCTCTCGGCGAACCCTTGGCGTATGCTCTGAAATTCGACCATATACCCATAACCAGGGTCGAAAACCTCTGCGCTACCGGAACTGATGCTTTCAGAAACGCCTGCTTCGGCGTCGCTTCCGGTATGTACGATGTCGTCATGGCCCTCGGCTGTGAAAAACTGAAGGACTCCGGTCACGGCGGCCTCGGTGGCGGCGGTGGCGGCGGCGGAGGAAACGGCATTGGCGTCCCTTCGGGTGGCCCACATACCGCATTCGCCCAGATGGCGAATCGATATATGGTGGAATACGGCCTGACCTACGAACAGCTTAAGGGCGCTCTGGCCAAGATTTCAGTGAAAAATCACTACAACGGTTCGCTGAATCCCAAGGCACACTTCCAGCAAGCCATTACCGAAGAGCAGGCACTGAATGCCCCGATGATGTCCTGGCCTCTCGGCCTCTACGACTGCTGCGGCGTCAGCGACGGCTGCGCAGCGGCTATCATTACCCGGGCCGATTTGGCTAAGAACTTCCGGGATGACTACACCCTGGTACAGGGTATTGGTCTTGCCGTCGGCGCCCGGCAGGGATGGATGAGGCAGGATGTGGACCTGGTCCACATGGAGCCCACCGTGCAGGCAGGACGCCAGGCCTACGAGCAGGCCGGTATCAAGGACCCATACAATGAGATAGATTTAGCTGAAGTACATGATTGCTTCACCATCACTGAGATGGTCATCATGGAAGACCTCGGTTTCGCTCCCCGCGGACACGCCTGGGAATACGAAAACGAAGGCAGATTCACCCTGCAGGGGCACCTTGCGGTCAACCCCGATGGCGGCCTGAAATCGTTCGGCCATCCCATCGGCTCAAGCGGACTCCGCATGCTCTACGAAATCTACAAGCAGATGCAGGGCAAAGCCGGCCCACGTCAGAGAAAGAATCCTACCTGGGGACTCACCCATAACTTCGGTTTCAACCCCGGCAGCGGCGTCGGCAGCGTCACTATCATGAGACAGAGAGACTAAACCTCGTAACGTTTCGGACTCGAAAGGCTCCCCTTCGAAGGGGAGCCTTTCTTTTTCAACGTGAACTCGTACGGGAATAATCTGACATGACCGATATTTCCGCAAGGCGATTTTCTTGTCGCAAGCACGTTTTTTAGAGTATAATTATCCCACCGTGAAAGGAGTTTTGAACAATGCCGTCATCCTATGCTTTTTTTAAGAATTCGTTTGTCCCGCTCACCGAGGCAAAGCTCGGAGTTATGACAAACTTCCTCCACTATGGTACCGGCGTCTTCGAAGGTATCAGAGGTAACTGGAACGCCGAAAAGAAACAGAATTACCTGTTCGCTCTCGAAGCCCACTACCGAAGGATGCTCGATGGATGCAGGATTCTGAAGATAGACCTCCCCTATTCGCTCGAGAAGCTCTGTCAGATTACCGCCGAACTGGTCGACAAATGCGGTTTCGAGGAAGACATCTATATCCGGCCGGTCGCCTATAAAAGCACCGAAGCCCTCGGCGTCCGCCTCCATAACCTCGAAAGCGATTTCATGGTCTTCGCCTTTCCCTGGGGACCCTACCTGCCCGAGAAAGTCAGGTGCTGTGTCTCCTCATGGCGGTTCCCCACCGAGATTCCGAGAGCCAAGCTCACCGGCCTCTATGTCACTAACGCCCTGGCTAAATCGGAAGCAGTTGAACACGGCTATGACGAAGCCATCATGATGACGCCGGACGGCTATGTCGCCGAAGGCAGCGGCGAGAATATCTTTATCCTGAAGAACGGACAACTGGTCACGCCCGCCTCCTACGACGGCTGTCTCATCGGTATCACCCGCAACCTGATTATGGAACTATCTCAGAAGGAACTGGGCATTCCGGTCGTCGAACGGCACGTCAACCGTATCGAACTTTATAACGCCGAGGAAATTTTCCTTACCGGCACCGCCGCCAACATCACCCCCGTGGCCGAAATCGACGGCCGCAAGGTCGGCAACGGAGAAATCGGTGAGGTAACCGCCAAGTTGCAAAAACTCTATACCGCCATTGCCAGGGGAAATAACCCCGCTTACATGCACCTCTGTACGCCAGCCTATGCGGAGGGGAAGAACAAGTAAATGTGGGGCGCACTGGCAATTGCAGCGGCATATCTCATCGGCTCGTTCCCAACTGCTTACCTGGTAACAAAATGGAGAAGCGGCAAGGATATCCGAACACTCGGCAGCGGCAACGTCGGCGCCCATAACGTCTGGGAAAATGTCGGTAAAACTCCCTCGGTCATCGTCGGAATCATCGATGTCATCAAAGGCATCCTGGCGGTTATTCTGGCTCAGGCAATCATCCTGAACGGAGTCAGTACGGGCGCTACTATCACGGTCCTTAACCTGCTCCTCTTCACCATGGGGGCAGCTTTAGCGGCCGTCATCGGCCACATCTGGCCGGTCTGGCTGAAATTCAAGGGCGGCAACGGCATTGCCACCACCATCGGCATTCTCCTCATGCTCATGACCCGGGAGGTACTGATTGCCATCGCGGTTGCTTTGCTGATTCTGGCGTTTACGAAAAACCCGATTCTTTCGATAAACATCGGCCTGCTCCTGACCATCCCGATTGCCGGTGCCCTCATGCACAACCCATGGTGGCCGTACCTCAGTTTCGCCCTGGTGCTGATTGCCATACTTGTCCTGAATTTTGTGCCCACCATGCGGGCTGCTATGAACAAGGCCGGCAGCCGGGAACAGATGACGGCTGAATTATTGCGTATCGAAAAGGACAAAAAAGCCCGAAAAAAGAAGCGGTAATACGCCTGAATAGTATGCAGTGTAAAAGAGAGGGTTCAGCCCTCTCTTTTTTTATTCCTCATGGCGGATAAGATTGCCAGGTCCGGTCGGCCGGTGCTTCCGGCAGTCCTCTTCGAAAAGTATCGTCTGCCGGCAGGCTTCTTCCATAGTCTTCGCGGCGGCGAAACTCCCGTGCCCCCGTACCATCACCATCTTGTGAGTTTTCAACGATTCGGCTATCTCGCCGGCGTAGGCGCCCGGGTGAATACCGGAGTCTTCGCCGACTACCGGTACAGCGCCGATTTCTTTCAGGATCTCCGGAGCTGCCGGTAAAATTTCGCTCTCTTTGCAGGATAACGCCGTCGCATGGAGCGGATGGGCATGTGCTATCGCCAAAGCGTCGGTTATTTTGTAAATCTCCCGGTGGACCGTCAGCTCGGAAGAAGCCAGTCGTGAAGTCTCGTCGTCTTCAAAAATCCCGGTCTCGACGAGGTCATTTTCCGTCAGCTTCCCCAGCCCACAACCGGTTTTCGTGATGAGAAGCTTTTTCCCATTCCGGATACTGAGATTGCCGCTGGCGGCGGTAATCAGCCCGGCTTGAAAAAATGCCTGACCCGCCCTGATGATATCGGATGCGTCCATGAACGTGTCTTTCCATCAAAAATATGAGGACATTAAAAAAGAGAAGGAAAACCGGTGTGAAGCCGCTTTTAGTCGAGCTGCCGGATGACGGCTATGACCTTGCCCTGCACTTCCACGTTGTCCGGTTCGGCGTATATCGGCTCCATCTGGGTATTGGCCGGCTGAAGGCGAATCCGCCCGGATTCCCGATACAGCTTCTTCAGCGTCACTTCCTTTTCGGAACGCAGCCAGACCGCCACCATGTCGCCGTTCTCGACCGACTGCACCTGCTGCATAAGCACCGTATCGCCGTCATTGATGAGAGCGTCAATCATCGATGTCCCCTTCACCTTCAGGGCGAAAACGTCTTTCTTACCTTTGGTGAGTTCTTCGGGAATGTCGAGCGTGTCCGAGGAAGCGACCGTATCCCAGGTATCGGCCGAAGGAACAGGTATCGGCGCCCCGGCGGCGATGTAGCCGACTACCGGTACTTTAATGTGGTGAACTGCTCCGGGGCCTTCATCCATCAGCTCGATGCCCCGTGAAATGCCCGGGTGCCGCCGCAGGTATCCTTCTCTTTCGAGAATTGCCAGGTTATAATCGACAACCGAAGTCGAACTGATACCGCACCCGTTGAGAATATCTCTGACCGTCGGAGGAAAACTGTTATCCCGCCAGAAACGCCTGACGAATTCAATGATGTTTCGTTGCTTCTGCGAAAGACCTTTCATCATTTACCTCATACAAAAACCCCGGCTCCACGAACATCCGTTCTATGTAACTTTACCAGCAGCCAGACCCTTTGTCAAGTCAGATTCGGGGTCTGGCTGAAATTTCTTTATTCCTGGCTGAAGACTTCGCTTCAGAGGATTCGTTACTCGGATTTTTGTGCCGGGGCTTGCGCAGAATTGAGCTTCTTCACCAGGCGGGACTTGCGGCGGGCGGCATTGTTCGGATGGATAATCCTTTTTTCCGCGGCCTTGTCCAGGGTGCTGATAGCTTCGTTGACAGCTTTCCTGGCTTCGTCCATCTTCCCGGAGAAGATAAGTTTTTCTGCCTTGGTGACAACCGTCTTGCACTGGCTGCGTATCGGCTGATTAATTAATCGTTTTCTTTCCGATACCCGTGCCGCTTTTTGGGCTGACTTAGTGATTGGCAATATCTTCCTCCTGTATACAAGGGTTGATTTCTTTATAAACGCAAAATCTATTATACCCTAAAATCCGGATTTTGCTAAATCTTTTTCTGAAAACCCGGATTTTCCTAGTTTACCGCCTTCATCGGCGCCGTTTCCCCCTCGCCGACCCGGGTGGCGCTGGTTACGCCCCGGATTCCCTCGATTCTCACCAGCAGCCGGCTCAGTTGCGCCAGGTTCGCCGCCTCGAGGGCGAAAAATATCGATATCGTGTTATCGTCATTATTCGTCAGGCTGACGGCGTTGATGTTTATCTTCTCCTCGGCCACCATCGCCGAAACATCCCGCATCAGACCAACCCGGTCCATCGCCTCCACCCGTATCTTCACCGGGTAGAGCGAATCGGTATCTCCCCACTCGACGGGTATCAGCCGGTCCGTTTCTTTCTCGTTGAGTATGTTCTGGCAGTCTTTACGGTGAACCGTAATACCCCGGCTTCGGGTGATATAGCCGATTATCTCATCGCCCGGTACCGGGTGGCAGCAGTTGGCCAGTGTCGTCAATAAGTCGTCTACCCCCCGTACCGTTACCGGCGAGGAAGGATGCCGCGAAGGCGCTGCCGTGCTTATTTTGGGCTGGCGCTCCTGGGCGGTCAGTTTTAACGCAATCTGGTGAGTGGTGATATCCCCTGACCCCAGCGCCATGTACAAATCATCAAGGCTGTCAAATTTGAAAAGCGCCTGTAACGTCTCCCGCTCCGAAAACGGTATCCCGAGTTGCCGCATCGATTTCTCCAGCAGTTCCCGGCCGCGCTCAAGGTTTTCCGCTCGCTCCTGTTTCTTGAACCATGCGCGAATTTTCTCCCGCCCGTGGGAGGTGTTAACGTAGCCGAGTACCGGATTCAGCCAGTCTCTCGACGGCCCGCGCTCGCCCTTGGTCGACATGATTTCCACCACGTCGCCGTTCTTGAGCTGGTAGTTGAACGGCACCAGCCGGCCATTCACCTTCGCCCCGATGCACCGGTGACCTAAATCGGTATGTACCCGGTAAGCAAAATCAAGCGGCGTCGCCCCGTTCGGTAAATCCTTGATTTCCCCTTTCGGGGTGTAAACGAATACCTGGTCGTTGAAGATGTCCGTCTTGACCGATTCGAGGAATTCCTCGGCGCCGCTCAGTTCGCGGTGCCAGTCGACCAGTTGCCTCAGCCAGCTGATTCGCTCCTCGAACCGCACATCCGTCTTGTCTCCCTCCTTGTACCGCCAGTGCGACGCTACGCCGTACTCGTTCACCCGGTGCATTTCGTAGGTGCGTATCTGGATTTCGAGGGGCGTCGTCCCGTGGCACATCACCGTCGTATGGAGCGATTGATAGCCGTTCGGTTTGGGATTGGCAATAAAGTCGTCAAAATTATCCGGCAGGGGATGCCAGAGGCTGTGAACGATTCCCAGGGCTGTGTAGCACTCGGAGATAGTATTGACCAGTACCCTCAGCGCCAGCAGATCGTGAATATCATCGAAATCTTTGCCCAGCGCCGCGTATTTTTCCATCTTGTGGTAAATGCTGTAAATATGTTTCGGCCTGCCCGAGACCTCCGCCTTGAAGCCGGTTTTATCGAATTCGTGGACCAGTTCGCCCTTCACCTGCTCGATGAACTGTTCCCGCTGTGCCCGGCGGCTCGCCACCAGTTTGGCAATCTGGTGGTATTTCTCAGGTTCGAGGAAACGGAATGACAAATCTTCAAGCTGCCATTTCAGCTCCCAGATGCCCAGTCGGTGAGCCAGGGGCGCGTACACTTCGGCGGTTTCGTGGGCGATTCGCTGCTGTTTCTCCGGGTCGAGGGCATCCAGTGTCTGCATGTTGTGCAGCCGGTCGGCCAGCTTGATGAACACCACCCGCAGGTCTTCCGCCATCGCCACCAGCATTTTTCTCAGGTTTTCCGCCTGTTCCTGTCGTACCGGTACGCTCTGACGCTGGGCTGTTTCCTCCGGTACCTGGAGAGTAATTTTACCGAGCTTGGTAACCCCCTCGACGAGTTTCGCCACTTCAGGGCCGAACCTCTCCGCAATCTGTTCCGAGGTTACCCCGCAGTTCTCCACCACGTCATGCAGAAAAGCCGCCGCCAGGGTGCTCGTATCCATCTGGAGTTCGGCGAGGGTGACGGCAACCTGGAGCGGATGGATGATGTACGGTTCTCCCGATCGGCGAAGCTGGCCTTCGTGGGCTTTTTCGGCAAAGGCATAGGCATCCTTGACAATGGCAACCTTTTCAGGCGGAAGATATTCTTCGATTATCTGTATCAACCGCTCGACACCCATATCCCGACCCTCTCCGGACAGCCCCTGTCCAGCCTGTGGAAAACTCGCCCTGCCTGTGTGTATCTCTAGTATATAGTAAGCCTGTACATGTGTAAAATGCGGCGGATATGTGTCATTCCCTCACCCGCTGTGTCATTCCCTAACTACCAATTACTCACTACTCACTACCTGGTCTACCACCGTCACCGCCGCTTTCCGCTGCCTCGGGCCGTCGAACTCACAGAAGAACACCCCCTGCCAGGTTCCCAGCGCCAGCCGGCCGTTCTCGACAGGTATCGTCACCGAGCTGCCGACGAGGGTCGATTTTATATGCGCCGCCGAGTTTCCCTCCGCATGCCGGAAATACGGCTGGTCCGGCACCAGCCGGTCGAGGTAGTTCCCCATATCCTCCATCACGCTCGGGTCGGCATGTTCGTTAATGGTAATTCCCGCCGTCGTGTGGAGCGCGAACACCTGGCACAGCCCACTCGTCACCCCGGCAGCCTCCATCGCCTCCTGCACCGCCCGGGTAATCTCGTAAAATCCCGTCCGGGCATTAGTACGAATATTCAGAATTTTCATCATTTCTCTTTTCAGCCTCGATTCGTTTTCGTTTTTTTCTTCTTTTTTTCAGAAACACCCCCGTTTTTTCGAGCCTGAGGGCAGGGTGTAAGTGTTAACAAGTCGTTAAAGTACGCTCGATTCGTTTAGTCAAAGAGTTCGCCAAAATCGAAATTATCGACATTGTTATGTGAAGCTACTTCAAGGGCGAAGCGGGTAAGG
>CAYXEG010000031.1:7660-23390 GCA_964463875.1 uncultured Dehalococcoidales bacterium
CGTACGCATGCCGGAGCACGGATATTTTCATACCATACAATTCGCAATTACAGCGGGTATACGTCACCAGCATCCTGACGATACGGTCGCGGGCGAGAGCATTAAGGGGATCGGTTTCAAGTAATTTCTGAAACTTCAGGCGGATAACCGCCAGTTCCGGGTCCATGCCCTGTTTTTGAACCAGTTCCTGAAATTCGAGGTATTCCGCGCGGGAAAAAGAAGCCGAGTATAATCCGTGGGTGCAGGCATTCGAGTTGCCTGTCTGTCCGCCTCTCTTCCTCTTTTTTCGGCGCAAGGGTTGAGGTCCGGGGGTATACCGATTATCGTCCTGTCTCAATTCATCCATGGCTCACCTGCCTTCATCAAATCTTTTCGGTCTATCGACACTATAATACCATATGGAAGGTCGTTTTCAGGGGAAAAGATGGCAGAATCACAAAAAGATTACCATTCATGAAACAACATTAAACAAATTATTTAATGAACACAATGGTAAGTTGGTGAAATGGAATTATCGTTTATTGTAGAATGTTAACTATTACACATAAAACGGAGACAACTGAGAATGCATATTTTAAGAAAATCCTCGACTGGTATCAACTTAGCGCTCTATCTATTGATTGCATCATTTACGATATGTTCCTTACTCCTATCCGGATGCGGTAACGGAAATAAAAAAGAAGAATCCGCAGATACACAAACAACAGCATCCGGTGAAAAAACGGAAGAATACGATGGACCCGTTCCCGTCATCTTCATACACGGAATGATAGGAAGCAGGTTAGTAGCAGAATCAGATTCCAGGGAGCTATGGCCTCCTGCAGTTTCCGATCTTATCAGTGAAATGGGGCGACTCAGCATCAATCCGGTACATGGTGACCCGGAAGCAATTTTCACTCCTGACCTCATCCGTAATCATGGAGGTACATCAGTATATGGTGAATTCCTTGAATATTTATGCAATTACGGTGACTATGTCGAGTATGAGATAAAAGATAATCCGGGACGCCGTACCGAAACAGGTGCCTATCTGAATCAGAAACCTACACCAAACCTTTTCGTTTTTTCTTATGACTGGCGTCTTACTATAGAAGATACTATCGCCAACCTGGCTGAATACATGAAAGTCATAAAAAAATATCACCCTGAATCTAAAGTAAATATAGTTACCCATAGCCTGGGAGGAGTTGTTGCCCGGCGATATATCCTTGATCACCCAGATGAGGTTAACAAATTAGTCACTATCGCTGCTCCCTTTCTTGGTTCTGTCAAACCCTTATATCAGATGATAAACGGGAAAATAACAGGTCCCACTTCCTATCTGTCAATGGAAGCCTTTGAAGGTTTCGTGCAGGAAACGCTTTCTTACTATTATGATATCGTTCGTGACATGCTCAGTTTTTACCCCGGCCTCCATGTTCTCATGGCAAGCAGATCATATTATGCTCTTGGTGGACCGCCGATGGCGATGGATACAGTGATGGAAGATATCTGGGAAGAAGGCACAGCTTTATCTAAAGAACTCAGCTTTGTTGAAGTTATGGGACCAGGTGGCCTGGTTGATACACTTTTCCCTGAGCCAAGTTATAACGGCAAGACTCCCGCAAAAACAAATCTTGACTTTCATTCCTACCAAAACAATGGTAATTATCAGGACGATTGGAGCAATGATACTACAGGCGTAAAATACTACCATCTCTACGGAGTACGGCATGAACCGGATACACCGCTTTCTCTCATAGGAACCGAGGTTGAACTTGCACTAAGGCTCCGACAATATGCATTCAATGATTACGGACCCGGTGATGGGACTGTTCCTTTACTTAGTGCTGAAAGGATCGGTAATGGCAAGAACCTGAATGCTCCCGGCGCAGAATTATACAAGTTCACCGAAGGCCCTGATGAACTCCTTGAGCATGCTGGTTTGATGCGAAATCCGAATGTAATGGTGAAAGTATTAGAAATCCTTAAAGATAAAAAAGAAGATCCGGAACCTGTTGAAAAACAGTGGCGTTTAGAAACAGTTGATTATCCCAACCCACAAGGAGAGGTTATCCCATGGAGTGATTCCTTCGGTTCACATACTCTTACTATTACTGCCACTCAAAACAGCATCAAGCATGTAATTGAAACATTCAAGGGGGGCGAGGTAACCGGTAAACTTGAAATAACCGTTCAATATAATATACCCTCCACTCTCACTCCCGATGAACAGTATTCCTTTACCGCAGATTGGACGATGAAGGCAGAAGGGGAACCACGGTATAACGCAGCCGGGATAGAGTTCAGACGCGGGGATTTTGCCGGGACGATTAAACGTATCAGTCTTGACCAAAATCCGAACGGTTCTATGGTTTTCGATTGGAAAGTGACCGGAATCGCTGATAATGAAAACCGTCAAAGTTTCGATCTTACTACGAACTTAAAATCAACAACTACTGACTATGGCCTGATAAAGTATATCTATGCGTACCCATAAAAATCGACAGTAAAACTCATCGAATTGTCATTGTGATCCCATTCGACAGGCTCAGAATGGACGGTGGATGGGGGCAAGCAATGGTGGATGATTTCTGGATTCCAGCTTCCGCTGGAATGACTGAGAGCAGCAGGCAGGTTGGGAGGTAAAACGGGCTTATATCGAGGGATTTAAGATTCCCGTCCCGGTTGAAATACGGGATTAAAAAACAGGTCGGGAATGACACAATAGTAAAGAACAGGTGTGACACAGGGAGAGCAAGAGAATGACACGGTGGGTGTGGTCGGGCCCTGATTACAAATTATTACTCAATGTCGAGGTACATAGGGATCAAGCCCCGGTATTGTTTGATTCCTGTTGAGAAACCGAGGTTTTAAAATGACACAGTGGGTGGTCGAGGGAATGACAACAGATTATTAAGAAGAAAGCACCTGTCCGTATTATTTTTCTGAATTCCGGCTCGTTCATGCTATAATCATTTTGGTTAATCACACTACCTGACAGGACGAAAACAATGAGCGTATTCGATGAATTCAAGTGGCGCGGGCTGCTCTATGACAGCACCGAAGGGCTGGAAGAAACCCTGGCGAAGGAAAAAATAACCGCCTATATCGGTTTCGACCCTTCCGCCCACAGCCTGCATCTCGGCAGCCTTATCCCGATTCTCGGGCTGGTCCACCTCCAGCGCTACGGCCACACCCCGATTCCCGTCGCCGGCGGCGGCACCGGCCTCATCGGCGACCCGAGCGGCAGGAACACCGAGCGCCCCCTGATTACCAAGGAGGAGCTGGCCTACAACCTCGAAGGCATCAAGGAACAGCTCAGCCGTTTCCTCGATTTCAATTCGAAAACCAATCCGGCAATCATGGTCAACAACGCCGACTGGCTGACGACGACGCCGCTGACCGATTTCCTCCGGGATATCGGCAAGCACTTCTCGGTCAATGCCATGCTGACCAAGGAATCGGTGAAGATGCGCCTGAACGGGGACGGCATCTCCTACACCGAGTTCAGCTACATGCTGCTCCAGTCGTTCGACTACCTCCGGCTCTACGAACTCTACGGCTGCACCCTCCAGATGGGGGGAAGCGACCAGTGGGGCAACATCACCGCCGGCATCGACCTCATCCGCCGCGTTCACGGCGCCAAAGCCCACTGCCTGGTATTTCCCCTTTTAACGACTGCCAGCGGCGTGAAATTCGGAAAATCGACCGGCGGCGGCTCGGTCTGGCTCGATGCCGAACTGACCTCTCCCTACAACTTTTACCAGTACTTCTTCAATACCGAGGATGCGGACGTCATCAGCTACCTGAAAAAATTTACGTTTCTTCCCGAGGAAGAAATCAAAGAACTTGAAACGGCGATTACCACCCGGCCGGAAAAGCGGGAAGCCCAGAGAAAACTGGCTCAGGAAGTCACCCGGCTCGTTCACGGCGATAACGCCCTGGCAAAAGCCGAGGAAGCCGCCCAGGTGCTTTTCGGCGGGAGCGTTGCTAACCTCAGTTTGAAAGACATCCGGGACATATTTGCCGCCGCCCCGTCGGTCGAGATAACGAAGGAAGACATATCAGGCGAAGGAATGCCGATTGCCGACCTCGTTGTCGCCGCCGGACTGGCGAAATCGAAAGGCGAAGCCCGCCGGACCATCGAGGGAGGCGGCATCAACGTCCAGAACATCCGGGAAACGGATGCCCGGCGAACCGTAACGGTCAATGATGCCATCGAAGGTAAAGCGATAGTCCTGAGAAAAGGCCAGAAAGATTACCGGCTGGTGCTGGTCTCCGGGGAATAAGAAGAGAATAAGGAACAACAAAGCAGAGGATTTATCCGCCTCTAGTATTTCTTCGGTGTTCACCCTTCGACAGGCTCAGGGTGAACGGAAACAATACTACCACTCGGAGCATAAAACAGATACCAATCATGGATTGTCAGTAAATCTCTGATTCATATCGTTTAATATCGATTTGAACATTCCTATCTCTTGACGGGAGAAGCCAGGTGCGAGTAAATAGTAAAGACTTCCACACATCCCCCTCACCCTAACCCTCTCCCGCGGTGGGGAGAGGGAACCTTTTTAGAGGTTCGTCAGTTAGTGAAAACGAACTCGAAGGAGTGTATTGATGAGAGTACTCGGCATTGCCGGCAGCCCCCGGCGCAACGGAAATACGGATATCCTGCTGGCGGAACTTCTGCGAGGCGCGGCCGATAAGGAAGCCGAGACGAAAACAATCGTCCTGAATTCTCTCAAGTTCGTCGGCTGCCAGAATTGCGACGGCTGTATCAAGACCGGCGTCTGCGTCATCAAGGACGATATGCAGCCAATTTACGACGAATTCGAAAAGGCCGATGTCATCGTCCTCGCCTCGCCGATGCAGTTCATGGGCATGACCGCCCCGATGAAAGCCATGATTGACCGCTTCCAGGCGAAGTGGGTCAACAAGTATCTTCTGAAACGCCCGCCCCTCGGCACCGACAAGCCGAGAAAAGGCTTCCTCATCGCTATCGGCGGCACGAAGTACAAGAACCTCTTCGAAGCGATTCTCCTCGTCGTCAAGACCTTTTTCATCATCGTAAATATCGAATATGCCGGCGATATCCTGCTGAGAAGCGTCGATGAAAAAGGAGCGATTAAAAACCACCCCGACTATATGCAACAAGCGTACGAAGCCGGAAAGAAGTTAGCAACGGGTGGTTAACAGATGACAGTTGTCAGTTGTCAGTGGGAAAGAAGAAATACGATTGATATTGATTGCCGCGCCTTCTGTTGACGAATAGCTCGCAAAGTCGGTTTGAGTAGTCACCTGCTAACAGAACCTTTTCATTCACCCTCACCTAGCCTCTCCCGTCAAGGGAGAGGAAATATCCTTTTTACTCAATCATGGTTGTTATAATCAACACTGTATACTTAAAGTGTGTTAACGCTCTGGTTCGACTGGCTCACCATGAGCGGTATTTGTTTCAATCACCATGGTTGATATTTGTTCATTCAGCCTGTTTGGTGCTTTATCCGTTCACTCTGAGCCTGTCGAAGAGTGAACAACGAAGATTAAGTAGAAGCGAAATTTCTCATCGATACCCATCTGCCTGCTTTCAGTTATTGTCCGCTTTCTAATTTCTCTTTGTAAAAAATCCTCTTGCATTACACTAAAAGAAAAGTTATTATTAGTTTAATCAATTTTACTTGTTTACTAATAAAGGAGAGATTATGTCCGGACTTATCGAAAAAACCATCAGCGCTATTATGCCTCTCGACGAGGCTTCCATGAAAGTCGCCCGGGAACGCCAGGCTCAGCTTACCAAGCCGGAGGGCAGTCTCGGCAGGCTCGAAGAACTATCGATACGGATAGCCGGAATCCAGCGAAAAGGGGCGCCGGCTATCAACCACAAGGCAGTCGTTACCATGGCGGGCGACCACGGAGTGGTTGCCGAAGGGGTGGGAAACTGGCCGCAGGAAGTGACCGCCCAGATGGTGGAGAATTTCCTTGCCGGGGGCGCGGGCATCAACGTCATGGCGAAGCAGGCAGGAGCGAGGAATATCATTGTCGATATCGGCGTCGCCTCGGAGCTGAAACCAAATCCGAAACTTCTTTCCCGCAAAGTGGCGAAGGGGACGGGGAATATTGCTCAAGGCCCGGCCATGACCCGGCAACAGGCGGAACAAGCCGTCGAGACCGGCATAGCAATCGTTCTCGAGGAGATTGAAAAAGGGCTGGATATCGTCGCTACCGGCGATATGGGCATCGGCAACACGACCGCCAGCAGCGCCGTTTGCGCCGTTCTCACCGGCAGGAAGCCGGCTGAGGTGACCGGCCGGGGCACCGGCATCACCGACGAACAACTTTCCCATAAAGCGTCGATTGTCGAAAAGGCTTTATCCGTCAACCAGCCGGATGCGGCGAACCCTCTCGATGTTTTAACAAAGGTCGGCGGTTACGAAATCGGCGGCCTGGCCGGTGTCATCCTGGGAGCGGCCTCGCGGGGGGTGCCGGTGGTTATCGACGGATTCATCTCCGGAGCGGCCGCCCTTCTCGCGGCTGCGCTGGCTCCCCGGGCAAAGGATTACATGATAGCTTCTCATGTGTCCGCTGAGTCCGGCCACAAATACCTGCTGGAACACTTGGGACTGAAACCGTTGCTCGACCTCGGCCTGCGGCTGGGCGAAGGCACCGGCGCCGCCCTGGGAATTTTCCTCTGCGAGACGGCCGTCAAAGTCCTTTCCGGCATGTCCACCTTTGCGGAAGCCGGCGTTTCCGAAAGCGAGTAAAGCCATGGGATTATTCTCAGCAATAAAATTCCTGACCGTCTTCCGCCTGCCCTGGCCGAAAAACGAGACGGCTCAAGATGTCGGGCGTTCGACGAGGTGGTTTCCCCTCGGCGGGCTCGTCATCGGCCTCATCCTGGCCGGTCTGAATTGGGTTTTCAACCTGTTCCTGCCGCCGGTTGTCTCGAACGGCCTGACCATCGTTTCGCTGGTGCTGATAACCGGCGCCATGCACCTTGACGGGCTGGCCGATACGTTCGACGGGCTGGCCGGGAACAAATCCCCCGAAGAGCGCTGGAAAGTGATGCACGACAGTCGTTCCGGCGCTTTCGGCGTCGTCGCCGTCGTTCTCCTGCTGGTGATGAAGTTTTTCCTCCTGAATACCATTCGGGCGGACATGATTGCCCCGGTGCTGGTGCTTACCCCGGTTATGGGAAGATGGTCGATGGCCTACGCCATATCGGCTTTCCCCTACGCCCACAAAGAAGGGCTTGGTAAAGCTTTCAAAGATGCGGCAAGCCGGCGAGGACTCTCAATCGCCACGCTGATTACGCTCGTCCTGGCGGTCCTGCTGACATGGTGGGCAGGTTTACGGTATTATTATCTCGCCGGTATCGTTGTCCTGGTGATATGGCTTTTCGTCACCCTGCTGGCCATCTGGTTCAAGAACAAGTTTGCCGGGCTGACCGGCGATACCTATGGCGCGGTCAACGAACTGTCAGAAACCGGAACGCTGCTGCTTTTCAGCATCATCGCCTGGAATGGGCTTTTTATGTAAGGGAGGAATCGATTGGCAAAACTGCTGCTGGTAAGGCATGGTATAACCGACTGGAATATTCTACACAAGATTCAGGGGCATTCCGACATCAGCCTCAATGAAAAAGGCTGTCAGCAGGTCGAAAGAATCGGGCAGCGCCTGGCGGGCGAGAAAATCGACGCCGCTTTTTCGAGCGATTTAACACGAGCGATGGCAACCGCGAGGGCAATCGTCAACAATCATTCGGTGGAGATTCAGAAAAACACCAACCTCAGGGAAATGAATTACGGTCTTGCCGAAGGCATGACCTACAACGAACTCAAGGCGGCTTATCCGAACATCGCCGCGTCGATTTTTAACTTCACGACTGAAATCTCCTTTCCCGAAGGAGAAACCTTTCCCGATTTCGTCACCCGCGCCGAAACTTTCCTTGATTCTCTGTCAACATATAAAGAAGACCAGACTGTCCTCGTAGTCAGTCACGGTGGAATACTGAAAGCAATGATATGCTCCCTGCTCGGCATCGGGCAGGAGCACTGGACGCAGATACGTATCGATAACGCTTCGTTGAGTATTATCAGCACCTACGGAAAACAGGTCATCCTCAGCCTGCTCAACGATACGTCTCATCTGGGAGACCTGAAGGAGGCTGATTAAAGGGGAAAAATGAAAAAAGTATACGTATCCTGGAGCGGCGGGAAAGACAGTTGTTACGCCGCATGGCTGGCGAAGCAGAACGGCCTCGATGTGACGTATTTCATGAACATGATGAACGAGGACGGTAAATGGTCGTTCGTCCACCGGTTCCCCGCCAGCGTCCTCGAGCAGCAGGCGGAGGCAGCCGGGGTGAAGCTGCTCCGTACCCCCGCCGGTTCGGACACCTATGCCGATGATTACACGAGGGCAATTGAAACAATGAAGGCAGACGGCATCGAAGGCGGGGTTTTCGGGGATATCGACCTCGAAGGGCACCGGGAGTGGGTGGTCAATATCTGCGAGCGTTCCGGCATCGAAGCGTTTCTGCCGGCGTGGGGCATGGCGCAGGACACAGCGCTAAAGAATATCATCGAAAGCGGTATCGAAGCTGTCATCGTCGCCTGCAACGAAAAGTATTTCGGGGAAGAATGGCTCGGCAGGAAAATCGATAAGGGGTTCTTCGCAACGGTGAAAGAAATGCAGGCAACTTCCGATATCACCACCTGCGGTGAAACCGGCGAGTACCACACCCTGGTGGTGAACGCCCCCTTATTCACCAAAAAGCTCGAGATACTAAAAGCCGAGCACCGGCATCATGACGGCTACTGGTTTCTTGAGATACAGGACAGTAAACTGGTAGATAAGCAGGGTTAGTCTGGTTATTGTTTATAAATGGATGAAAGAGGGTAACAGACACATCGGTAGAGATTGCTTCGGTTCACCTGTTGACGGTGAATCTCGCAATTACGGGATAAGACAGATTTTCAGTAAATGCGGCGAAGAGGAAGCTTCGAATGATATAAGATTCCCGCATCCGCGGGAATGACACAGTGTAGGGCGGGAATTACACAGTGTGGGGCGGGAATGACACAGCAGAAGTCGGGAATTACACGACTATGAGAGCAGGAAACTAAGAACACGGAGGACGGTACCATTAACATACTGGTAACCGGCGGGGCGAGAAGCGGAAAAAGCAGCTACGCCCAGAGACGAGCCGAACAGTCGGGTAAAAAAGTCATGTTCGTCGCCACGGCGGAAGCCCGCGACGAAGAAATGAGGCTGCGTATCGAAGCCCACCAGCGAAGCCGCCCCTCGTCGTGGACGACGCTTGAGACGCCATCAGGAGTCGGGAAAGCCATCCTCGAAACGATAACGGACGAAGAGGTGATACTGGTCGACTGCATCACCCTGCTCGTTAATGCCGTGTTCAATCGCTTCGGAGAGAATATGGAGCAGACGTCAATCGAAAAAGCCGTTCTCGAAGAAGTGTCGGGGCTCATCGACTGCATGAAGAAACTCCAAAAAGATTTTTATATCGTCACCAACGAGGTCGGCCTCGGCCTCGTTCCCGATAACGAAGCCGGGCGGTACTATCGTGACGCCCTCGGCCGGGCGAACAGTCTCCTCGCCGGGTTCTGCGACGAAGTGTACCTGCTCGTTTCGGGGATTCCGCTCAGGATAAAACCCGCCGCATAGCGTTCCACATATGGCACGTTATCTTCTTCACCGTATTCTTTCCTTTTCTTTCCGGACTAAACGTTCAGCATATATGTTACGTATTTGACATCCAGCATATGAAGTGATACGATAGGCCTCAATTTTCATTTGTTGTGTATTCGACACTTACCCGCATCGTGAATCAATACCATCTTGAAAGGAGAGAAAAAAATCCGTGGGTAAAAAATATCTCTATTTTCTACTGACCGGCGTGATGCTACTTTCGCTTCTGATAACATCATGCGGAGACAAAGAAGAGCCGGGGGATGAAGCGACCTATGCAGATCCGCTCGAACCGAAATACGGCGGCATCCATAACCGGCTTCGCACCTCCGACTGGAATTCCTGGGACTACGCAGCAAAATCGGACATGTTCTGCCCGTCACTAGTCGGCGAAGAACTGCTGGGCGGTGACTGGACAAAAGGACCGGCCGGTGCTCAGGAGAACGACTGGACGCTCGGGTACGGCGGTTTCGTCAACACTCTGGTAGGGCGTATCGCGGAAAGCTGGGATATGCCTGACAATGAAACGCTGGTGTACTACATCAGGCCGGGCATTCACTGGTGGGATAAAGCCCCTGCCAACGGCCGGGAACTGACAGCGGACGATATCGTCTGGAATATCGAACGGCAGTTTTCAACCCCCCTCTCTTACAATCACAACGCCTACGCTACGCTCGGTAAAAGTCCGGTTTCCCAGAGAGCGCTGGACAAGTATACCGTCGAAGTTAAAGTAAAACCCGAATACATGGGCATCATGGCGAATGTTATCGGCGACCACATGTGGTTAATCTGCCCTGACGCCATAGAGGCAAACGGAGGCGAGCCTCTCAATGACTGGAGCCAGTTCATCGGCACCGGTCCTTTTATCGTTTCCGACTATGCGGTGAGCAGTTATATCGATTACAAGAGAAATGACGATTACTGGCAGTACGACCCGCTCCACCCCGAAAACCGGCTGCCGTACGCCTCCGGGCTGCATGAAGTTATCATTCCCGAATCGTCGACACAGATAGCCGCCTTCAGGACCGGACAGGCGGACATGGCAGCCTCGATTCATATGACGCTCTCCGACTGGGAAACCGTCGACGAACTCAAATCGAGTAACCCGGCGCTGCTGCACAAGGAACATGCGAGTTCTTCCTTCTTCTCGGTCTGGCCGAGGCTCGATAACCCGGACCTGCCCTTCAATGACATCAGAATCCGCTACGCGATGAATCTGGCTATCAACCAGCAGGAACTCGTCGATGATTACTACGGCGGCCATGCGGTACTGCTTGCCTGGCCGTACATTAATTCCCCGATTTTTTCATCGATTTATACCCCGCTTGACGAGCAACCTCAAATCGTCCAGGACCTGTACGGCTATGATGTCGAGAGAGCCAAAGAACTCATGGCCGAAGCCGGCTATCCGAACGGCTTTAAGTTCACCGTCGATTGTCCCGATGCCGATTTCCTCTCGATAATCAAGGAATACCTGAAAGAAATCAACATCGACATGGAGATAAACGCCCTCGAATTCACCGTTTACATGAGCATGTGGATGGGCGGCACCTACGAACAGGCATTCTGGGGGAGCGACTACCTGGTTAAACCTCAGAATATGATGTGCATGGCGGCGGGCGGTATATACAATTACAGCCGCATCAATGACCCGCGTATCCAGGCAGCTTACGAGAAGGTCACCGCTAACACGGGTATAAATGAAGACATAGTCATGAGTACTCTGAAGGAAATCGGACCTTACGAGCTCGAACTGGCGATACCGCTCCTGTTACCCTCAGCAACCCAGCACGTACTGTGGTGGCCGTGGTTCCAGAACTTCTTCGGCGCGGCCGGAGGCGGCGGCAACGCCACCAATGACGAATACCTGCAATACTTCTGGATTGATACGGATATGAAAGCGAAGATGGGGTACTAAAAACCCGCTTCGCGATAGATAAAGAAACCTGATGCGGGGTGCCGGAAAAACCGGCACCCCGGTTTTTTTCTTGCTCGTTATTCTGATATGAGATATAATCACTATAAGTCAGAAACGAATCGGTTAAAAAATACACGGATAATTGACAATAATAACCTGGGGAGTTATAATATTGTCTGACGTCAAGTACTATCGTGATGAAAAAGGGAGCTTTCCTGTTCGCGAGTTTATTAACGATCCACGCAACGGAAGGATAAAAGCAAGTATCTACGCCGCAATCACTGCCCTCTCGATGTACGGACTCGACCTTATCAATACGGAACGGTTATCATTTATCGGAAGGAAAGATACCGGCGGTTCACGAATTCAGGGGTTATACGAACTTCGGAATGAAGAAAAAAAGTGGAGGATTGCCTTGTATCACGACCTGGCGGGCGATTCGTTTATTTTACTGTACGGGTTTAAAAAGGTAAAACAGCGCCAGCCCGATGATATCCTCCACGCCCGGAAAGCAGCCATCATGTATATTTCGAGAAAGGAGCAGGGCAATGTCGTCACCGATTGATGAAATCAGGGAACAGCTTCAGGATACCAATTTTGCCAGAGAATACGGCGAAGAACTGGCGAAATTATCCGTCGCCATGACTATCACTGTCTCCCGTAAAGAAAAAGGCCTGACCCAGGAGCAACTGGCAGAACTGACCGGCACCAGCCAGCCGTATATCGCCAAGCTCGAAAAAGGCTACGCTAACCCCAGTATCGGCACTGTTGCCGGGATACTGGCTGTTATGGGCTACCGGCTGATAACTGATACGGGCAGCCTGGTTCCTGAAAAATCAGAGATGTCGAAAACTCTGAACGGTTAGTTTCTTTCATTCTGAATCTGACTGACTCCCTGCGACCATATTTCTCTTTTTTGCCGTTTCGTCCTGCCCGTGGTAAACTTGGTATCAAAATTAAGAGTAACTCTGATTATTGTCACATAATAGTAATCCTTTTCCTTGAGATGAGAGATCAGGTGAGGGTGAAAAATATCGACTTCCACGTAGCCCCCTCACCCTAACCCTCTCCCGCAGCGGGGAGAGGGAAATTTATCGGAGTTTCCCTGAAGGCAGGTGTATGTCCCTGTTTATTACATTCGAGGGGCCGGAAGGCAGCGGGAAATCGTCCCAGTCCACGGACCTGTACAACTGGCTGACTGCCTGTAACATACCGGCGGTGCTCACCCATGAACCGGGCGGGACAGCCCTCGGAGAGAAGGTTTCCGACCTGTTGAAATGGGCGCAGGAAGCGAAAATTTCGCCGCTCACCGAGTTGTTGCTTTTCAATGCCTCGCGCGCCCAGCTTGTTACCGATGTCATCCGGCCGGCTCTCGAAGCCGGAAAGGTGGTTATCTGCGACCGGTTTTTCGATTCGACGACCGCCTACCAGAGCTACGGACGGGGGCTTGACCTCGAAACCGTTACCAGGATAAACCTGACCGCCACCGCCGGGCTGGCGCCGGACATCACCATACTCCTCGATATCTCCATCGATGACGGCCTTTCCCGGAAGGCCGGAGAAAAACTCGACCGTTTCGAGCTGGAAAACCGGGAATTCCACCGGAAAGTCAGGGAAGGTTACCTGGCACTGGCCGCCGCCGAGCCTGCGCGGTGGCTGGTCATCGATGCCCTCCAGCCCCGGGAAAAGATAACCGGACTGATTCGGGAAAAGATACAAACCCTTCTTCTCAGCCGGTAATTCAACGCTTTTTTCTTCGTACGGTCATATATACTACAATTCAAATTGGACGTACACCAAGCCGCCATTGTACAATATTTCCAGCTTGCAGCCATGGATTTCAGCCTTCACTTGCAGGTATCTTCTCAGCCTCGTCTGGAATGTCCGGCAGGGAGAACAGGGAATAATACGCCATGCTGGAAAGGAATTATCATCGTTGGACAAGTTTAAATCTATCTTTTATCCGGAGAGCGTCGCGGTTATCGGCGCTTCTAACTCAATCGAGAAATGGGGCGCCGGCGTCTTCAGCAGCGTTCTCAGAAACTCGAAAATCAAGAATCTTTACCCGGTAAACAACAAAACTGCCGAAGTGATGGGAGTAAAAACCTACCCGTCCGTCCGGGATATCCCGGGGCCGGTCGAATTCGCTGCCATCGTCGTGCCGTTCAACTACGTGCTCGATGTCGTCAAGGATTGCGTTGCCAAGGGAGTGAAAGGCGCCCTCGTCATCACCGCCGGGCTCGGCGAAACCGGTGAAGAAGGGGCCCGTCTCCAGCAGGAAATAGTCGATACCGCCCGCGCGGGAGGCATGCGCTTCGTCGGCCCCAACTGCATGGGGCATTTCAATACAGCGAACGGTTTCTCGACCGCCCGGGGCGGGGGAGAAGCTCTACGGCCGGGGAATGTCGGCGTCATCTCGCAGAGCGGCGGTTTTGCCGCCCATATCCTGCAAATCGGGGCGGAAATGGGAGTCGGCTTCAGTAAATTTGTCAGCACCGGTAACGAAGCCGACCTGCATTTCGAGGACTTTTTCGAGTATTACGCCCAGGATAAAGACACGAAAGTTATTACCGCCTACATCGAAGGCCTGCGGGAAGGCCCCCGTTTCTTCGACATCGCCCGAAAAATCACCCGGAAAAAGCCGGTCGTGGTGGTGAAAGTCGGCCGGACGAACGCCGGCATGAAAGCAGCTAAATCCCACACCGCCGCCATCGCCGGTTCCGACCACGTGTACGACGCCATGTTCAAGCAGTCAGGCGTGATACGGGTTGATGAAGTCGAGGAGTTATTCGATGTCGCTTCCGGCCTGCTTCACATTCCCCTGCCGAGGGGAAAAAGGGTTGGCATTCTTACCTTCGGCGGCGGCTTCGGCTGCGTGACCGCCGACGCCTGCGAAAAACTGGGGCTCGAAGTCGCCCAGCTTTCGCCGCATACCATCGAAGCCCTAAACAAGATTCTTCCGGAACGCTGGCCTCACGCCAACCCGGTCGATATGGTGGGGTACGGCGAAGTGACCTATCCCTGCCTCTGGCCGATGCTGGAGGATGACAATATCGATTCGGTTATCGTTATCGGGGGCATTGCCCACATCGGGATGAGAAGACAGTTCGAAAGATTGCGGAAAGATGCCTTCCAGGACCAGGATGACCCGTCATCCCTGCTCGGTGTCTCCGTCGATATGATGAAAGCCCGGGAAGAAGAGGAAAGAAAGAACCTGGCGAAACTCTACGACTACATGAAAAAATATAAGAAACCGGTCCTGACGTTCAACCGCCACGTCGACCACCTGAAAGACGAACCCCTCTACAAAGAACTGCAGGATAACGGTATAATGATTTACCCGACTCCGGAGAGAGCGGCACGGGTACTGGCCCATCTCAGTGCTTACGGACAATACCTGCAATCTCATTAGGGTACCAGACCGAGAAAGGATACAGTAAAAGGTTCTACTCTTATCTGGTTTGCAGACAACAGGAGAGAAAAGAATATACGAATTAGTAGAGATTACTTCGGTTCACCTGTTGACGGTGAATCTCGTAAAAACAGTATGACTAACTAACTGCAAACAGAACGAAAAAGAAAGGGAAGGATTGGATAGATTATGAATGAAACGATTGTCAGCACTAATCCGAACCTGCCGGTAGAAGAGCTAGTAAAAAAGGCGAAACAGGTCCGCCGCCACATCGTCACCATGCTCGGCAAGGCGGGCAGCGGACATCCCGGAGGCTCGTTATCGGCTGCGGATATCGTCACCTGCCTGTACTTCAGCGTCCTCAGGCATAATCCGGAACACCCGGACTGGCCGGAGCGGGACAGGTTCATTCTCAGTAAAGGCCATGCGGCGCCGGTTTTGTACTCAGTCCTGGCCGAAAGAGGCTACTTCCCGGTTGAAACGCTGGCTACCCTGCGCAAACTCGGCAGCCCGCTCCAGGGGCACTGCGAGAAAGGAACGACCGTCGGCATCGAAATGACGGCCGGTTCGCTCGGACAGGGGTTATCCTACTCGATAGGGGTGGCATTGGCCGGCAAGCTCGATAAAAAAGACCACCGTGTTTACACCCTGCTCGGTGACGGCGAATGCGACGAAGGCCAGGTCTGGGAAGCCGCCATGGCAGCCGC
>CAYXEG010000032.1:0-22417 GCA_964463875.1 uncultured Dehalococcoidales bacterium
ACTATTTCGGACGTACGTATACTGCCGAAGACGGCAGCTATACACTGGGAGGATTGCCTGAAAACGAGTATATAGTAAGTGTATCGAGTACCGGCTGGGAAAGGGAATTCTGACAGGAGACTCACCTTTTCGATGAAGCCACTAAAATTCCTCTTTCCGGCGTCTCGATGGATGTTACGAGTATCGATTTCACCCTCTCCCCGGGAGGAGTAGTTACCGGAACCGTAACTTCCCGGGATACCGGAATACCTGTTGCTAATCTCATATTGCAGGCTTGCTGCGTCGAGACCGGATACGAATATATTGGTTTTTCGGATATAGATGGCTACTATACCATCTCCGGCCTCCGTTTCGGCAATTACCGGGTACAAGCTCCCTCGCCGATAGCGCAGACTGACTGGAAAGTGGAATTTTACAATAATAAGACTTCCGATGCTGAAGCAGATATTGTAAACGTTTCGAGTGAAAATCCGGTAGCTGCCAGTATTGATTTCAGCCTTGAGCCGAAAGGAGCCATATCCGGCAGGGTAACCGATAACGTAACCGGTCTTCCCGTGAGTTCCGCACAGGTAAATGTTCTGACGTATGACTCTCTCTCCGGTAACCATATCTTTATAAAGGGTACACAAACAAGTACTGATGGCTACTATATGATTGCGGGTATCCCGGACGGCGAATATGCTGTCAGGGTAGACCCGGGGAACGATTATGTTCTTCAATATTATCCGTACACTCCATTTCAGTTCAATGCTTTACCGGTAACAATCTCGGAACAGGGTAGTGTTTCCGGTATCGATTTCAGCCTGAAAACAGGGGGAAGTATCACCGGAACAGCCGTCGATACAACCACCTCACAGCCAATAAGTAACCTGCAAATCAATGCCATGGATTTTAACACTAACTCGTGGATGGCAGGTACCCAAACGGATGTTAACGGTACTTATACTCTTGTCGTACCAACAGGTACGTTCAAGGTGCAAACGCACGCTGCAAATACCGGTTTAACTTATGTCGATGAATGCTATAACAACAAATACGGCGGCCATAATGCTGATATGGTCGCGGTCAATGCCCCTGGTATCACTGCGAATATCGATTTTTCACTGGATATCGGCGGGAGCATTACCGGGGCAGTCATCGACAGCACGACTTCACTTCCAATTCCGAATCTCCACGTCTACGCCACAGATTTCACTACCGATGAGTGGGTGGCAGGGAGCAATACAGACAGTAACGGTACCTATACACTCATCGTACCAAGCGGGACATTTCAAGTCAGAACTCACGCGGCGAATACCGGCTTGCATTACGTCGACGAATGCTATAACAACAAATACGGCGGCCACAATGCAGATATCGTCACAGTCAATGCCCCTGGCGTTACCGCCAACATTGATTTTTCACTGGATATCGGAGGAAGTATAACCGGAACAGCCATCGATACCGCCACTTCACAACCAATTGCTAACCTGCAAATCAATGCCATGGATTTTACCACTGACTCTTGGATGGCAGGTACTCAAACCGATATCAACGGTCATTACCAGTTAATCGTACCAAGCGGGACATTTCAAGTCAGAACTCATGCGGCAAATAGCGGTCTGAATTATGTCGATGAATCTTTTAACAACAAATACGGCGGCAAGAATGCGGACACGGTCACGGTCAATGCTCCGGGTGTTACCGCGAACATCGATTTTTCGCTGGATATCGGCGGGAGCATAACCGGAACGGTCATCGATAGCACAACATCGCTTCCGATTCCGAATCTCCATATCTATGCGACCGATTTTACTACCAATGAGTGGATGGCAGGGAGCAATACGGATACTAACGGAAACTATAAACTCGTACTGCCGGCAGGAACGTACCGGATCAGAGCCTGTGCAACCTGTTCAGGATTAGATTATCAAGATGAATTGTTCAATAATACCGATGATTTCAACAGCGCAACGGTGGTAACGGTTACCGTATCTGAGACTACATCTGATATTAACTTCAGCCTTGACCAATATATTCCTCCAGCCATCAGTCCCGTTCGGGATTTACCCGTCATTGCTGTCAGAGAACATACTTTCAATATATACGTTAATTTTACCGCGCTCTCCGATGACTGTAATTCTATCGGTCTGAAAGAACTCGTACCTGAAGGCTGGGAGATAGCCCTTAACAACGCCTGGTGCGCACCGGTGGCAATGAGCTCTCATATCGAAGGTAATAAGGCGTACTATGTCTGGGATGGCCCGGTAAACGCCGGTACCCAGTTTACCGCCGTTTACCAGGTGACGGTACCATTCAATGCCGTACCGGATATATACTCTTTTGAAGGCAGTCTTGAATATTACGTGAAAGACCAGGGTCCCTTTACCGTATCGGTGGACGGTGATACCGATGTGGTAATAGTCGAAGAGGCTATTATCCAGGGAAAAACACGTGAAGTAAACGGTAGTATTCTTCCCGGGGTCCGGGTCAAGCTGAATGGAATGCCCTCTGAGGTTAGCGATGACGATGCGATCTACAGGATAATCGCTATGGCAACCGGAACGCATACCCTTGTTGCCAGTAAGACCGGCTACCGGAACGAGACGCTGGAAATCGCTATCGATGACATAAACCGTACCTGGACGGCGAATTTCGAAGCGAATAGCGGGCTGATACCCAATGCTCCTGATATGTCCTACGTTCTGGCTTGTATCAATAAATGGAAATTCCCTCCTGCCGGCCTGGGACTTGAGTTATCGAAGGTATTGGCGGTAATCAATGCCTGGAAATACCCGGTTACCAGCAACCCGGACGAACCACAATACGGCGGTGTTCTGAATATTGTCACTAATGCTGATCTTACCGTTTGGAATCCGGCGGCGGTTCCCGGTCAAAGTCCGGAGATGTTGAGAGGACTGGTACTGGAGCAGATTCTTGGTATTGACCGGACAAAAGGTCCCGCCGGTACCGGTGAAACACACTACCTGGGAGGGCCTGCTGATTTTCAGTGCGTTGAAGGAAGCCTTATCACAAGCTGGGAGATTCCGTCAATTGGTGTCTGGGTGCTTCATGTTCGCCAGGGAGTTCACTTCGGGTATCGCCCGGGATTTCCCGCTTCGGAACTTGTCAATGGAAGGGAAATGACCGCTGAAGATGTTGCTTTCAGCCTTGAATATGTGAGGGATAATCCTACTCTGCCGACAGTGGTTGCCTCCGGGCTTATGCAGAATATGACTGTCGAACGTACTGCCCTCTGGACGATTACGGTCAGGACTCCGGTCAACCCTGGAAATGGTTATCTGTGGCTGCTGGGAGGGGGAGGTTACCAGTATGTCTGGCCGAAGGAATTCCTCCAGACATACGGCACGAGCAATGACTGGCATGACGTGGTCGGTACCGGCCCGTATGTTATCGGGAACTATACACCCGGTAGTAGCGTACGATACATAAAAAATAACGACTACTGGGATACCAATCCGGTCGGGCCGGGAACCGGGAATCAGTTGCCCTACATGGATGGTGTCAACTATCTCATTATTCCTGATAAAAATACCCGGTTAGCGGCTCTGAGAACAGGGCTGGTTGACTTTTCATCCGTCGATACCCTCACGAAACCGGAACTCGACGGCTTGGCTACTACTAATCCGGATATTCAATATACCCAGACTATCATCGCTCCGCTTCAGATATCAGGCCGAGTGGATTTACCGGGGAATCCTTTCTCCGATGTTAGAATCCGCAAAGCGATGATGATAGCTATCGACCATCCGGGGATTGTTGCTAACTATTACGGCGGACAGGCCGAATTGCTCGACAGTCCGGCGCGGAAATGGTATTCTTCCGTCTACACCCCGCTCAACGAATTACCTGAAGCGGTCCGCGAATTGTACGGTTATAATCCGCTCAGAGCTAAAGAGCTTCTCAACGAAGCCGGTTATAAGTTCGGATTTAAAACAAATATGATAGTACAGAACAGTCCTGAATCCGAGCAAGCTGCCGCAATTATTAAAGAATACTGGGCGGCGATTGGTATCGATCTACAAGTGACAATTCAAGAACCTGTGGTGTTTGTTAATACATGGGTAAGCCATCAGTCAGAAGACCTCATACTTTCATCGTTCCCCGGTGGCAGTGCTTCCTTGGAATCGAGGTACAGTCTCGACTACTTCCGGGGAGGAAGCTTCTTCAATATGAGTCACGTTAACAATCCTCCGGGAACAGACCCGACCATCGAAACAGCCTACAATACAATCCGGCAGAATATCATGATTAACTACCCGGCAGCCGATCAGTCGTTTAAGGATGTTGTTCCGTATATACTTGAAAACGCTTTCCTTATCCCGATGCCGGCTCCCTGGGGTTACCGGATCTGGCAACCCTGGCTGAAAAACTATTACGGCGAAAGCGACCTGAAATATTGGCTCAAATACGCCTGGATTGACCAGGATTTACAGTACGCTATGACCGGCCGGTAAGTACGAAGCAACTGTCTTTAATAGAAAAGAGCCAGCCTTTCAAAGGCTGGCTCTTCTGCAATCATCAGGTAACACGTGTTACTGTGTGGTGCCCACTAGTACCCCATGCCGACTTTCATTTCATCATCGACCCAGATATACCGCGCGTGGTACTCACCTTGGGCGTAACCCATGGTTGTTTCACCATTGTAGTTTTGAAGCCATGGCCACCACATTGTGTATTTTTGCGCCATCGGCAGATAGATGCCTATCGCCTGTTCGAGAATGAAAGGCCCGTATTCTTTCAGGACGCTATCGACGATTTCCGAATTGAAGAGGTTTTTACTTAACGTGTTATACATGTCTCTGGTTACCGGACTCTCGAAATAGGAATGACAGTCGAAATGTTCGATTCGGCATTCACGCATCCTGGCCGGCCAGTCGGTAGAAGCGAACTTGAATATCATCTCTTCGTGGCTTCTGGCCCGGAGGACACTGCTGAATACACTGCCTTCGAGTGACTGTATTTCCATCTCGACATTAATTCCCTCGAGATAGTTCTTTATTATAGACAGGAAATCGGTATCGGCTGCGGCGCAGACAATGGCTGTTTTAAACCCGTTGGGATAGCCGGCTTCCGCCAGAAGTTGTTTTGCTTTTTCAGGATTATAGGAAAAGAGGTCCTGGACTGCTTGAGGCATTTCCTCTATCGGTGTGTACCATTTGTTGAAAGCTGGTGTGGGGAGGTACGGCCAGCCGAGTAACACCGCGTTACCGTTATAATAGTCGTCGATAAGCTCCTCCCGATTGATGGCCATGTTGAGTGCTTGCCGTACTTTTATATCCTTGAACGGCAGGTTCTCTTTATCAATTCTTCCCCATATGAAATTTGTCATGATGAATGCTTTCATGGATTCGAGATCCGGGCATTGCGTCATCAATAATTGCTGGTCTTCCCAACTGATACCAACCATTTTATCCGCTTTCCCGGTTCTGAATGCAGCAAGCTGTGTCGAGGCGTCGTCGATAATCAGCGACTTGACTTCATCGACGTAAGGTAACTGGTTCTCCGGATGAAGTGGGTCATGCTCCCAGTAATCCGGATGCCGGGTATAGGTTACCGTTGAACCGGTTACGAAATCTTTCAGAATAAAAGGCCCGCAGCTTACCAGGTTTCGCCAGTCGGTCATGTCTCCGTACGTATCCACGACTTCATGAGGATAAATCCAGGCCATTGCTCCGGTGACGACCCAGACGATTCCAATCTGCAACTCAGGGACTTTAACCTCGACGGTCCACTTGTCGAGAGCTTTAATCGATGTCGGTTTTGCATCGGGTGGGACGCTGCCGGGATGATATGCCCCCTGGGTAAACCAGGCGCGATTCCATGAATACTCAAAATCATAGGCATCCATTTCCCGTCCGTTCACCGGAGCTTTATCTTCGAAATAGATTCCTTTCCGTACGTTGAACATAAGGGTGTTGTTATCGGGTATGGACCAGCTTTCGGCAAAGTTGGCCGTGAATACGTCATAACGACCGACGAATCCCATCGTCCAGTCGATTTCATTCGTGCCCGCGGGGCCCTTTGCCCAGTCTCCTCCGACCGCGTATCCCGAGATGAACTGCATTGCTCCGCAGTCCATTGTCAGGTATTTGACTGGGTCGAAGCCATTCAGATTACGCCCGATAAACGTGTAGGTTCCTCCGTACTTCGGCTCATCCGGGTCTTTATATCCCTGCTCGATGACCTTTTCCTTCTCTGTTTCACTGGTTTCTCCGGTAGCGGATTCGGTGATTTTTACGGTATCCGTAGTCTCATCGACTTGCTTGGTGTCAGTTGTTCCGCTATCGCAGGAAGCAAGGACTAAAGACAACACCATGAGAAAACTGACAAAACAATAGAGTATCTTGCGTTTCATCTTTTCTTTACTCCTCCTGTTCGTATGCAACAAACACATTAATAACAGCGTTATCCCCTTCCTGCAACCACTCCTCCAGGTAAGACCATCATCTTTTCATCGCTCATGCCTCCTTGCTGCAATCTCCTGCTAATGCTATGTACCGGTAGTCATAAATGTCAAGTAAAATGTATAACATGTAACGTAAAAGCACAACACCATTTTTAATAATGTTACGATAACGCAATATACTTAACAAATAAACAGCTTGATGTCAAATAATTTGCAAAAATATGGTGATGTTCGAGCATTAACGAAAATAATTTGTCAAATAGCATAAAGAACGAACGAAAAAAATAGAAATATTGTTGAAAAAACAAAATGTGTTCGATATAATGTGGGGCACAATGTTTAAGATTGATAATATCGATAATCAGATATTGATGAACTTGCAGAGATACGATGCCCCTCGGACACCCAATGAGATGGCGAGTGCTCTGGGGGTAAGTCCGGCGACGGTCAGAAGAAGGGTTAAACGCCTCACTGATGCCGGTATAGTACGGATAATGGCTCTTGTCGACGCTGAAAAAGTCGGGTTTTCGGTCGTGACCGTTATCGGATTGCATGTCGCTGCCAGGAAACTGAAAATAGTAACCCAGATATTGAAAAACCGAATCGAGATTACCTGGCTGGCGACGAGTATCGGTGAATTCGATGTCATGATGATTGCCCGATTCACCTCGATAGCGAATCTGGCTGAATTCGTTCAAAACGAACTGCCGAATATCAACGGGATAACCGGAACCGAAACGTATCTCTGTGTCGAGGAAATCAAGACCGTTCGGGTTACCCGGTAATATTCCGGTTTACCGGACGAAAATGGAATAATTCGTTACCGGCAGCAGTTCACCGTCGATATTCGCTAGAACAACGATTGTGTAAACGCCCTTCCCTTTTCCCAGGATTGGTCCGATTTCCGCTGTAATATCGAACCAGCCTTCGTCCCAGAGTACCCAATTCGTTGCTACGACATCGGTTTGCCTGAGATTGGTATAGTACTTTCCTGCCGGAAGGGGCGGCAGGATGTTTCCGCGTTCTTCGCCCATAGTGTATGAAGAATCGTAGGGAGCAGAATTCAGTTGGACGGGTGTCAATGCCTGTGGCAGCGGGTCGTAATAGACGACTATTCTCTCGAACGAACCGGTTTTAAGTTTACCTGCCATCGATATAACGTTTCCTGAAATAGCAGGACGAGTACTGAAGCCGATGTAGTCGCCCTCAAAGTGCTGAACCCAGTGAAAACTGTTATGGTCGTAGGCTATTCCCAGGCTCACTTTTTTATGCCATTTATTGAGGATGTTTGCCCGGTGGACGGGGCTTTCCATGAACTTTTCCTGGGCGGTTTTCAGTAACTGTTCGATATCCCGGGTAGCAGGTGAATCTCCGATTGTCTCAATCCCTGTTCCGATAACATTTTCCCCGACGTAATCGACCCCGCCGTTCAGGGTATAACGCATGTACGGTTTTAGACCCTCTATATTCCAGTGAGATGAATAGCCGGACGCCAGACTTTCCTCCGCATGAAGCTGGGAAGCCGTATTTCCAGCTAAATCGACCGGATTAAGGCCATTTGCCAGCCTGTCCTTGTTGATAAGCTCCAGGGCGTAGTCAACCAACTCCCGATACTTATGAGGCGGTACCGGTTCTTCTTCCGGTAAAGGCTGAGGTACTGGTTTTTCTTCTGTAACTTCCGGTTCGGCAATTTTCTCAGGTTCCTCTTCTTTTTCGGTAACAATATTATCGGATATTTGCTCTGATTCGACTGTTGTCTCCTCTTGAACTTCAATTGTTTCAATTGCAGGTGACTCAATCGCTTCGCTTTTTGAAGTTTCAGAAGATGAAGGAGTGCAGGATACGGAACATATGGTTGTTACTATCAAACAAGCAATGATTGTCGATATAAACTCTTTATGCATTTTTTACCGCATTTCGTGTATTTTTTTACATTTTCCTGAGCGCCGCCCGTGCTGCCCGGACACCGCACATGCCGTGAACTCCCGGGCTGGGGGGCGTTGAACTGGAACACAGGAAGGTATTCGCTATTGGAGTTTCATAGGATATCCGGGGGAAAATCAGCTTTTGCAGGCTCTGGGCACCGCCAAGAAAATCACCTCCGATACAGTTCGGATTATACTTTTCCAGGTCGGCGGTCGACATGGTATGACGGCCGATGATTCGGTCTGTAAAGCCTGGGGCAAAGCGCTCTATCTGAGTTTCGATTCGTTCGGTCATATCGAAAGTAGAACCGTTGGGCACATGACAGTAGCCGTAAACAATATGTTCGTCATCGCTCGTCCGGGTTTTATCGAAGAGGCTTGGCTGGGTGAGAATAACGAACGGTTTTTCCGGATGTTTTTGTTGTACTACTTCCCGTTCGGCAATGGCAATTTCCTCAAGATAACCACCGACGTGTACGGTATTTGCTTTATAACATTCTTTGGCCTTCCATGGTACAGGTCCGTCTAAAATCCAGTCGCACTTGAACGCGCCGCATCCATACTTATAGTCTCTTAGCTTAGCCGCATACGAGCCGGGCAAGCTGTTTCCTGCCATCCGAAGAAACTGGAGGGGGGTAAGGTCAAGAAGCACCGTGTCATAGTGCGCCAGTTGACTCAACGATTCTACTTCACACCCGGTGATTATTTTCCCTTCCAGTCGTTCGGTAAAATAACCGGCAAGGGCGTCAACGGTTTTTTGCGAGCCGCCCTCCGGGAAAGGCCAGCCGTCAGCGTGAGCCGTAATGCTCATTAAAAAACCGGAGGCAAAGCTACCCATCTTCTCGAGTGCCATTCCGGAATGCGCTCCCATGCCGGCAAGTAATGCCCGGGCACGTTTTCCCTTGAAAAGACTGGTTGCCAGTTTTGTTGTTGGTGTCAGTGCCCGTAAACCGAAATTCAGCATCATGAGCGGATGTTGCCAGGGAATTTTCGGGAAACCCATGATTTCATCCATCAGTTCTTTTGATTGGCGAACCAGCGGAGACATCAGTTTTTCGTAGCGTACGGCATCAACTGTATCTAGTGAGGCTAAGGTTTCGGGCATGGAAGTTGAAACGACTGCTGCGGTACCGTCATTGAAGGGGTTAGCCAGAGCATACGGAGGAGTGACCCACTTCAGTCCAAAGTCGCCCAGAGGGAGTTGCCGGAAAAAAGGAGAAAGTTTTACCTGTAAATGAACGGTGGAACATACATCGTGAATGTAGCCTTTTCGTATCAGTTCGACCGAGCGGCAACCGCCTCCGATTTTTTCATGCTTTTCAAATACGGTTACTTCCAAACCGGCTTGCCCCAGGGCAATAGCTGCCGCCAGACCGTTTGGGCCGGAACCGACGACGACAGCAGTTTTTTTATCTCGCTTCAACTAGTGCCTCCGAGTGAATAAGGCCGCCGCATTCAGCGGCAGAGACCTTATCTGTGCGTTAAACCAGATATTGAACGATTTTCTCCATTGATAATTACCGGCAGGTTTACATTTTTTCATTTGAACTGTTTCGTTCACGCCCAGGTACGCAGCCAGCGATGATAGAACATGTTTCCAGATAGTTTCCTGTAACTTTGCGCCTGCCAGCGCGAAAGCTGTTTCGAAGAAAGGGTCGGAAGAACGTACCAGTCCCTGTATCTGAACATAGATGGAATTGTGACGTTCATCCATGCTGAAGGTTACCCAGCCGGATTCCGGGTGCCCCTGCGGGGTGATAAAAGTGAAGCTTCTATCATCCTTATACAAAACCATGACACCGGTACTGACGATGCCGCCGGGAGTTCGGGAATCGATTAAAATAATCTCACCGGGAGCGATACCCCTGCTCGTTGGATAAAACGAATTTACCGGCGGCTGAAACTCGACGAAGTGTTTCTGCAAAGCCAGCATGACTTCTTTTCCGGTAAACGCCGGTTGCTCTATGTCAAGCCAGTAGGTTTTTTCCCACATCGGCCCGAAACCGTGCGCTTGACCGGTAACACGACGTCCTTCCATATTCCACCCGAAGGCACCGACAGGTTTTTCTGCCATGTGAAGTCGTGATACAAGTGGTGCCCAGCCTGCGTCCGATTGTTTTCCGGTCCTGACCTTCTTTTTATTAAGGGTTTTGATTAAGTCCGGGGAGAGAGACGTTTTATTGTTATCGTTTATTGGCTTCAATTCGGTATCAAGACCGGTCATACCGAAAATTTGCTGATAACGATTGCCGAGGCCGAAGACAAACAGCTTAATCTTGTTGTTTTTTGCCATCGCCGAAACCTTAACAAGAGCGCTTAAACCGCCGCTGTCCATCAGGTCCACCGGACGAAAATTCAGAATCACAGTATCGATATTGTTGTTTCCAGAGTTGGTAAAACATGAAACGAGAGATTTTTCGCTCTCGGAATTTAGATGAGCATCGAGCACGATAACCCCTGCCTTTTCTCCCAGAAAAGTAAACTTCATCGGCATTCACCCTTCCTGCAACGTACTTGTGCTGCTGTAATACCTGTTCGGCTTTTCCGGCAGAATATCAATCTGGTTTCTTTTCAAATTGTAAAGCTATTGAGTTGATACAATAACGAAGACCTGTCGGTGGCGGACCATCATCGAACACATGCCCGAGATGGGAACCGCATCTGCCGCACATCACTTCGGTTCTCAGCATCCCGTAACTTTCATCTTTTACGGTAATAACGCTCGTTTCGGAAATCGTGTCAGAGAAACTCGGCCAGCCGGTTCCGGACTTGAATTTCACCGACGAGTCGAAAAGCGGGTTGCCGCAGCCGACACAGTAATAGATACCTTCTTCGTAGAAATCGTTATAGGTACCGGAAAACGGAGGTTCGGTTGCCTTGTTGCGGGTTACTTCGTATTGTTCTGGTGTCAGCAATTGCCTCCACTCTTCTTCAGTTTTTACGACTTGAAAGACCGGCGCTTCCTGCTGGTTGTGAACCGAGACAGTGTTTTCATTATTTAATGATTCACTCTTGCAACTCACCACACCGGCGAATAAAAATCCGACAATAATGAATAATACTACCCTTGTTTGCTTTCTCATTTCTTCTATCGGCAATCCTTGTCGGTAATAGTTGAACCGGATAAAACTGCTTTGTATAATTAATAACAGTAATCGTTACTATTATTATATAGTTTTATTGGGGTACATAACAAGAAAACCACGGTACCTGTCTAAGCATGACAAAACGAAACAAAAGGAGAGGTGGAGATGATGAAAAAGGTGGAATTCTATTGCTGGGTAAAGTGAACCACCTGCCGGAAAGCGAAAGAGTATCTTTTGTACAAAAATGTGGAGATTCAGGAAAGGGATTTCTTCAAAGTTCCGTTCAGCCGCCAGGAGATTGAAGAACTGCTCCGGGACCGGCCCGCCTCGGCAATGTTCAACTTCAAGAGTCCGAGCTTCAAGCAACTCGGTAAAGCTAAAGAAGAGTTAAGTGAAAATGAACTTATCGAGTTGATGCTTGAAGAACCGCGGCTTATTCGCCGTCCGGTTGTACGTATCGACGATAAAGTGTATTTCAGTGCCAACCAATCCGTACTGGAGCGCTTGATTGAGTAAGACATAAGGAACCAAATGGTGATACGAGTGGTCAGGAGAGTACTATTCGATAGGTATTCTCGAAATCGGCCAGGATGTAGTCGCTGACCGTCACCAGTATCAGAGCGTTACCGGGGGTGTCAACGAACTGCTGTAACTGCGGATGTCGGGCAATGAAAATATCCCGAAGGTCATTCCTGTTTTCCGTATTTTCATGAGCCGTACCGAGCACTGTTATGGCGCTTGCCAGAGAGATATCGGAAGGCTGATTTGTCCGGTTATCAATCAGCAGAGAGACGCGGGGATTTTCGATGATGTTCCGGAATTTTCGGGTGTTTCGGCTGGTGACGAAGAGTAATGATTTCAGATCGGCACTGGTAGCGAACGACACGAGGTTACTGTAGGGAATACCCTCTCCCTGGGTATTCAGTACGGCAAAATATTGAGTGCTCAGAACCTTTTTAAACGATTCATCAGGATGATTCATCATTGTCTCCGCTGATATAGTAGAATTGTATCATAATATATCAAAAGAAATAGTAGCAAACAATCGCTTCATATTGAGGTTCAAAAATGGTTGAAGAATCCCGAGTCCAGTTCTTAAACAGGAAAAGCCCGCTAAAGGGTGAATACGTTCTCTACTGGATGCAGGCTTCCCAGCGCGTCGAACACAATCATGCCCTGGAGTTTGCTGTCGGCCAGGCGAACGAAAACAAACTGCCGCTTATCGTCTACTTCGGTGTAACCGAAAACTTCCCTGAAGCGAACGAACGGCATTATCATTTCATGCTCGAAGGCCTCCGTGAGGTTCGGAAAAAGCTTCATGACAAAGGTATCGGCATGGTAATCGAACATTCCTCCCCGGAAATCGGAGTTGTTAATCTGGCACACAATGCTTCTCTCATCGTCTGCGACCGGGGCTACCTGCATATTCAGAAGGACTGGCGCCGGTATGTTGCCGAGCGAATCGGTTGTCCGCTGATACAGGTCGAAAGCGAGGTAATCGTGCCTGTCGAAACAGCTTCTCCGAAAGAAGAATATTCGGCGGCGACACTCAGACGCAAGCTATTTAAGAATTTGGTGAACTACCTCGTGCCGTTACCGGAGGAAACGCCGTTTATTGACTCGACACGGCTTGCTTTCGAAAGCTTCAATATAGAGAATATCGATATGGCATTATCCGGGCTGAACATCGACCGTTCGGTCAAACCGGTAAGTAATTTTACCGGAGGAACCAGCCATGCGAAAAAGCGTCTGGAGATGTTTCTGGACGTTACAATACCTCGGTATCATGAACTAAGAAACGACCCGAACGAAAACGCCGTCTCTAACCTGAGTCCGTATCTTCACTTCGGGCAGATATCGGCAGCGTATGTTGCCCTCCAGGTTACCAGGCAGAACAGCCCCGGTAATCAGGCTTTTCTCGATGAACTGATTGTCAGACGGGAATTGAGTATGAATTACGTCCACTACAATAAATGTTATGACAGCTATGAAGGGCTTCCTGACTGGGCAATAAGGACGCTCCGGGACCATGAGTTCGATAAACGGCCTTACCTGTATTCGGCTCAGGAACTTGAGAAAGCCCGAACCCACGATGAATACTGGAACGCTGCCCAGAAGGAAATGATGGAGACCGGGAAGATGCACGGGTACATGCGTATGTACTGGGGAAAAAAGATACTGGAGTGGACAGCCGACCCGGCGGAGGCGTTCTCAACCGCGCTGTACCTCAACAATAAATACGAACTGGACGGGCGTGACCCGAATAGTTTCGCCGGAGTTGCCTGGTGCTTTGGCAAGCATGACCGTCCCTGGGGCAGGCGACCCGTCTTCGGTAACGTCCGTTACATGAGTGCCGATGGCCTGAAGCGTAAGTTCGACATCGATAAATACACCGGCCGGTTCAACCGGTAGATTTCATAAAAAAAACGGATACTCGGGTAAACTGCCCTGTAGTATCCGTTCATTCCATTCCAGTCTCAGATTGTTTAGTCGACTTTTCGGCTTTCGATGGCGCTCTGTGCCGCGACGAGTCGGGCTACGGGTATCCGATAAGGGCTGCAACTGACGTAATCGACTCCTGAACTGTGAAGATACTTAATCGATGTCGGTTCTCCGGCTTGTTCGCCGCAAACTCCGATTTCTATCGATTTTTTGGCGCGCCTTGCCAGAAAGATAGCGGTTTCCATGAGCTGGCCGACGCCTCTGGTGTCCAGTACCTCGAACGGGTTCGTTTTCAGAATACCTAACTCGAGATAGGTGGAAAGGAATTTCTTTTCGGCATCTTCACGGCTGAATGAGAGAGTCGCCTGGGTAAGGTCATTGGTGCCGAAAGAGAAGAAATCGGTTTCTTCTGCCAGGCGTCCGGCCCTCATACAGGCACGAACCGTTTCCATCATGACGCCGAATTTCATCGTTGAGCCTTTTAGAAGTTGTTTGACGTTTATGGCCTCCTGAGCGGTAATAACCTGAGGAACCATGATGGCAACTTCCGCCGGGACTTCTTCTTTGGCTTTTTCGATTGATTCTATCTGCATCTGGTAAATTTCAGGATTCGTAACTGCCAGTCTGACTCCCCGATGTCCCAGCATCGGGTTGATTTCCTTCAGTTCTCCAATTCGGTGTCTGATTCTTTCATCGGTGACTGAGTTGATATCCGGTAAAAACTCATGCAGCGGCATATCGAGGAGGCGAATGATAATCGGTATACCTTTCAGCTCTCTGAAAATAGCAGCGAAATCACGGGTCTGCAACTCTTTCAGCCGGGAAATAGCCTCTGTTTTCGTCGCGGCTGTCTCCGCCAGTATGTATTCACGAATAACAGAAAGGCGTTCCGGGGCATTGAACATGCGCTCGGTTCGGCACAGGCCGATGCCTTCGGCGCCGAACTTGATTGCCTGGGCAACCATCTCCGGTGTATCTGCATTGGCCCGTATTCCAAGCCGTCGGAACCCGTCAGCCCAGCTCATCAGTTCCTGTAATTCGGGGGTCATGCTGACTTCTTCGAGAGGCAGAACGCCCAGGTAGACGTCACCGGTCGTCCCGTTTATCGTTATTTCAGCTCCTTCTTTCAGAACTTTTTTGTCGATGGTCATTGTCCGGGAAGTGAGGTCGATATTAATACCCTCGGCTCCACAGACGCAGGGTTTCCCCATACCGCGGGTGACAATAGCGGCGTGGGAGGTCATTCCTCCTCGTTGGGTCAGGACGCCATCCGAAGCGGCGATACCCTGGATATCATCAGGGTTGGTTTCAGGACGGACCAGAATGATATTGATGCCCTTCTGTGCCATGCCCACTGCCTCATGCGGTTCGAAGACAATCTTGCCGGAAGCGGCGCCTGGGGCAGCGTTCAGGCCTTTTGTCAGCGCCACATACCCTTCGGTTGTCTTTAACCGCTTGTGGAGCAGGCCGGTAATGTCATTGACGGAAACCCTCGTCATTCCCTCTTTACGGGAAATAATGTTCTCAGCTACCATATCGACGACGATTTTCACTGCGGCATTACCGCTTCGCTTACCGGTTCGGGTTTGAAGTATGTACAGTTTTCCGGATTCAACGGTAAACTCAATATCCTGCATTTCACAGAAATGATGCTCCAGCCGGTCGGCAATCGCTTCAAGTTCGTCGTAAGCATCAGGCATGATTTTTTTTAGTTGCTGTATCTCTTGAGGGGTTGCCCCTCCCGAGACAATTGCCTCTCCCTGCGCTTTGTGAAGGTATTCTCCAAAAAGTCCTTTTTCCCCGGTGATGGGATTACGGGAGAAAATAACCCCCGTGCCGCTCTTGTCATCCAGGTTACCGAAAACCATTGCCTGGATGACGGCAGCGGTCCCGAGGGTTGTCGGAATATTGTTCAATCGCCGGTACTCAATCGCTCTCATGTTATCCCATGATTCGAAAATACGGCGGATGTTGACGAGCATCTGGGCATAATCATCGATGTTGAGAACCGTATCCATCATGCCCGGCATGGACACCGGCGCCGATGAGCGAACCGAAACCTGAAGCCCCTTACCGAGTTTTTTCCCCATATCGGTTTCCAGACCGTTGAGTGCTTGCTTGATTTCTGCTTCCGGTAGCATGCGGTTTTTCTGCCACTCTTTATAGGCTTCGATGGAAGCCACAAAACCGGGCGGAACCGGCAACTCAAGCTGGCTCATGATGACCAGATTCGCTCCCTTGTTTCCCAATTGGGATTTATCACTGATACCGTCTTTGAAAGTATATACGCAGCCCATCTCATTACTCCTTATCGATTATTCAGGTAATATCCTGATTATGTATGAAGAGGAAGAAACAAATCAATAAATGCCCGTAGCGGCATTCGTATTCATTGTACCCTTAGCATAGCGGTTCCGGGTTTGAAGGAACTGAACTTTTTTCGGGCAAGAGGTTTTTTGTGAGAGGATTGACAGGTTTAGAGACATTCAGGGTGCCACCGGAAATCCAGTGTTTTATCAACATTCAGCCCACTAAACTCTCTTCATTATGCTGTTTTCGTGCCTGAATGTCAACAGCGAACGCTCATTTCGGATATCGTTGCAGGATGGTTCAACACTTCATTACACTCTATCGGAATGGTATTAAGTTAACATAATATTGGGTAATGCATTCTTCGACCGGGGTGTGTTATTCTTCCGAAAAAAGGGGGAAGAGTATGCATAGAAACAGAATCAAGCAACGATGGGCCGAAGGAAAATTGGCGGTTGGAACTTACGTCAACCTGGCTGACCCGGCGGTTTGCGAGATAATTGGACTGGCGGGATTCGACGCCTCCTTTATTGATATGGAGCATACTGGTTTCGATTTCGAAACTGTTCAGGGGATGCTGCGAGCCTGCGAACTGACCGGTATTTCATCTCTGGTACGGGTTCCCGACAATAACCCTAAAACCATTCTGCGTGTCCTCGATATGGGGGCACAGGGGGTGCAGGTTCCTCATATTGGAGGCAAAGAAGACGCCCTCGAAATGGTCAAAGCGGTTCGTTATGCTCCACTTGGTGAACGCGGTATGGGAGGTCCGACCCGGGCTGCCCGTTACGGCGCGCTGCCTTCTTCCGAACACCTGGCAAGCTCAAATTCGGAGATTCTTCTTTCTCTGATGATTGAGGACGGGCGAGCTATCGACGAACTGGAGGATATCGCTTCTATCGAAGGAGTCGACCTCGTGACTATCGGACCAACCGACCTTGCTCAGTCGCTCGGCATTCCTGAAAACGAGTATCCACGTTTGATGGACACTATTGAGTATATTTCGAAAAAACTGAAAAAGGTTGGTAAAGCCAGGCTTGCTTTACCTCTCAATCTTTCGGCATTTCCCTTGACGATAACCCGGCTGAAAGAGCTTGGTGTCGCCTACGCTAATTGCGGACCGGCGGATGTCGGCCGATTGCTGGACTCATATCAGCAGCAGTTACGGGAGATAAACGCCTCCCGGTGATACCTGCAGACATAAATGTTTACTTGTTCCGGTAACTTGGGTATACTTGGTTACCTGCTGATAAGGAACTTTTCAAGAGGAATTATGCCGGATATCGCTTCAACCGTCGCTCTGGTAGGAATTCTTATTTTCCTGGCGCATCTTTTCACCGGGATATTCAGCCGTACGCGGATACCGGATGTCTTTCTCCTGATTATTATCGGTATCTGTGCTGGCCCGGTTTTCAATCTGATTTCACCGACGGAATTCGGGGTCGTTGGCCCGGTATTTACCACCATTACCATGGTTATCCTGCTCTTTGAAAACGGACTTTCGTTAAAACTTTCCGGCATCAAAAACACCATCGGCGCGACACTGAAGCTTGCTCCTCTCAGCTTTTTATTGACGGTTGGGGGAGTCGCCGGCCTTGCCATGCTGCTGACCGACCTCACTGTTCTACCCTCTTTCACTTTAGGAGCCATTGTCGGTTCAACCACAGAGGCGATACTGATACCACTGTTGAGAAAACTCAAGATTCAGGACGATACGATGGCTCTGCTGACTGTCGAGTCCTCGATTAACGATGTATTGAGCATCGTCATCACCGTCGCTCTGGTACAGGCCAGTGTACTCGGACAGGTGAGTGTTTTAACGGTAACCGGTGATTTGGTTTCTTCGTTTACCGTGGCCCTTGTTTTTGGAGTTGGCGGCGCCTTAATCTGGTCAGCCCTGCTCCATAGAGTACAACCGCTGAAAAACGCCATGTTTACGACACCGGCTTTCGTTTTTGTCATCTACGGGCTCGTCGAAGTAATGGGATTCAGCGGCGCTGTTGCGACACTTTCCTTCGGAATTATCATCGGTAATATAGAAAAGATTCATTTTCCTGTCTTCAGGAAGTCTCAACCGAAAAACGCGGTCGGCCTGACACAAGCGGAAAAGTCGTTTTTCAGCGAAGTGGCTTTTCTGCTGAAATCATTTTTCTTCATCTATATCGGCATCTCACTTGAGCTGATAAGCCGTCAGATGATACTTCTTTCTGTGATTTTTTGCCTGTTGATTTTTGTTCTCCGCCTTTTTGCGGTGAAGGTTGCTGTGAATAAATCGCTACCGAAACTGGATATTTCGATTGTTTCGGTTATCATCCCGAAAGGCCTTGCGGCGGTAGTCCTGGCGACACTACCGCTTGAATACGGCATGGCGGGCGGAGAAACGATTAAGTACCTAACCTATGGAATCGTTTTAACGAGCATTGTATTGACTGCATTCATGTGTTTTCTAATCGAGAAGACGAAAGTCGAGGATGTATTCAGCTGGGTCCTTTCGTCAAGATTCCCCCGGCTAAGCCCCCGGGTTATCACCCGCCCGAGAGAAATGTTTGGCAGTACCGGTACCCTCATACCCGGGAAAACCAAGCTGTTCAAGGGTGTCGACGAAACGAAAAAGATACCGATCTCAACTGACAAAGACAAATCCGGGCAATAACAACAAACAACGACCGTATCAGATTAATCGAGAGTTATAGAAACTGCCTCTTTCGCAGTATCCAGTATTTTACGAGTGGTGACCGTGATATCTTTTTTCCCGTTTCTCGATTCGGTGAAGTCGGAAATCATGATATCAAGCGCTTTCCGCTGGGCGGCTGATATCACGATAAAGTTCACCGAATAGCCTTTCGTTTCCCGGTTCAGCACCAGGCAGGCATGGCGGTTATTCCTGTTTGCCCAGCTTTCGAGCCTCTTTTCCGCCTGTTCGACGATTTTAAAGGGCACCTTGATGATGGCCAGGTCTCCGTCGCTATCCAGTATCAGCAATTGCTGATCACCGTTATTCGGAGTCCCTTCATCGATAATGCGCTTCAGGACAATAAGCGGGTACGAGTGTTCGGCTTTGTAGACGGGCATCGAGAATTCCATGTCTTTTTCGAGGTAGTAGGGTAGCCGGTTAAGGATAGGCGGCAGTTCCTGACGGGCTATGACCGACGATGATACGGTATCTGTCTTAGCGGTTTTATATGCGTTGACGGCGGTCCTGATAATGTTTTTAAGATACTTGTTTAACACGTCAGGAATAACCTTGTGCTGCAGGGCATGGTCGAGGGCATGCGAAAGAGCCCATGATTCGTCAGGAGTGATTTCGGTAACGATTGGAGCGTAGGTACCAGGCCCGATTTCCAGACCGACCGTCGCATAATCTTTATTCTCCGCGTCCATCGGTTCTATATCCTGGAGAATGAGCCGGTAGACGGATTTATCCATCAGTGTAGTATAGACCTTTCCTTTAGCATCGCAATAGAGCATCCTGACTTTACTTTTCAGTATTTTATCCTCAGGTGCGCTTACCGGCATCAAAAAGATAACGTCTTCCGGTTTATTCTTATTGAATAATCCCACTTATAGTTTCCGGTTACCAGATAGTGTATTTATTCGAAACGCTATTATATCACAATTACTAATAGTTGCTCACTGTTTTTATCGATTTAAGGTTTACCTCTGTGGTTTTCAAGTTTCCCGTCGTTGTGCTACGATTCGGAAACAATACATACAAAACAGGAAAAACGAAGAGGAGGGATTATGAGACTCATTAAAACCGATAAAGGGTATGTTTCCGGGACGATAATCGGCGTACCAGGCAAGGAAGTCAGCGTTTACCGGGGGATTCCCTTCGCTGCGCCTCCGGTCGGGAAATACAGGTGGCAGCCTCCCCGCCCGGCTGAACCCTGGGACGGTATCCGGGAATGCACCCGATTCAGCCTGATTTCTCCCCAAACGGTTCTGGGAAACATGACCGGCGAAATGCCACAGGGCGAAGACTGCCTGTACCTGAATGTTCTGACAACTGCTCGGGAACCAGATGAAGAATTGCCGGTGCTTGTATGGATGCACGGCGGCGGTTATGCGATGGGAAGCGGGAATGACAAAATATGGAATTACCATCGCCTGCCTCAGAACTGCGTCCTGGTGACACTGAACCACCGGCTTGGCCCGATTGGCCTGCTGGCTCACCCGGCGCTGTCCGCTGAATCGAAAAGGGGAGTATCCGGTAATTATTTATTCCTCGACCTCATTGCTTCACTGGAATGGATACAAAAAAATATCGCTGCCTTTGGAGGTGACCCGGATAATGTTACCATTTTCGGCGAATCCGGCGGAGGTGCCAAGGTTTCTATTATGATGGCCTCACCCCTGGCGAAAGGCCTGTTTCACCGGGCGATTTGCGAAAGTGGCACGGCAACCGCGATTTTACAGGGCGTAAGACAGGCTGATATTGAGGCGAACGGGGAAATATTGTTCGCGAAACTTGGTATCGGTCAGGGGAAAAACGCTCTCGAAGAAGTAAGAAACCTGCCTTGTGAGAAAATATTGCGTGCAGCCGCCGAAATGGAACCGCCGAGAAAGCCTGGAGCACCGGTATCACCGGTCTGGGATGCGGCAATCGATGGCTATGTCATTCCGGAAAGCCCCGTCGAACTGTTCTCGAAAGGCACCATCAATTCTGTCCCCCTTATGGTCGTGGCGAATCTTGGCGAACTGGTCGGGCCGGGTATGCTGGTCATGCCCTTTATCGTTAAGGCGTATGTCGAGATGCTGAAAGCCGTGAAAAAGAACGGCTGTGCCGGATACGCCTGTATCTTCGACCAGGTCCCCGTGAACTGGAAGAAGGAAGGGTGCAACTCGGCTCATTCAATGGAGCTCCCCTACGTATTTGGCGACTGGGATAACACGACCGGCTGGTGGAAGTCGGTGGCGATGATTGCCCAGGCCTCCGGAGCGAAAAACCCTGTTCCGGAACTAGGCGGGCATGACCGCATTGTCTCGGAAACGATGATGAGTTTCTGGAGGAGTTTTGCCAAATCGGGTACTCCGGCAGAGAAAGACATCGCCGAATGGCCTGAATACTCAGCTGATTCGGACAAATACTTCTATATCGGAGAAAAACTTGAAGTGAAGACCGGCTTCTCGAAAGTGGCACAGTAAAATTGAACAGAATATAGATATGAGGCTCCGGAATTAATCCGGAGCCTCTTTGTTACCGGGTTATTATTTCAGGAAGGTGATATTTTTTCCGAACTCGCTGTAATAGTCGGGTGTCAGGGCTATGGGGTGAAACAGCACCGGCTTGTCGATTCGCTTGAATGTCAGCGGTGTGTGAAAGAACCCTGCCGGGATATGAACAATGGTTGGTTGTTCAATCTCGTACATTTCCTCTTCTTCTCCCAGGCATAGTTCAATGGTCGCGTCGAACTCGAACATGTTTTCGAGGTTACCACCGAGAAAGCAGAGGAACTCGTCAAACGGGTGGGAATGTGGTACACGGTCGAATAACATTGGTTCTTTTATGTACCGCCAGGCCATGGATAGATTCGTTCGGGTGCTGAACTGACGGGCGCTGTCGATATAAGCGCTCGGATTCGGCATCGGAATTTTGGGGGTATTAACCAGTTCCGGTTCGGTTAAAAAGAGTTGTCCGTATTTCCTGTTTTTCATCATCTGTTTTCTCCGTGTGGTTCCTTATTCGCATATTTTCTCCGCGCGAATCAGGCCGGCTTAACCTTTCCGACCTGGGTAAACAACTTCAGTGTATCAGCGACGTCCCAATGCTCGGCTATTTTCCCGTTTTCGATTCTGAATATATCGACAACATCATAGTTCAATGTATTGCCTGTCGGGGGGTTGCTCAGCCACTCGCCTTTATGGGTACCGGTAGTTGTGGAATACATCATGACGATATTCCCTTCGGCGATGATTCTCTTCGGCGTATAACTGAAATCCGGTACTCCTTCGAATATCTCATGGAAAAACCTGATAAACCCTTCTTTCCCCTGGGGGCAGTCAGGGTTATGCTGGATATAGCTGTCAAGCATGATATCATCGAGGCTGCTGAAGTCATGATTTCTGAACACCGTCTCGCATAGCGTTTCGACAACTCTTTTATTTGCTTTCAGTGTTGTCATAATTTTTCTTCCTTTCACAGGTTTACCAATGGAGCCTTGACGCTATCATGATTGAATGAAACACCTACCGCCAGGCGTCGATGCTGTAAAAAGGGTCGATACCGAGGTGTCGATGAGAGCTTA
>CAYXEG010000033.1:0-8474 GCA_964463875.1 uncultured Dehalococcoidales bacterium
CGGCTTTGATACCGGAGCCTTTTATCACGAAACCGGTATTTTCTCTAATGAGGCCGGCCAAACCGGTGGCTTTTTTCACCGGGGCGCCGCCCCTGGAGAAGGTGAGAAGCTGCTGAGTTAAATCCCTGGCCCTCTCGGAGGCTTTATCAGCCTCCTGGAGACATTCCCATGTTTCGCTGTCGGTCTCGACGTCCATCATTGCCAGGGAGATATTACCCATAATGCCGGTCAGGAGATTGTTGAAATCATGCGCCAGTCCGCCGGCGAGGACACCGAGCGATTCGAGCTTGGCGATTTTCTGCTGTTCTTCCTCCATGGCTTTCCGGACGGTAATATCTTCGAGGATGCCATCGAAATACAGGATAGTGCCCTGACCATCGCTGACGGGCACCTTGGTATCCATGACGATAATTTCCGTACCGTCTTTCTTAAAGAACACGACTTCCCTGGTTAAGGGTTCGTGATTGTTTTTCAATTCCTCAAGCATGCGGGCTCTGTCTTCCGGATTACGGTACAGGACGTTGATATCCATGGAAAGCAGTTCTTTCCGGGAGTAGCCGGTTATCATCTCCATGGCCGGGTTGACTTCAAGGAATCTGCCGCGAGTGGCAGGAGTGCTTCTGAAGATACCGAGGCTGATGTTGGTAACGAGGCTCCGGTACTTGTTCTCACTTTCCCGGAGGGCAGCTTCCGAGTGCTTTCTCTCGGTGATATCCTGCACGGCGACAATCTGGGTAGCGACCTCTGATTCCGTGGTTTGCGAAATGGAATCAATCGATGCCCAGAAAACGGTACCGTCTTTTCTCAGACACCGGACTTCGAAGCCTTTAACGATACCTTCAGTTTTCAGTTTCGTAATCCAGCGTTCCCGCTCCTCAAGGTACAGGTATCTTTCGGCCACGGTCATCGATTTGTATTCTTCGAGTGTCGCGCACCCATGAATTCTCAGCAAGGCGGTGTTGGCATCGATAATACCACCGTGTATCGTGCTTATCGTAATACCAATGGGCGCATTCTGCATCAGCGTCCTGTATCGTTCTTCGCTCGATTTAAGAGCTACTTCGGCTTTTTTCGTTTCCGTGACATCAATCCAGCTGGCAAGGAGAAAGTCAGCCTTGCCATTCTTTTTTACCGGGGTATTGGTGATTTTAACCCAGAAAGCCTCGCCATTTTTCCTGACGAACTGCCGTTCCTGTCCCCGGAAACCCTGTTCCATGGCATTGAGGATGTTCCTTTTGAACGTTTCTTCCATCCCTTCGAGCCAGTAAGGATAAGGGGCTTTTATACCGACCAGTTCTTCGGCCGAGTAACCGGTGAGTTTTTCGAGAGCAGGATTGACGTACCGGATAGAGGTATCGGGATTGATGACGTTTATCGGGAAGGGAGAATTGATGAGCAGGCTGTTATTGAACTCTTCGCTTTCACGCAGAGCCGCTTCGGCTGTTTTTCTTTCGGTGATATCACGCTCGATGCTGAGTACCATGTTTTCTTTTCCGGATCTAACAACCTTAGCATGGACTTCAAGAGATATTTCAGCTCCGGATTTCGTCGTATGAGTCGATTCGAATACTGAATAGCCTTTCTCGTTCAAGTCTAAATCGAGCTTTTCGTATCGCGATGTTTTCGCCGGGTCGTCCAGGTCATCGATGTTCATCCTGGAGAATTCGTCTTTCGAGTAACCGTGCAGGTGGCAAAACATATCATTAACGTACACGAAATCCCCATTCTGGTTAATCAGGCAGATTCCGTCCATGGCATTATCGAGAAGCTGTGCTCGCAGAGATAATTCTTTCTCCGCCCGTACCTGTTCGATAGCGATGGCAGCGATACTGGCCGACCATTCAAGTACCCTGAGACTGGCGGATGACGGTTCTCCGGGCTGGCCGGTATAATTAGCGATAGTTCCCAGGAGGTTGCCGGTCGACGAAATGATTGGCTGGGACACGCTGGAGAGCAGCCCGAGCTTCACCAGTGATTCGCTTTCAGGAAAGACCGGGCTGTTCTTGATATCCGAAACGACCACCCTTTCTCTCCGGTAGGCTGCCGTACCGCAGGTACCCATATCTTGCGCAACCGGTAACCCGTTTTCAAGTACCTTTCCATATTCAGGGGGCAGGTTGGGCGCTGAGGCCAGCTTCAAAAGCCGGGTCGAAGAATCGAACAGGAGAATCGCAACCTTGATTTCAGGTTCGTATTCTTCTCCCATCCGGGCGATTGCGTCGAGAATATCGTTCAATTCTTCTGTCTGGCCGATAAGCCTGAGAAGGCGGTTTTCGTTTTCCTGGAGTTTCCGGTTTCGCAACATTCCGGTGATATCGATGGCCGTGAATATAAGGCATTTTTCTCCGTTCAGGGTGACATTTTCAGCAGAAAAACGCCAGGTGCGAATATCCCCTGATTTCATACGGAACTCGAATTCTTCACCCGAAACCTTGCCTTTCTTCTGCAGGAGGGAAACCATCCGCTTCCTGTCTTCGTTATGCGCCCAGATATTCATACTTAAAGATGTCTGCCCAATCAGTTCTTCCCGTGTGTAGCCGGTTACCCGGGTGTAATTATCGTTGATATCGAAGTACCGACCGTCTTTCAGGGCGGTGATAGCGATGATATCCGGGCTCGAATGGAACGCTACCGAAAACTTGTTGTCAGATTCGATGAGACTGGCTTCTGTTTTCTTGTATTCCGTGATGTCGTTACCGATGCCGAAAATAATCGGCTTTCCCAGCCATTGCCCGGAGATTATGGTCAACTCAAGCGATTTACGCTTCCCTTTCACCAGGTAATCGGTTTCGATTTTCCCGCCGGTCTCCCAGATTTTTTGATGAAGCGCTAATGTTTCCGGGTTGTTTTTTTCAGGCGGAGTGGTATTCATGATGTTCATGTTCAAAAGTTCGTCCCGGGTGCATTCGAGGAACTGAAGAGCGGCGTTATTCGCGTCGATATAGTTCCCGTCGGTATCGATAACCATCACCGGGTTTGAGGTTTTTTCAAACAGGGTTCGGTACCTGGCATCAACTTCTTCAAGAGACACTTTTTGCAGTTCTGGTTCGTTGCCCTGTATATTCTGCTTTTCCTTCATTCGCATATTCTCCGGTTTTTGCTTGAACGTGATGATTACAAAGTCTTTTCCTTTTTTCTGCTGTTTTTGGAAAAGACAAAAAATGGTAGTAATTCGTACACATTACCAAGAGATTCTATACGAATCAGTTACCTTTTACAAGTGCTATCGTTAAGAAGTTATTAAGAATTATTGATGTAATTTAAGACATTATATACGTTAATACGTCAAGCCTTGTGTCGTGACAGACAAACCGGAAAGGATGCAGAGAAGGCGTATGAAATAACCAGGTTGAATCTTTAAGAGCGGGGGAACTACTCTTTTTTCTTTTTCTTTCTTCTCTTTTGAAGAAGGAAGAAGAAAAACCAGCTAAGACAAACGGCTGCGATGCCGAGTATCAGCCAGCACCACCATGCGGTAGCGATGACCGGTTGGGGCAGGGGTGATGATGTTTCTTCTTCAGGTACCGGCGTTTTTTCGAGTTCTGTTATCGTTTCAGGTTCGCTGTTCGAAGGTTCACCCGTTGGGGCGGGTTTAATCCCGACAAGTCCGAAAACAGAGAGGCCATTGGGAGAGAACCCTTCGAAGACAGCCCGTCCGGCAGTATCGAAGCCGAGGAAATTCGTGGCCAGTACCTGGGGTAAGCCGGTTTCGGGGTCATAACGAAAGATTCTGATGTAATCGGCGCCGCCGAAATTAGTAACGCAATCCTGACCGGCGGTCATGGTGACGATTGCCTGGTGAATATCACGGTTGTTAAGCAGGTTCGTTTTTTCCATACGGACGATATAACCAATCTGGATTTCTCCCAGACTGGCCCGGGCGGCGGCGTGGAGAAACGCCCGTTCCGTCAGAGAGTCGGGCTTGAGTTGGGTAATCATTCTAATAACCGCGTTTTCCGGTATCGTCTTGAATGTTAACTTTATCGTACTCGATACTTCTCCCAGACACGGATTTTCAGCGCTGAAATCCTTTGTGGTATATCCGGTGACGGACCTGACGGACAGAATATCCGCAACTGCTTTTGTGCCTGTACCGAGGGCTCTGGCAGTTTCAATGATGATGACCGTGCCGAGCTCCCCGTTGTCATCGATTATCCTGAGCAGGGGATTATCAGAGGGCGATGAAGAAGTCGGGATGACCAGGACATTTTCCTGGTAGGTCAGTCCGGCAGCGTCAGTAAACGAACCGAGTTCTTCTCCCTCGGGGAGTAAAACCGGTATGTTCAGAATGAGCGTGTTACCTTCCGTGGTTATTGTTATCAGGTCGCCGCTGACCGGCAGGGGATTTCCCCGGTCATCTTCCGCGGACGGTTTCCGTTCGGTATCAATCTGAGCTATTACCCGTTCTCCGCCTTCTCCGGGCAGGGGTTCCGGCGGGGGCGACGGTTCGGGTTCGGGTTCAGGCGGGATAACCGGGCTGGTTGTCCGGTACGTATAATCGTCCGAGACAGCGGTATAATCGGTACCGTTTACCGTAATGGTTGATTTAACCCGGTAATGGTACGTTGTCGTCGGGGAAAGGCCGGTCAGGACGACACGATGCTGCATGGTCGCGCCGTTAATCAGACTGCTCTGGTACGTGTAGTTTCCAGTGGATAAATGAACTGAGGTGCAGTAAAACACCTGGGAAGTGGCCGCTCCGTTCGTCGTCCAGGAAACAGTTGCGTAGGTGCTGCCGATACCGGAAGCATACACGTTCGTTATTACCAGCGGCACCGAAAAGCTGCCTGTTGAGAATGCATTCCCAAAGGCTGATGAGAGCGGCATAGCTGCAACAACGAAAATTAAACATAAAAGGAGACTACAGAAAACCCGTAGTGTCCTGGCTATCATCTAGTAACTCCGAAATCTTCTCACTAAAAAGATAACGACAATAATAAGACCCACCACGCCGGCGGCGATGCCGATAATCAACAGCAGGTTAAGTCCGGTACCGCTTCCGCCGGCATCGAATTGCTGTGCCTGGCTGGTGGTATAGGATTTACCGTCGAGATTCAACTGGAGCATGAAATCATAGGTACCGCTACCCCAGCCTTCAATGGGTATATAGTTGTAACTAAGCTCGATACGTCCTTTTTCCAGCGGGCTCAGGTTAGCCAGTGAGAGCGGTTCTTTCGCTACTCCGTCCAGCGTGACTATCAGGAACACCTCACCGTTTTCTACCCGCTGGTAGAGGTTCATGACGGCGTAAACGATTTTCATATAGGAGAGTTTTCCGGTTTCACTGTCCAGTACCGGCACAACACTGAACCCTTCGAAGTAGACGGTGGATGCTGATAATTCGATGTATTTTTCTTCATTGGTGACGATGGTAAAACGCTGCTGGGCAACTTCCATGCCTCCGATAAAACAGGATACGCTGTATTCGCCCGGAGCAATGACCGCTTCAAGGAAACCTTCATTGGTATAGAAAACTTCCTGCCTCTGTCCCGAGACGACCCGGTAAAGGCGGATTGTTGCCATAAGGGGCTGGCCGCTGATACTCATTGACCGGACCGTAACGCGGGCGGCATCTCCGGTAATTTTCAGCTTTGCGGTCTGCTGGGCGGCGCCCGCAAGCTGAATACCGCTGACGCCTTCCCGGTACGACTCGGCGGTAACAGTAACTTCATAATCTCCGGGCGTCGCATCTTCTGAGACCTGTATCTCGACGAGTAATTGTTGATTACCGCCGGGCGGGATGGTAAATTCCGTTCGTGAGAGCTTGACATCGACACCCGGCGGTGATTGGGTTTTCATTCTTACATCGAGATTTTCGTCGCCGTTATTGAAGACGACAACGTTGACACCCGACCCGCTGGCTGATGAACCCTGCGGGATTTGAAATTCCTGCTGGGAGAGGCTGCCTGAGATGGCGATACCGCCATCAGCCAGCACAACCACCGGTGGAACAATGCCTCCAACCAGCATGACGAGAAATCCGATACATGCTGCGATATGCTGTTTTTTCAAGCTGAGCCTCCCCCTGTTTTTACTTCATAATAGTATATGTAACTGTAAACTATAAACCTACCGAGTTGCTATGGTGAAGGTTATTGTACCGGAATAGGTATCGACCGGGAAGACAGGAGCAACCTTCAGCCACATGGTCCCGTTCGTTACCGTATTACCAGCTTCGGGAGACTGGACGCCGGCAAGATTGACATCTGAACCTCCTCTAACGAGTAGCGTGGCGGCTGCAAAATCACCGGTGCGTTCAGTCTGAATGGCAAACTCGCCATCATTTGAGCAGGCGCCTGTTCCTGAAGTGTCATACTCTGCATTCCAGGTCGTTCCGGTCCAGGTATTTGACGGGGTAAAAACTGTTTTATAGTTGCCGTTTGTAATGTAGGTTACGGTAAGTCCACTTATCTCATTTATGTTGTCGGCAAACCCGGTACCAGGGTTGACATTCGTCCAACTGATCGTCGGGGTAAGACCAGTCACCTCACCATACCATTGAATCCCCTTTTTTGTGTGGTTATCGCTATCCGTATACCAGATAGCATTCGTCGTATTTCCTTTGTTCTTCACCGAGGCGAACAAAGCGAACCCGTTGTTTGCTGTCACTCCGCCCGGACTGTTGGTCGCTACTTTGCCCGGTTTAAAAGCAAACACATAACTTCCGGAACTCGCACTGGGGGCAGGTTTCGAGCATTCATCTGACACGATACTCCACGTAGTACTGGCGCCGGCATCGATACTCCAGGTCGGATTAGCAGAACCGGCATTGGTACAGGTTAGTATCGCTACTTTTTGAGCGTCAGCGACTGCTGAGGTCGAGATATCGCCCGAACCGCTCTCGTTAGCGATGTGATAGTGTATAATAACCTTGACTGTGTCTAAATCAGCCAGGGTATTGGGGCTGTTAACAGTAGCTTTAACATAGTAAGTAACCTGTGGTGTCAGCGTCTCGACCTTTGCGTCTAGTGCCGAACTCGCATATACTTCAAGCGCTTCGCTGGTATGGGTTGTATAGACAAAGGTAGCCGGCTGGCGTCCGACGGTTATCTGGCCGGTAGCCTGACTACTGGTCGAAGCAGTGACCGCATGCACGGGTAACAGTAATGCTGCCAGTATTACCACGGCGAGACAAGAAATAACTTTCCTCATAGTTCCTCTCCTTCTTTTACTTTTGTTACCGGTTTGCAGATATAAAGTCTCTATTTTCTTATGATGGCGTGCTACCTCCTTCGTCAGTTCGATGATGCAATCGCGTAATATATTGTGCCGTTATAGGTGACCGGGGGTAAGCCGGAAGCACCCAGTTTCAGCCAGAGAGTGTTGGCGGTCACGGTCGTGCCGCTTTCTCCGGTTTGTGCCCCTGTACCGACCGTGACGTAACTCGTTTTTATGAGCGAAGAATTCTCCAGCACAGCCGAATCATCCGCCTTCATCGAGAATTCACCCTCACCCGGCAGACCGGCTTCGTTCAGGTATATCGAGTACCCGCTGCCTGACCAGGGAGAATCCGACTTAATCTGCTGAAGATAATTCCCGTTGCTGGTATATATAACCGAGATGCCGGTTTGATTGTTGGACGTGAAATTGGAACCGGGCAACACCGTGCCGAAATCGACGTTCGGGGTATTGACGGTTATTTCTCCATACCAGTTCATGGTGTAGTTTTCGTTATATCCGATGCTGGTACCCGCCGCACTTGCCGTTGAAGCGTGAACATGCCATTTCGAGCTGCCGGTCGTCTCGGTGGCAACTTTCCCGGGTTTGAAATGGAACCAGAAATCTCCGGTCGTGCCGGACAGGGACGGTTGCGTGCAATTCGCCGGAATAATGCTCCATGTCGAACCGCTCCCGGCGTCGATTAACCAGGATGGTGTGGCGCCGACGATGCAGGTCAGTACCGCCGAGGTCCAGGTGTTTCCTGCCAGTGGTACCTCATCTTCGACGTAAATACCGTCAGTATCGTAATAAAGGGTAATCCTCACTGATGTCAGGCTGGCCAGATTAATCGGATTGCTAATAGTCACTTTTACCGCATACTCTACCTGGGGTGAAAGAGAAGTGACGGGAGTTAACCGGTCAGTCTGATAAATCCCGACGTAGGTAATTCTCGGTTTCACGTCATAGTACCAGCGAAGGTAAGGGTAGCCGTCGTTCTTTCCCGATTCGATATCCCATATCGTGGTAAAATCCCAGCCGGTGAAAGTGGCGGCTGTTTTCATCTCGGCGGTGATTTTCCCCGTGCCGCTGGCGCTGGTGGTTTGTCCGGAGGTCTGGGTGTCCCAGTACGAACTGATAGTCGTTCCGACGTTTCCTCCGGTACCGATAAAACCGGTTAGTCCGCCTACTCTGGTTCTGCCGGCTCCCACAGTGATAAGCCCGGTGGCATAACTGTTGGTGATATTACCCCTGATTTCAATACAGCCGGCCAGTCCGCCAATCCGCTCGGGCAATGTCGGGCTGCCCCCGGTATG
>CAYXEG010000033.1:8484-22360 GCA_964463875.1 uncultured Dehalococcoidales bacterium
CGGAGCTTCTGGAGAAAGAGTTGGAAATCGTTCCTTTCTGGCTGCAACCGGCCAGACCTCCGAGTTTATCTCCCGGGCCGGTTCCCGAATAAATAACACTGACGTCTACGAAACAGTAGCTGGCTACCGGGTTATTCAAACCTCCGGGTGAATCCGTAATGCTGTTATGAGAACCGATTAATCCGCCGGTTGCTCCGCCACCGGAGACACTGCCGCCAAGCGATGAGCAATATTCAATCAGGGTGTTGGCGTTTCCGGTAACCCTGCCGATTAAGGTACCGACTCCCCGGGTACCGGTAACGGTCGTGTTCACCAGCCTTACGTTTTTGATGGGAGTTGCCAGGGTTGCATCACCGACGTGCCCGAACAGTCCGACGTTATACGCCGCGGGACGGTTGATATACAGGCCGGTAATGGTAAAACCGCGCCCGTCGAAGCCGCCGGTGAACTTGTTGACCGGCGTGCTGGTCGGGTCGTTCCCGGCAACGGGCGTAAAACCGGCGCCTGAGTTCCACGCAGAAGTTATCGAGGCATCGATATCGTTAGCCAGGGCATAGTAGGCGGTAAGGTTGTTGTTCATCGCCTGAAGGTCGAAAACGTCTTCGATAAGGTAAGGGTTACCGATGGTGCCGTCACCGCCTCCGAAAGAACCACTGGCAGCCCGGGTCTCCGATACCGGAAAAGGTACCAGGCCGAAAAGGAGAATTATAAGCAGTAACCCTCTGGCAGCAACCATTCGGTTGAGATTTTTTTTCAACGACATGCCGGCAGCCTCTTGCTATTTTCCTTTTTCCGCCCGTTTTTTACACTCGGAGCACAGCCCTTTAAGTTTGATACTTGTCAGAGTAATATCGCCACCCATAAGGTTGACCAAAAGAGTCTCGACACTCTTTTCGGGTGAAGTTAGCGTTAAGTCTGATATTCTGCCGCATTCCTCGCAGAGGAAATGATGATGCTTCTCTGTATTGTAGTCATAGTGCCATTTACCGTCAGTCCCGTAGATTTCGACTACCAACCCTTCTTCTTTCAACAACCGTACGTTCCGGTACACCGTTCCCAGGGCAAGCGAAGGTATTTCCTTCTTTACCTGTTCATAGAGTCGTTCAGCAGAAGGGTGCTCTGTGGAATGTTTCAAGGTTTGAAGAATCAGCTCTCTCTGTTTGGAATATTTCTTCATCGCAACAACATTTCCTTAAGCGCTGATAATAAGAATTATTCTTATCATTAACTAGAGTTAATTATAATTTACCATAAAAAAACATCAATAACCTTAGTGTAATTTGTAATACATTTGTAATGTTAATGATATTAACCAAAAACGCTGTCCCTGAAATCCGAGAAACCTTTGATTGACTTCATCCATACTGAAGCATATAATTTCATGTAACAGGTTAAGGAGATAATGAATACGAAATCGTCATCAGATCCGGTTCATAGACGCAGGTATCAGATAACTTTCGTTCGCTGGACAGGTGGAATCCCTGTGCTGGAATAGACGGTGTAAAGCTGCTCTTCAGCGCCTCACGGCCCGACGGACGTGAGGCGCTTTTGTATATATAAAAGGAGCGACTGCCGTGATAGAAGAACTCGAAAAGGAACACTTCAAGGAACTTATCGAAGAGAAGCAGTACAAAACGGTACGGCAGAAACTTATCACGGCTGACCCAACCGATATCGCCGACCTGCTGGCGAGTATTCCTCATGACCGGGAGATGATAGTGTTCCGTCTTCTGCCGAAAGACCTGGCGGTCGAGGTGTTCGACCGAATGGACGGTATTCAGCAGAACCAGCTTCTCGATTCTTTCTCCGACCAGGCGGCGAGAACCCTGCTTGAATCGATGGAGCCGGACGACCGGGCGGAACTGCTCGACGAAGTACCGGCAATAGTAACGAGGCGATTACTTCAGATTCTATCTCCCGACCAGCGGAAGGTTACCCTTCAACTGCTCGGCTACAAGGAAGACACCGCCGGCCGCGAAATGAATCCGTCATTTGTCGACCTGCGGGACGATATGACGGTCGTTCAGGCCCTGGCGAAAGTGCGGCGGCTGGCAATCGACCGGGAAACGATTTACGAGTGCTACGTGATGAACCGGCAACGCAAGCTGGAGGGGGCGGTCTCGCTGAAGGACCTGGTGCTGGCCGACCCGGAGGCGAAAATAGCCGATATCATGAAACCGACTCCGCCGTTCGTCTATACCTACACCGACCAGGAGGAGGTTGCCAGGACACTCATCGATAACGACCTGCTGGCGGTGCCGGTAGTGGATAAAGAGCAACGGCTGGTGGGAATCATTACCCATGACGACGTGACGGACATCATCGAGGAAGAAGCGACCGAAGATATCTACCGGTTCGGCGCTGTTACCGGTACGGAGCGCAGCTATTTCACGTCGAGGATACTGAACGTTGTCCGGCAGAGAATCGGCTGGCTGTTTCTCCTGATACTGGTCAACACGGTGACCGGTTCGATAATTGCCGGTCAGGAAGGGTTGCTGGGGGAAATCGTTATCCTGGCTGCTTTTATACCGTTGCTGATTGGAACCGGGGGTAACGTCGGGTCGCAGTCAGCTACGGTCGTTATCCGCGGCCTTGCCACCGGGGAGGTCAATCCGTCGAGGGCGCTTCGAATCATTCTCAGAGAGGCTGGAATCGGGGCGGTACTCGGCCTTATCCTCGGGGCGGTGGTCTGCGCCTGGGCATACGTCCTCGGGCGTGACCTGCAGGTTGCGATGGTTGTCAGCAGCACGCTGGTTGTTATATCGATTCTGGCAACCCTTGCCGGCGGCGCCTTGCCTTTTGCCTTCCGGCTGTTCAAGCTGGATCCGGCACTGGTTTCGGCTCCGTTTATTTCCACTATCATGGATATATCCGGGGTAGGGTTATACTTTCTTGTCGCTCAACTGATATTGCAGTTATAGAAAAGCTTAGTCCGACCGACTATTTTTTCCAGCTTTTCGGGTGGGGAGCTTTAATAATGAAAAATTCCAGGATGTCTTGAGCCGCGTTCGAGATATTCATTTTCGTGTTGTAGGGGACGCTGATAATATTCCCTTTTTTATAGATATTGGCCTTTTCATCGGCCAGCTGAGCGGAAAGGCTGCCCCGGATGATTATCAGGCTGACATCGGAGTTCGAGAAATGTTCGGGCAGGGCGTCACCCGGCGGCAGAACGGCATGGTTTATCTGGACGGCGTCACTTTCAACCAGTATCTCTATCTTTTTTGCATCGGTCAGGGTGTAATCGTACTTCTTTTCTATCATTTCTATTCCCTCCCAAGTAATTACACATTTATTGTAGTGCCGAATTGAGAAAAAGTCGGTAATATATGTTACCGGTATGGCACTTATTACCGGTTATCGCTTCTTCAGAAGTTTACCACAGGTTATTGCTATTCATCACAATGGCTTCTATTATTAATACCAATGAAAACGGTCATTTTCTATTTCACAGGAACGGGCAATTCACTCTCTGTTGCAAAAGATATCGCGAAATCGTTGAAGGCCGACATGGTACCGGTTGCTTCGGTGATTAAACGGGAAGAAATCCGGGTCGAGGCGGACAGTATCGGCATCGTCTTCCCGGTGTACTACGGTGACCTGCCGCTTATTTTGAGAGAGTTTGCCGGAAGGCTCACGAATATCGAGGGTACCTACATTTTTGCCATCTGCACGTTCGGCGGTTCTGCCGGCGATTCTTTATCCACGCTGAGGACAATACTCGAAAGACGGGGAGGCAGGCTGGCGGCAACCTACGCCATTCACATGCCGCAGAACGCCTTCTACAAGTTCTGGGAGAAACACGAACCGCTCTACCGGAACTGGCGAAAAAAAATAAAAACCGTCACGAACAACACGAACAAACGAAGACAGGGAGCGTTTTACACGAATTTCCTGTTCGACCTCATCTTCAAGGGTATTCAGGCGTACGTGCGGCCGAGGTACAAAAAATCGTTCGCCAGACTGTCCGGCTCGTCGGAAGACCTGAGCGTCGAGGAGCTTATCCATCTGAACGATACCAGCTTCAGCGTTACTGATGACTGCACCGGCTGCGGTTTATGCGCCAGGGTCTGCCCGGTAAACAATATCGAGATGAAGGATAAAAAACCGGACTGGCAGCACCGCTGCGAAAACTGCATTGCCTGCTATAACTTCTGTCCTTCGAAGGCCATCCGGAGCGGAATGATAACCGAAGGATACTACTATCACCACCCGGATATAACAGCCAGAGCAATACTGGGGCAGAAAAAACCGGGAAAAGACTAGTTTTCTATCCCGTTACCGGCTGCAATCTTTACAAGCGGAGAATATGTTATCGAAAAGTTTTTCGATTTTGTCCATCGGTGTTGAAGCGAAAGCTATCCTGAACAGCTTCGCTTCGGCGTAGCAAATGACGCCGGTGCTGTAATCATCCAGCAGAATTTTCCAGACCTGCTCGGCATCAAGGTTTTTCAGCCTGACGCACATGAAATAGCCGGAGTTGAAGGGTAAAGCCTCGAAGTACCGGTTATATTCGGGGTGGGTTTCGAGCACCTTTTTCACCCTGAGGTAACGCTCTTTAATAATTCTTTTGTTTCTCTCTTTTTCAACGTCATGGCTGCCGGATTCGAGCGATTTCAGGAAGAGTGTTTGCGAGGGATGAGAAGCATTGGAAATGTTACCCCTGACGGCGCCGGAGGTCTTCCCTTCCAGGGCGGCGTACAGTTCGGGTGTGCCGTTTTTCACGCCGAAGGTAATAAAGCCGATTCTCAGTCCCCAGGCGTATTCTTCTTTGGTGATACCATCGGCTTTCACAGCGAGCAGGTTTTCGTGGGCGGATGCCAGCCGGGCGAAGAGCGATTCTTCGTATATGCCATCTTCGAAGATAAGGCCGAAATAAGAATCGTCGAGGACGACTACCAGCTTATTGCCGGCTTCGGCGGATTCGGCTAATACGTTAATGATTTCATTGGCCGCTTCCGGTGTCGGAGAGTAGCCGGAGGGGTTATTCGGGAAATTAAGCAGGACGAATTTTTTCCCGACGGGCCCGGTGTTTATCGATTTCCGGAAAGATTCGATATCGAAGACCCCGTCCTGGAAGAAGTTGAAGAATTCGAGTTCGGCGCCGTAAGCGTTCGAAAAAACAAGGTCGTAATTCTCCCAGTAGAGGTCGGAGAGAGTGATTTCGTCGCCTTCGTCGATGAACAGGTAACCGATAATGCTCAAGGCGTTGGTCACGCCGCAGGCGGCGACCGGCAGGCTGATGAGAGTATTTCCGAGTGAAGGATTCTTTTCCTTTATCAGTTCTCTCCATTTCGCGCGGAGGCTATTGACACCCTGACTCGGAGCGTAGGGGAAGACGTCGTTCTTGTTTATCTTCAGCAGGTTTGCCAGGCCGGGCAGTACCATCGGCGAGCCGTCGTCCTCGTAAGCGGTGCCGATGGTGGCATTGATTTCCTTGTTTTTAGCGGCTGCTCCCTGGGCGAGAATCCCTTTCGTGGGGTAATAGACAGCCTTGCCTTTTTTCGACAACAACTCGTAAACGGCTGGATTTCCTTTTTTAATGAGTTCGTTGGCTTCGACTGCCTGCGGATTAAGACCTGACATGCATGCAACCTCCGGTCAGCGGTATAACAATGAGTATCATTATAACGGTTTTCGATATCGGATGGAATTTTTACCGGTACTTGTTTTTCTCGATATTTTTCACCGAACCGGCAATCTTTTTCCATCTGAGTTGTTCAACTTTACGTAACGACATATCTTCCCGGGCGGAGGCGAATTCAAGTTCCCGGCGAAGTTTCAGATAATTTTTAAACCGGGCGATAGTAAGTTCACCGTTTTCGATTGCTTCCCTGACGGCGCAGCCGGGTTCGGCATCATGCCGGCAGTCTTTAAACCGGCAGTTTTCCGCCAGGGATTCGATATCTTCGAAGGAATTATCGATATCGTCATCGCTGCCCCACATGCCGAGTTCCTTCATGCCGGGGGTATCGATAACCATACCGCCCTCCGGAAGAGGGAGCAGCATCCGGCGGGTGGTGGTGTGCCGTCCCTTGTTTTCGAGTTCGCTGGTTGCTCTGGTGAGCAGGCGTTCGCTGCCGAGCAGGGCATTGATAAGGGCGGATTTTCCGACTCCCGACGAACCGAGGAAGGCGGCAGTCCGGCCTGACTCTATATGGTTCGATAATTGCACCAGCCCCGTTTTTTCAGTAGCGCTGACGGCATATACCGGGATACCCATGGCTATCTGTTCTGTCTCTTTGATAAAGGAACCGGTATCCGGGCACAGATCGGCTTTGTTTAACACGAAAACGGGCGAAGCGCCGCTTTTCCAGGCCATTGTCAGGTAGCGTTCCAGCCGGCGCGGGTTGAAGTTATAGCCGTCAAGGGCGGTCACGATGAAGACGGTATCGATATTAGCCGCGACGACCTGTTCGGCAGCCTTGCCGGCAGCCCTGCGGGTAAAAGAACTTTTTCTGGGCAGGACGGCATGGATAACCGCCTGTGTCCCGTCAGGGTAGGGTACGGCTGCTACCCAGTCGCCAACCGCCGGGTAATCGTTTGAAGTATAGCGCATTCTGCCGGATATAGCCGCCGGCAGTTCCTGCTGTCCGGTGTTTATATGGTAGGATTCTCGGAATTCTTCGGTAACCCGGCAGGGAATTACTCCGGGTATGGTTATCTGGTTGTAATGTGATTCGAAAAACGGGTCCCAGCCGAGGAAGGCAAGAGACCCGGGTAATGGTTGTGCCATCGATTTCTCCTTCCGGTAAATAAAAGAACCGCGGAACTGTTACTCCGCGGCCTCGCTATCCACCGGAAAGGGAATGAGTTAAAATTTCATACCTTTTACCGGAACGCTGCCGGGATGTAACAGTGCTCTTGATATGACATATTCTTTTTTCATACATCCCTCCTTTCAGCTATTCCAGCTAATGCGATTCATATCGTATCACCAAATGATTCGGGCAGTCAATGGTTTTTTTTCGGAACAATTACCCGAAATTTCCCGCAGGGGGACACGGATGCTGGTATACTGGGATAGAGTACTTTGTAAGCAGGAGCGGAGATGTCAGCAAACGGAATACAAAACGAAACGGGTGAAAATGCGATAAATCCAGCCGACAGGGCAGCCGGATATATAGAAACCTATTGCAGCCATGGAAACAGTAACTCGGTGACGGAAGATGTCTTTAATTTCCTGGAGCAGGCGGCTCTCGATATGGAGCACTCTCCCCGTTCCGGGTTGTTGTTCGAAAGACAGAAAAACCAGGTCGTTGACGCTCTTCGAAAAATCGTCATACGGGGTTTTATCTCTTCGGAGTTTGCCATCGCTTCAAATTACCTGGCGGCTCGTTTTGAAGGATATTTCCGGATTCTCTCCGGATTAATGGACGGTGACGGTGGGTGGAAAAGCGCCGATGCGAAACTCGCCGCTGAGCAGTTGACCGGAATGACCTTCGACGACCGGGTCGATGATGTCGCTCTGGCATATAACCTTGTCAGGTATAATCAAACCTTGCCGGTTGCCCGGTACCTGACTGAACTCGATGCGAAACTGTATACGACACCCTTTATCGCTCCGGATGACAACACCGTGATAACGAATATCGGTGAGAGGATAAAAAGGAATCGTGTTAAAGTTCAACAAGGATACTGGAGCGAGTGTTCGTTTGAAGGAATCTTTTTCAGTTTATTGACGGCGCTGATTTTCTATGCCGGGGCACAGGAATAACCGCTTCATTCTTTATAATATTTAGAAAATCATCGGGCTTCTTAGAAGAAACGGAGCTATGCGAATGTTTTTATGCCTTTTTCGTTCAAAGTGCGTTCTATCTCATTCCGGTAAGGTAAATTTTCGGTATTGACCCCGTTGCTGACAGCCAGTAGTTCAATCCCTCGGATTTCACCGTTTTCTGAATAATCGATAATCCGCTCTGTATCGAGTTCTTTCGACTGTATTATCTTTTTATGGGACAAATAGAGATAAATCGCATCTGCCTCTTTATCATATGACATGGTAATTTTCATAGAATCACCCTCCACACTGACGCCACAATCCATATTCCATTTTCTTCCACTGCTGATACAGATATTTTCATCTGTTTTTCGATTCGAAAAGACTTTATCATTTCTGTTCTTTATTTCTTTTATTCATCTGCCGTTCATCTTCACATGCTACACTATCCTTTCACCGGATTCCACGTTATATATTACGTATATGTAGCGCAGACTTATTTGTGATACTATAGGGTTTGGTTCGTATATAAAAGGTACCTGCCGTTATCATACGGAAAGATAAAACCATCCGGTACAGGGATAAAGAAACATGAATAGACACGTAGTACTTCTGGTTTCCTCTAACCAGGAATTAACAGAATTATGCAGATTAAACCTGATAAAAGGAGAGAATATTTTTCATAGTGTGCCTGATTGTGATAGTGCATTGGACTTGTTTGACGAAAACTTTACCGGGGTTGTCATTATTGATGCTTCGGTAGTCGATACTACCTATCCAGGCTTTTTAAAATATATCTCGGAAGTGTTGAAAGTACCGGTAATCATTATCGGTCATGAAAATACCCCGGACGAAAAAATCAGGTACCTCGATGCCGGTGCTGTAAGCTACATCGTTCAACCGTTCAATCCCGACGAATTCGTTGCCCAGGTGAAAGCACTGCTTCGTAAAACCGGAACTAAAGAATCCAATCCCGGTATTACAGAATTCGGTGCAGGTGACCTCTATATCAACTATAAACGAAGGCTGGTAACGGTTAATGGTGCAGTGGTGGAATTATCTCCTCTTGAATATGCCTTGCTTTATGAACTCACATTGCATGCCGGAAGGGTTATCAGCCACACGCACCTGCTGCAAACACTATGGGGGTATGAATACATCGAGGCTAAACAGCACCTTCATTTGAATATCTGTTATCTCCGAAAGAAAATCGAGCCGAATCCGCGAAAACCTGAATATATCATGACGGTACCTAAAGTCGGTTATGTTTTCAGGCATGAAGAAAAGGAGTAATGAATATGATTCAGGCTCATTTTTTTTACTTTATCTCAGTATTTCTTGTATTTCTGTTCGCTTTAGTATCTTGTAGTAACTCTGATATGAATACAAGCTTAAAATCCAAGACCAATTATACGTCAGTTACACTAAGTAGTGGTTTACTAAATTCTTATAGTATTGAGGAGTTAATAACAAAATCTGATGTAATTGCGATTGGTGAAGTTGTCAGTGTTCTACAATCCGAATGGGGGCCAAATTATAAAAGAAATTCGCAAATAATACATACTGATACGATTATAGAGGTTACACAATATCTGCTTGGTAATCTAGACCAAGATAATCAAGACAGGATTGCAATACGAACTTGGGGTGGGCAGGTTGGAGAAGCACAATATTTGGTCGAAGCGCAACCCGAATTTAGCATAGGAGAGAAGGTTGTTGTATATCTGTACCAATTAGATGTGCATGAAGGAGAAGCCCCAAGTAATGTAGATTTTCAAGCCGTCTATGGGGTTGTTGGAGCAAATCAAGGAAAAGTGACATATGAAGGCGGTCGCTTACCTCATGAAGATAAGGATGGAACTATTCTTAGCGTTGAAGAACTCAGTGAGAGAATAAAGCTAATAAAACAATCCAATAATTAGTTAAATATTTTAATAGCGCTAATCAACAATAAAAACGTCATTACTTCAGGGAGTGGTAACATGAAGAAATCATTAGCTACTATTTTAATAACTCTAGTAAATGTGTCGTTAATGGCTTGTACACCGAACAGTACCCCTGCTACAGCCTTTGCAACAGGTTCAACATTGAAATCGGAAATAGCACGTATCGGAATTCCGGAAACTTATGAAAAAGATAAGGCCAATCTGGTAAAAGATAACAGCACATTCGCAATTAATCTATATAAACAGTTGAAAGAACAAGAAGGTAATCTGCTGTATTCTCCATACAGTTTATCTAAAGCAATGGCCATGATTTTTGCAGGAGCAACAGAGAATACAGAAAAACAGATAGCAGAAACCCTTAATTTCAGCCTTCCTCAAGATCGTCTGCATCCGGCTTTTAACTGGCTTGATAACACTCTAGATGAACGGGGTGAAGAAGCCAAGGGAAAAGGCGGTGAAGAATATCGGCTGACAATAATAAACGCTATTTGGGGACAGAAAAACTACGAATACAAGCAGTTATTTTTAGATACTCTGGCACAAAATTATGGAGCTGGACTAAGAATACTTGATTTTATTCACGAATCGGAAAAATCACGTACTACAATCAACGAGTGGATAAGCGAACAGACTGAAAACAGAATTGGTGAGTTGGTTTCGAAGAATGACATAGACGAATCCACCAGGCTTGTTCTTACCAATGCTGTTTATTTTAATGCTGCCTGGGACATTACGTTCGATAAAGCCACTATTAAGAATTCACCCTTTCATCTTCTGGATAGCAGTAATATTTCAGTACCAACAATGTTTCAGAATAATTCACTATATTATACAGAAAGCAATGAATATCAAGCTGTTGAGCTTCCCTATGATAACAAAGAACTGTCAATGGTAGTAATCATGCCAGCCGAGGGGCTTTTTCGAAGTTTTGAAAATAGTCTAAGTTACAGTAAGGTTGCTGGTATCATTGACCGCCTTGATGAAAGGTCTGTAATCATTAAAATGCCGAAATTTGAGTTTGAATCACACATCAGTCTTACAAGTGTACTTTCTGCTATGGGAATGCCGGATGCTTTCTCTAAAGAAAAGGCTGATTTCTCCGGAATTACCTCAAACGATGCTCTGTTAATAGATCAAATCATACATAAAACATCTATTGCAGTCGATGAAGAAGGCACAAAAGCTGTTGCTGTAACAACGATTTCAGTTGAAGCAGTCAGCCCCTTATTCATTAAAAAAGGACCGACTGAAATGATTGTGGATCGACCTTTTATTTTTCTGATAAGGGATATTGAGACAGGCACGATTATCTTTATCGGGCGGGTAGTAAATCCACTGCAGGAACAGAAGTTAGACCGATAACGAAATGAAAATAAGTTTCGTACCTTCGGTTTACCGATATTTCTAAACTTACCGTTTGAAAGGAGATGGTATAGAAATAAACGATATTATTGAAGCCATAAGGGATAATCAAAATACAGTGGACTAAACACTAAAAAAGGCGGTGTCCGACACCGCCTTTTTAATGACGTAGAATTTTTTGTTTTTACAGCGCCAGGCTGCTTTCCCAGACGCCGTGAATATTACAGTATGAAACCGAGTAAAGGGCTTTGAAACCGGCCAGGGGTACCTTGAAGGTGGCAACCGGTGTCGTATAGGTCGGGGCGAAACTCGCCCGTCCGAGTTCAATTACTTTATCGTCCTTCGTTACCCCGAAAAGTTCAATCCAGTCGATATGATGCTCCATGGTGCTGGGATGAGGCGTTTCCTTGCCGACAGTGACGGTTACCCCGTCAGCCACTTTCTCGATAACCGGGACATGTTTTTCCTTGCCTTCGGCGGCAGCGCCTTTCAGTAAATCTCCGAATTTCATTTTTTATCCTCCTTACAGCTTACAGTGAAGATTCAGTTATACGTAGTTATTCTCTTTGTGTTTTTCAGCGATTGTTTCCGCCATGGTATCGAGCGCTTTGAAATCGGCTTCCTTCGGGAAACCTTTACATAATACAGGGTCGATAATATCAACCTTCAGATTGGGAATCATCCCGGCGAGTGTTTCGACTGTTCTGCCTCCCCACCCGTAGGAACCGACTATCGAGACGAATTTAACCGTTGGCCTCAGCACATTCGCCAGCAACGCGGCGTAGGCGACCTGGGGGTGAGGACCGGCATGAATTGTCGGAACGCCGAGCACGATTGTGGCGGCGTCCACCAGTGACATAGCCAGTTTGCCGATATCGGTAACCGAGAGGTCGAATTGCTGTACGGTCACACCTCTGGCTGCCAGGGCAGCGACCAGGTACTCGACCATCCTGGCGGTACTGCCGTGCATTGATATATAGGGCAGAATTACCAGGTTTTTCGGGGCGTCATATAGCCAGGAGTGGTAGGCGTCCATGATAAAGGCTGGTTTATCGTACATCGGCCCGTGGCTGGGAGCGATAATATCGATAGCGAGTCCCTGTACTTTTTCCAAATCCTTACGTATGGCTGTCCGGAATGGCATCATGATTTCCGCGAAATACCGCTTGGCGGCTTCATATACCCGGCCTTCGTCAGTGACGAACATATCGGTGGTGGCCAGGTGCGAGCCGAAGAAATCGCAGGAAAACAGTATCTTGTCTTCCCGCAGGTGCGTGACCATCGTTTCCGGCCAGTGCACCCATGGGGTATGGATAAACTCGAGAGTCTTATCGCCCAGGGAGATAGTCTCGCCATCTCCTACGACGATAATCCGGTCGGCCGGTACCAGCAGGTGGTCGATTATCAAATCCCGGCATTTGGCGGTACAGACCACTTTCGCCTCCGGGTATTTCGCCAGAACCCTGGGGATGGAGCCGGAGTGGTCCTGCTCGGCGTGATTGGTGACAAGGTAATCCAGCTTATCGATTTCCAGCGAATCGAGATTGTTGATGAGGACATGGTGCATTGGGGGATCGACGGTATCGATGAGGGCTGTTTTTTCGCTTCCTTTTACCAGGTAGGAATTATAACTGGTTCCGTCCGGCAGGGGAATGAGGCAGTCAAAGAGGCGCCTGTCCCAATCGACTGCGCCGACGCAGTAAATACCTTTTTTTAGTGCTCTGGGAATCATATTACTCGAGCTCCTTGAAATCTGACTTGGCGGCGCCGCAGAGCGGGCAAACCCAGTCATCCGGGATATCCTCGAAAGCGGTGCCCGGAGCTATGCCGCCGTCAGGGTCTCCTTCTTCGGGGTCGTACACGTAAAGACAGACAGTGCACTGGTATCGTTTCATGTTTATTTTTCCTCCTTTTTAATATAACTCGGGGCTGATTTCGGCGTGGTGCCGCGTTTTACCTGGTGGTAGTATTCGTAGGTCATGGTCGGTTCGTCGAGCAGGACATCTCCGTCAACCACTTCACCGATAAAGATGGTATGGGTACCGACGTCGAGCTTGTCTTTAACTTTCGCTTCCATGTAGGCGACCGTGTTGTCGGTGACGACCGGTGCGCCGGTACTGCCCGTCTTGTAACCGATTTTCTCGAACTTATTCGTATCCCGGCCGGACTTGAATCCGAAGTTACCGATGAAGTTGAGCGGGGTAGCCTGCCGCAGCACGGAAGCGGTAAAGATACCGCTTTCGGTGATGTACTCATGGGTCAGGTTATTCTTGTTGATACTGACGGCGAGGGTCGGTGGTTCGGACGTAATCTGGAAGACCGTGTTGGCGATTTGTCCGTTGATTTTGTCCCCTTTCTTCGACGAAACGACGTAGAGGCCGTAACCGATTTTATAGAGCGCCTGAGTATTCATAATATCCTTCCTCCTTTTTTATCCTCCATCCAGTGACGGATGTTCTTTTACCACGAACCATGCGGCCGGATTTTTCAGGTATTCAAAGTAATCCAGCAAAACCAGGAAATGCTCGCGTTCCTCGTCGGCTATCAGCGAATAAAATTGTTTTTCAGCGGCGACGGAGGAACTCTCCCTGCGCCTCCGGTAAAAGTCACGGGAGGTACTTTCCATCTCCATTGCTTTCTGGATTGCATCTATCTCGGTATGCAGAGAGTCTTTCGGCGTTGTCGATTTATTCATTTCCTCCGAAAAAATCGTTCTCAGCCTTTTTCCGCCATCGGGTTGGAAATCGGTTTGAGGCCAGCCCTGGTCCTGTTGTATCGCCGAGTAGATATTCTCGAATTTCGCCCGGTGGTAATCCTCTTCGAATGCAAGCGATTCGAGCAGCTTCCT
>CAYXEG010000034.1:0-13573 GCA_964463875.1 uncultured Dehalococcoidales bacterium
CTGCATGGCATTGCTGTTGTGCGGGTCATACATCAGCGCCTGGGCCGCCTTGTTCAGCGAACCGGCTTTCAGCATGGTGTGGTCGCTTAAATAGCCGCCGAATAAAAAGCGGCGCTCGATACTGCCGAAAAGATTGGTGAAGTTCGGATTGGTTTCGATAATCACGGGAGGGCCTTTGACGTCGCTGTTATCGACGAAGACGTTTACCTGGAAGGGCAGAAAGGGATTCCTGCCGGCGGTCATGGGGTTCATCGGCAGGCCCATCGGCTGGGGCGGCTGTTCTTCGGCGGTCTTGAAGAGGTCGAGATTTTCCAGGATATACGTTTTCAGGCCGTCGATGTACTTTTGTATTTTTTCGTGATTGGAGTAATGTTCCGGGACAGACGCGAGCAGGCGGGAAACCGTGTAATCGCCTATCTCCTTATCCATTTCCTGGAGGCGTTCGGCGGTTTTCGCCTGCATATCGGTAACCGCTTCGATACTGGCGGTAATTTTTTTCCGAAGCTCCGTCTGCCGGGCGGTCAGTTCCTTTCGCTCTTCTTCGCTTAGAGCGACGTACTCTTCTTCCTTCATGGGGCGGTCTTCGCGCATGGGGAAAAGAGTCGGACCGGAAGGGGTCATTTGCAGAAAGAATCCCTGTTGCCGGGCTTCGCTGGAAAGGGTTTCGAAGCGCTGCTGCTGTTCCGCCTGGACTTCCTCGACGGCTTTCTGACGGGCTGACTTATAGTCCTCCGAGGAAAACGCCCGACCAAGCCCCTGCCTGATTTTGCCGAGGAGGGCATCCATTTCGTCACGGAACGCCTTGCCTTTTCCCTGGGGAAGGCTGACGATAACTGGGGCATCGACTTCTTTGAAGTTATAGATGTAACACCAGTCGTTCACGTCGAAGGCCTCGCCGTGTTCGCCTTTTTCTTTGATGACCCGTTCGATATAGGACTTCACCATCGAGGTTTTTCCGGTACCGGTGATACCGGCGACGAAGATATTGTAGCCTGAGTTACGCATGTTAAGGCCGAACTCGATAGCTCTCGTCGCCCGTTCCTGGCCGACGAATTCCTTGAGAGGGGCCAAATCTCCGGTGCATTCAAAATCGAAAAGGTCGGGGTTGCATTTCCAGCTGAGTTTTTCTGCCGGGACCTCATATTTGTGTAAATCCATATCGCCTCCTGTATCTGCCGATTACACCAAAACTTGATGATTGACAATGTGCATATTACAATGGTTTACGAACAACATCAAGCGCGCGAGTCTGGCGCCGGTTCGAAGCCGGAAAGCGGGCAGACGGCGATTTGTTCCTCTGTTACCCCGGAAAGGCAGAGAAAAATGAAATCGAGAGTGGCGTTAACCGCCGGCGATAACCGGTACGAGACGATAAGGCAGGCACTCGGGCTGATAAAGGATGATATCGATCTTACCGGTAAGTCCGATATCTTTATCAAGGTCAATTTCGTCGATGTGGACAGGCAGGTGGCGGCGACGCACGTTGACGGCGTCCGGGCGTTACTTGAGTTTCTCCGGGAGAGATATGACGGGAAGATACGCATCGGGGAATCGACCGAGTTCGGTACGACGGCCAATGCTTTTAAAAATTACGGGTACACGGAGGTGCTGAAAAAGCACGGTGTCGAAATCGTGGACCTGCGTGACGATGAGTGGAAGATACTGCACCTGTATGACGCTGATTTCAAGCGAATGGACGTTCACTTCTCGAAGACGATGCTTGATTGCGATTACCTGATATCGATAGGCCCGCCGAAAACCCATGATTCGGCGACGGTGACAATGTCGATTAAGAATATCACCATGGGAGGGGTCAGCCACCCCCATGACGACAAGCACAAGATACACCAGGGTCCGCCGGCGATGAACCTTGACCTTTACCTGATGGCGATTGAGCACCTGCCGGAACTGGCAATCATCGACGGAATGGTGGGGATGGAAGGAGAAGGGCCGGTATCCGGCGACCCGGTCGAGTGGGGAATAGCCATTGCCGGTTGCGATGCCGTTGCCGCCGATTCGCTCGGAGCTTACCTGATGGGGTTTCCGCCCGAGACAGTCGGGTACCTGTACTATTTGGCGAAAAAGGGTTACGGAACAGGTGATGTGGCGAAGATGAAAATCCTCGGGGAAGACCCGGAGAAGCACCGTAGAAAATTCAAGCCGCATCCCTGGTTCGAATGGCAGCAGAAATGGCAGGATGAAAGAGTCAATAAGATACTCGGTATTTAACATGAATGTGAAAGGACAACTATGAAACCCAGAGTCGCGCTTACCGCCGGAGAATCCCGTGCGGGTAATGTGTCAAAGGCATTAAACCTCATCAAAGACGATATTAACCTTACGGGGAAAAGAGACATATTTATCAAGGTAAATTTTGTCGATACCCATAATCAGCTTTGCTCCACCCACCCGGACGGGGTGAAAGCCCTGCTGGAATTCCTGCGGGAACGGTATGACGGGAAGATACGCATCGGGGAATCGCACATTTTCGACGATATTACGGCTCCGTTCGAGCGGTTCGGGTATATGGATATTCTGAAACAGTATGATGCCGAGATAGTCGACCTGAAATACGATGAATGGGAGATACTCCACCTGTTCGACAAGGATTTCAACAACCTGGATATCCACTACTCGAAGACGCTGCTGGAGACCGATTACCTTATCTCGATTACCCCGCCGAAGGCACACGATGCGGTGCTGGTATCGATGTCCCTCAAGAACGTGGTGATGGGCGGGCCGAGCCACTCGTACGACGATAAAACGAAGATACACCAGGGGCCGGGAGTGATGAACCTGAACCTGTACTTGATGGCGGCCAGACGTTTGCCGAACCTGAGCATTATCGACGGGTTCCTCGGCATGGAAGGGGACGGGCCTCTGTGGGGGCAGGCCGTCGACTGGAAGATAGCGGTAGCCAGTTGCGACGCGGTGGCGTCAGATTCGCTGACCGCGGAAATGATGGGGTTCCCGCCTGAAAGCGTCGGGTACCTCAACTATCTCGCGAGGAAAGGCCACGGGGCCGGCGATATTTCGCACATGGAAATCCTCGGGGAAAACCCGGAGAACCACCGGAGGAAATTCAAGCCGCATTCGCGGTACGAAGACCAGAGAAAATGGCATGATGAAAGAGTGGAGAAGTATTTAGGCATACAGGTATAACAAATTCCGATTTCAGGATGCGTGACTAACATCGTTGACAATGGCCCGGTGAAACAAATACACTCAAATCACCATTGTTACGTAAAACCGGATTGCTTACTTCTGAGAGGAACAGCGCCATGAGTGTGAAAGTTATTACCGACAGCACGACGGATATTCCGACCGAACTCATCGAAGAACTCGGTATCGGCATCGTGCCGATATATATTCACTTCGGGGAGAAAACGTATCGCGACCGGGTGGACATCAGCACGAATGAGTTCTACGCGATGCTTAAGTCCTCATCGGTCCATCCCTCGACCTCACAGCCGAACCCGGAAGATTTCGTAACAACTTATAAAGAGCTTTGCAGTTCGCACGACGGAATTGTTTCGGTCCATATTTCATCTAAAATCAGCGGCACCTGCAGTTCGGCTCTGACCGCCCGTGAGACACTGAAAGACACCTGCCCGATAGAGGTAATCGATTCCAAGTTCAATTCCTCCGGTACCGGCCTGGTTACCCTCGCCGCCGCCCGGCTGGCCAAAGCCGGCGCAGGATTTCACGAGATAATCGAAGAGGCCAGGAAAGCTATCATCGAGACCCGCATGTTCGGCATGTTCGAGCACATGAAATACCTGGCGCGGAGCGGCCGGATAAACAAGACCATTGCTTCGGCTTCGCAGTTTCTCAACGTCATGCCGCTGATGACCTTCAATGACGGAGAGCTGTCCAGGGCCGGTTTCGTCCGGAAGGTTGAGAAGGGGATGGAGAAGATATACGAGTACGCGAAAAAGAACCTTCCGGCGGAAGAGCTGTTCATCGTTCACAGCCAGGTCGAAGACCGGGCACTCCTCCTGAAAAAGCGGCTTTCGGAATTCATCCGGGAAGAAAAGATTCATATCACCGAGCTTGGAGCGAGCCTGGGAGTGCACGGCGGTCCGGGGGTACTGCTGGTTGCGCTCCGGCGTTCTGTCTGAAAAATCGAAAGACGTGAACAGCTCGATAAAGAGAATATACATCATAACTTGGAGATTGTTTTTTGATGAGTGAATCCATGCTTCGTTTTATCCTTATCGGATGGATAACCATTGCTGTTATCGTCTTTATCCTGCTGTTTTTCGTGTCGGCGCCCTATGGGCGGCATTTCCGGAAAAACTTCGGCCCTTCAGTCAGCGCTAAACTCGGCTGGATTCTCATGGAATCCCCGGCGCCACTCGTTTTCCTGCTGGGCTTCTATTCGCTGATGCAGCCGGTTACCATTGTCCCGGCGATATTTCTCCTGATGTGGGAAACCCACTATATCGACCGGTCGTTCATCTACCCGCTGACGCTCCGCCGTTCGACGAAACCGGTGCCGGTGTCGATTCTCCTGGCGGGAATGATATTCAACTCGATGAACGCTTATCTCAATATCGAATTCCTGAATATCAATGCCGCCCTCTACTCGGAAGCCTGGCTTACCGATATCAGGTTCCTCCTCGGGGTAGCGGTTTTCTTGTTCGGGTTTACCGTTAACCGACATTCGGACTACATTCTCTACCGGATTAGAAAAATCAGCGGCCTCGAATATGCGATACCGCAGAACGGATTGTACCGCTTTATATCATGCCCAAACTATTTCGGAGAGATACTGATATGGGTCGGCTGGACATTCGCCACCTGGTCGCCGGTTGCCCTGGCTTTCGCAGTCTGGAGTATCGCTAACCTGGCGCCGCGGGCACGGTCTCACCATCGCTGGTATAAAGAGCAATTTCCGGACTATCCGGAAAAGCGCCATATCCTGGTACCCTGGTTGTGGTAATACCCGGTTCGCAGAACCGGTGCAATGAAGCAAGAGGAGGTGCGGTATGACAACCCAGCAGATTATTCTTCTCATCATCAACATCATCGGCGGAATTCTCGTTATCGGCAGCTATATCCTCGGCTTGAGAGGACAAGCCGGCGGCGCCAACGTTCTCTGGGGAGGTGTGCCTGACTCGACGAGAACCCTCTACACCATCTCGATGCTCATTTCAGCGGTCGGTTACTTCGCGTTTATCTACTTCGTCAACTTCCGGCTCGTACCGGATGATGTGACCATCGCCGGCCGGTTCGGCTACAATCTGTTCTATGTCATTTTCATCCTGATGCTGCTGCCCTCGGCCTTCTGGATGCCGCTGACCAATCTTTATGTCAACAATGGCGGAACCGGTTTATGGGTGGGAATTCGAACCGTCCTGTTTGTTGTCGGGCTGGCCTCGGTCGCCCTCGTCTGGGCGCTGCTTACCCTCCAGACAAAGTTACCGGCGGTTCCCTACTGGCTGGCCGTTGCGGGAAGCGCCTACTTCGCTTTCCATACCCTGGTGCTCGATGCTATTCTCTGGGCGTACCTGTTCAAGCAGTAAAATACCGGCCGGCAAGGGAGGACTGCCATGAAACTATTCGATGCCGGGAAAAACAGCATCGTCGATGTCGAAAAAATAGACCAGCCGGATGAGTACTGGAAAAAGGTACTGACTCCCGAGCAGTATGCTATTACCACGAAGAAAGGCACCGAGACGCCGGGAACCTGCCTTTTCAGCGGGATTCATGAGGAAGGCCTGTTCCAGTGCGTCCGCTGCGGTACCGACCTGTTTCGAAGCTCGGTGAAATTCAACTCGGGAACCGGCTGGCCGAGTTACAACGAGCCGGTTTCACCGTTGAATGTCGAGGAGAAACTTGACCTCAGCCACGGAATGAGGCGCACCGAAGTACTCTGTGCCAGGTGCGGCGGCCACCTCGGGCATGTCTTCGATGACGGTCCGCCCCCTACCGGCAAACGGTACTGCATGAACGGCCTGGCCCTGAAATTCGTACCTCCCGGTAATTCTTGACAAACCATAGTCGGTTAATGTAGTTTGAGTGTCAGACTTATCGGCAAAGCGGCATTCAGGTATACAACCATAATCTCTATTGCAGCTCGATATGTCGAGTAAAACCGTTCGAAAATGATTCAAAAGAAGGAGAGAAAGAATGGCTGAATCAAAATACGGTAAGTACATCGTTCGGGGAACGAACGAAAAGAAGGCTTCGGACCCGCCGGGGGTACGAACCAGGACGCTGGAAAAAGAGGAGTACGGCGTTCGTCCGGGGTTGAACTGGCGATACGTTACCAAGCCGGCAACCGTCATCGACGAGGCTCACTACCATGATTTCGACGAGTTCCTGGTATTCACCGGGGCCGACCCGAACAACCCAGATGAATTCGGCGCCGTGGTAGAGGTAGCGATGGGTGATGAGGGTGAAAAGAATGTCATCACTACCCCTTCGATTATCGTTGTCCCGAAAGGATTGAAACACGCTCCGATAGTTTTCACAAAGGTCGATAAGCCTGTCATGTTCTGCAACATTTATCTTTCGTACAAGTACGAGAGGAAATATTAAGTCCGCAGGTTATTGCCCATCAATAATAAATTAGGAGTAAATCGACAATGGCAGAATCGAAATACGAAAAATATATCAAAAGAAACATTCAGCCGCAGCAAATGCCGCCGAGAGTTAATCAGAAACAAGCTATTACCATGCACAAAGCGCTGATTGAAAACATCGGCGATTTCGGCTTCCACTTCAATTTCGTAGCTATTCTTCATCCCCATATGCTGGGTGATCCGCCGCACGACCATAACTGCGAAGAAATCCTGTTCTTCATGCCGACCGATATGGACAATTATCCGGACCTCGGCGGCGAGTGCGTCCTGGCTCTGGGCGACGAATGGGAGAAGCATGTCATCAATACGGCGGCGATACTGACCCTGCCCCCGGGCATCAGCCACGGGCCCTTCTATATGAGCAGGGTGGATAAGCCGTTCTATTTCGGCCACATGCTGATGGCGACCGAGTACGGCTCCAGCCAGACGAAAAAGGGCGAAGGGTTCATTATGGGGTAACCGTTACCGGAGTTCCCGAAGGAACTCCGTAACGGCCGAACAAAACTGTTCGAACTGTTCACGGCGGATGTTATGGCCTGCACCCATTATTTTTATGTGTTGCAGCGGAACATCCGCCGTTGATAGTTCCATGGCTTTTTCAGCAACCGAATCAGAGACGATTCCGTTGTCAGCGGTTATCAATAGTACCGGGCAGATGATTTTCGGAACGATTTCCTGAAAATAAGGATTATCTATCTTCATCAAGGCAAACATATCAGGGTCGAACTGGCGCTTGGACTCAGCCCAGGGTTTCAATTCTACATCGTGCCACGCAGGGTGTTCATTACGGCAATGCGCCACTAATTCTTCAACAGTCTTCGCTGCTAATTGCCGGGAGTTTTTCGTAAAGTCATTATGTCGAACCTGCGTTTCTTCCACAGGCTCAACCCGTTCCATCCACCCCGGGTCTTCGAGGATGACTGCTCCCGGCAGGTCAGGATAAAGGCCTGCGACATTCGCCGCAGTACTACCACCCATAGAGTGTCCCATCAGCACCGGTTTTTTAATGCCGAGTTCCCGTATCAACGCCGCCGTCTGATGAGCATGATTGACAAAAGCAAAACCGGGATCGATACGGCCTGAAAGACCATGCCCCTGTGCATCCGGTAATATCACCTCATACTCTGATGCCAGCATATCGGCAATGCGCTTCCAGCACATTGCGTTATCCGTAGCACCGTGAAGAAGCACAAGGGTCTTTGTACCGTTTCCTGCACGGTAGTAATTCAAGTTTATTCCTTTTACCATTACTGATCCCGGTTTATACTCTGTCATCTTGTTTTCCTTATTCTAGTATTTTGCGTATTCCTTCAATCGTTCAATCATGCCCTGCAGTTCCTCGATGGACGGGCCGACCGGCAGTCTCAGCATCATGATAAAGCCACCATCGACGGCGCACTCATCGATAAGCCGCTTGTTGTAGTCTTCGGCTTCCTTAATCGACACCAGTTTGTGAGACAAAGGGCCACCGCCCATGACGCACTGGTAGCCTTTCAGCATTTTCGAGACCTTGAAAACATCGGTGTAATCGACGAGGGCGACTATCTTGCCCTTCGGTAGTTCTTTCAAGCATTCGAGCCGGTCACCGAACTCGTCTTCGAAGACAGGAATCGGCACGTAGCCGAGATTTACCAGGGCGACAAGCTGTCTTTTCAGTCCCGGCCAGTAGAATCGTTCGAACTGTTTCTGCGACATGAATGAAAGGTCACCCCGCCACAGAGGCATACCCAGCCGTTTCTGAATGCCTTTCCCGTCGGCATTGGCAGGCTGGGCTTCGGCGAGCCGTTTTTCCTGGACCATGTCGCAGAGTTTCAGGAGCTTTTCCGGCTGCCGGAACATATCGAGCATGGCTCCCTGCATGCCGCGGAGGAAACTGGAGACGGTATCGTAAGGCGCTCCGCCGGCAGGCCCGAAATGGGAGAAAGCCGGGAAACCGAGCTGCTCCATTTCTTCGGTGGTATTTCCCATGAGGTCACGGAACTTTTTAATCTCACGGCCTGCCTTGACCAGTTTTCGGGCCATTTCCTCGAATTCGGGAGAGTCGAACATGGTGGTGATGCCTTCGAGGTAATTGAAGCTGTACCCGAGATAAGGCAGCTTTTTCAGCGGCGCCATGACACCGTATACCCGGGGAAGGTAATACCGGAGCATGAAATCGGTCGGGTCGGAGAAGAAGATATCGTACTCATTGGCTTTCATATACTCGCCTTCGACGAACTGGTATTCGTAATTCGAAGGGAGATTCCCCCCCGGCCATAACCGGGTTTTCGTATCCAGCAATTCCAGGGCGTAGCCGGAGGTGGGCAGGCCGCTCATGCCGGTATCCGTATCGAAAGCGACCGTCAGGTCTCTCAATGCTTTTTTAAAGGCAAGCGGGTCGTAATAGGCCGCCGACCGGGGGACGTTCGTATAGTCGCTCGGTTCGGCCATGGTGATAATCGGTACCCTGTCCGGTTTCTCCAGGTTGACAGCTTTCCGGATTCTGGTTTCTTTTTCCTGGTACCGTTCGGCGGGGGTTTTCCCGGTCTTCTTGTTTAACTGCTCGATTAATGTCATCAGTTCCGGGTCAAGGGTAGTCATCGGTTATTCCTCCTGTTCATTCTTATGCTTTTATTTTTGTTTTATGACTATGGGCGATATTTTTTCGCGGCTTCGAACATGGCTTTGATGTTTTCCGGTTTTGCTTCATCGATTGAGCTGCCGTTCGTCAGTATCAGCCCGCCGCCTTTACCGCAGTACTGAATGAGTTTCTTGCAGTATTCATCGACATCGCCGGGGGTGCCGACCTGAAGGATTGAAGACGGGACGTTCCCCATGATGCAGACGTGGCCTTTCAGGATATCCTTTGCCTTGAACATATCCGTCAGGTCGAAGTGAGCAACGGCTTTCCCTTTCGGCAGTTCGAGGAAGTATTCGAGCCGGCTGCCGTAAGCGCCTTCGCAGAACGGCATGGGAACGTAGCCGAGTTCGACATCGGTCACGAGGGCTTTCTTCAGTCCCGGCCAGTAAAATTTTTTGAACTGCGCATCGGACATGAAGCCTTCGGCGCCCCGGTGAAGGGCGATGAAGAGGCGTTTCGTCAATCCGGGAAGATTTGGGTCGGCCGGCCTGGCGCGTCTGATGTTCCAGCTCTGCAGCATATCGCAGGCGGCAAGCAATTTGTCCGGACACCGGAACATATCCATCATGGCGCCGCGCATGCCCCGGTAGAAGTCGGAAATCATATCGAAGGGCGCGCCGCCGACGCCGCCCATATGGCTGTTCGGAGGGTAGCCGAATTTTGTCGCTTCTGCTTCGAGATTACCGATTCCCTGTCTCCATTGTGTCTGGGCTTCCCCGGCCTTGAGGACTTTTGCCGCCATTTCACGGAAATCTTTCCTGGTGAACAGTTCGGCAATCATACTGACACCCATGGAGCTTTCCGCGATACGAGGCAGATCGGCAAGGGGAGCTAATGACCCGTACGACCTCGGTAAAATATAGCGCAACGCAAAGTCGGTCGGGTCTGACAGGAACATGTCATATTCGTTCTGTTTCATGCATTCGACATCGATTGCCTGGTGCGATACGTTATCCGGCAGCGGGCCGCCCGGCCATTGCGTCTGGGTCGGCTGCAGGATATCCATGACGCGCCCCGAACTCATCCCGGCGGAACTCATGTACATATCCGGTTCGAAATCAAGTATCGTTTTCAGGACGGCTTTTTGCCAGGTTACCGGGTCGTAATAGGCCGTCGAATACGGCAGGCCGAGGTATTTCGCCGGGAAGTACACGGTTCTGAGCGATACCGGTACCCGGTCCGGTTCCCGGTGCTCGATGGCGTCCCTGACCCGCTTTTCCCTCTCCATGTACAGTTCTTCCGGGCTTTTACCGTATTTTTTTTCAATCCCGTCCCGTATTCTTTTTTCTTCTTCCGTAAACTCTTTTTGCTTTAGTTCAGACACTCCTAACCCCCTATACATTTTTCTTTTATTTTCAGAAGACGTTATCGCAGTAATTCTGCGTTTTCTTCCGGTTCCCAGTTCAAATGTTGTTTCATGTTCGAGATATCCCAGAATCGCCAGGTGTTATTCGAAACACCGTAGAATATTTCGTAACGTATCTCCTCGTTTTGCAGGCATTTATCCACCATTTTTACCAAATCGGCATGCAGAAACAGTGTGGCGTACTGCCGGACATCGAGAGGGCGATTCTGCCGGTTGACAGTGCCGATTCTGATACAGATTACCTGCATGCCGAACCGTTCGGCATAGTACCGCCCGAGGGCTTCTCCGAACGCCTTGCTGACGCCGTAGTAGCTGTCAGGCTTAATCGGAAACGTCCGGTCAATCAGGGGAATTTCCGCTGGGTTCAATCCGCCGTACCGGCCGTCGATTATTCGTTTATACGGTTCTTCCTGCTCGTACAGTCCGGTGACGTGATTCGAGGAAGCGTAGATTATCTTTTTCACACCGGCGAGAGCGGCTGCCTCGAAGACGTTCTGCGTTCCCCGGATATTGGATTCGAGCACCTGTTCCCAGGAAGCCATGACACTGGCGTTCGCCGCCATGTGGACTACCGCGTACGTATCGGCCATAATTCCGGCCAGACCGCTTTTATCGGAGATATCCATCACCGTCACCGGACAGGTATCGCTTTCCCTGGTATCTATTCCCGAAACCTGCCATGAATCCTTGAGGTTACGATACAGGATACTTCCTATGCAGCCGGACATTCCGGTCAAGAGAACTCTTTGCTTCACCGCTCGCTCTACGTATTATCAGTGGTGCTAATTATAGGTGAAACTACCCGCCTTCGCAAGAAAACCGGGTGTACCTGATTAAATCATTTAATTGATTCAAGGCAAACAACGGTCCGAGTTTTAAAGAACCGGCGATAACATCAGAGAACATATAATGAAAGCGAAATTGTCAGTCAGGTATGCCTGTGCTAGAATGAAACTGATTTTACGATGAATGCAGATACAAAATACTATATCGGTTTCAGTTTGGTTTCAGGGATAGGCAGGGTAAAAATCAGCCTGCTCGAGCATTTTTTCCCTGGTATCGAAGACGCCTGGAGGGCCGTGCCGGGGGATTTGAGGCAGGCCGGCCTCGATAGCGGGGCGATTCAGTCGATTGTTTCGACACGGGACACCATTTCGCTTGATGAGGAACTGAACAAGCTCGAAAAGGCCGGGGTGAAAGCCTTTTCCTACCGGGACAAGGAATATCCCTCCCGGCTGAAAGAGATTTACGATTATCCTCCGGTGATATACGTGAAAGGCGAACTGCTGCCGGAGGATGAATTCTGCATTTCGGTGGTGGGGACACGCCGCGCCACCGTCTACGGCCGGCAGGTAACCGAAGAAATGGTGACCGATTTAAGCCGGAGCCGGATAACCGTCATCAGCGGGCTGGCACGGGGAATCGATACCATTGCTCATAAAAGCGCCCTGGCGGCAGGCGGCCGGACGGTCGCTGTTTTCGGCTGCGGGCTGGATACGGTATATCCCCCGGAAAACGCCGCTTTAGCCAGGCAAATCGTTGAAAACGGAGCTCTCCTGAGCGAGCATCCTTTAGGAGTCCGGCCACGGCCGGACTATTTCCCCCGGCGGAACCGAATCATGAGCGGAATGAGCCTGGGGGTACTGGTTATCGAAGCCGGTGAGTCGAGCGGAGCGATAATCACAGCCAATATGGCGCTCGAACAAAACCGAGACGTTTTCGCCGTCCCGGGCAGTATCCTTTCGACCGCCAGCAAGGGAACCAACCGGCTTATCCAGGCAGGAGCGAAACTGGTTACGGGAACCGAGGACATCCTCGACGAACTGAACCTTGAGACAGTTGCCCGGCAACTGGAAATAAAGGAACTGGTTCCCGAGACGGAAGACGAAGCCAGCCTGATGAAAGCGCTTAGCGCCGAACCGGTGCACATCGATGAAATATGCCGGGCCTGCGGGATGCCGATATCGGTTGTCAGCAGTACGCTGGCAATCATGGAGCTGAAAGGCCTGGTTAAACAGGTTGGAGCAATGAACTACTCGCTTGCCCGCGAGGCAAGAGAAGAATACAGGGTGAAAATAGATTGACGACACGCACAAAGAAAACCGGAGGAAAGAGCCTGGTAATTGTCGAATCTCCGGCAAAAGCCAGAACGCTGGAGCGGATACTGGGTAAACAATATGAGCTGAAGGCATCGCTCGGGCATGTCAGGGATTTACCCCGAAGCAAGCTGGGAGTCGATATCGAAAACGGATTTGCTCCCCAGTACGTCGTTCCACGGACGAAGAGCAAACTGGCCAAAGAGCTGAAGGATGCCTGGAAGGACGCTTCGGCGGTCTACCTGGCAACTGACCCCGACCGCGAAGGAGAGGCCATTTCCTGGCACCTGCTCGAAGTCATGAAAACAAATAACATCCCGTACAGCCGGGTGGTGTTTCACGAGATAACCGAAGAAGCGATAACGAACGCCTTCAAGCACCCGCGGACTATCGATATGCAACTGGTGAACGCCCAGCAGGCGCGCCGGGTGCTCGACCGTCTCGTCGGATACAAGCTGAGCCCCCTTCTCTGGAAGAAGATACGGCGGGGACTTTCCGCGGGGCGGGTTCAGTCCGTGGCGGTGAAAATCATCGTCGACCGGGAACGGGAGATAGAAAACTTTGTCCCGGTCGAATACTGGACGATTGAGGCGGAGCTTACCAAAGAAGAGAAAGCCAAAAAGAAAAACGCTTTCCGGGCTTCACTGGTCGGACTGGCCGGCGAGAAAAAGCTGGATATTTCGAACCAAGAGCAGGCGGATAGCATCAATGCCGAGCTGGAGAAGGCGGCTTACTCGGTCGATAAACTCAAAACCCGGCAGGTAAACCGGCAGCCGGCGCCACCCTTTATTACCAGTACTCTCCAGCAGGAGGCATCGAGAAGGCTGAAATTCAGCGCTGCCCAGACAATGGCCCTGGCGCAGCAACTTTACGAAGGGCTGCCCCTGGGGGACGAAGGCAG
>CAYXEG010000034.1:13583-19008 GCA_964463875.1 uncultured Dehalococcoidales bacterium
ACCGGCCTCATCACCTACATGCGTACCGATTCAACGAAGATTGCCCGCTCGGCGGTCGTCGAAGCAAGGGACTACATCGAATCGAAATACGGTAAAGACTACGTACCGGCACACGCCCGGACTTTTTCCCGGACGGTCAAAGGCGCCCAGGAAGCGCACGAGGCAATACGCCCGACAAAAATAGTAAGAGAGCCGGCCGAGGTAAAAAAGTTCCTCAATAATAACCAGTACCGTCTCTACGAGCTGATATGGAAGCGAACCGTCGCCAGCCAGATGGCAGCGGCGGTGTACGATAATACGACAGTCGATATCAACGCCCTGAACAAGACAGTCAAGAAGCACTACCTGTTCCGGGTGTCCGATTCGGTAAACCGTTTCCCCGGCTTTACCGTTCTCTACATCGAGCAAAAAGATGAAGAGGAAGAGGAAAAGACATCCTCCCTGCCGCCGATGGAAGCGGGCGATGCCCTCAATCTGCTGGGGCTTTTCCCCGAGCAGCATTTTACCCAGGCGCCGCCACGGTTTACGGAAGCGACCCTGATTAAGATGCTCGAACAGAACGGCATCGGCCGCCCGAGCACCTATGCTCCGACGCTTTCGACCATCCAGGAGCGGGAGTACGTTACAAAAACCGGTACCTATTTCAAACCGACCGAGCTCGGGATAATCGTCAACGACATGGTTGCCGAGCACTTTCCGGCGATTGTCGATATCCAGTTTACCGCCAAAATGGAGGACGAACTGGATGACATCGCCGATGACAAGCGGGACTGGGTCAGCGTTATCAACGATTTCTACGGACCGTTTTCGACCGATTTGGAAAAAGCTTCCGAAACGATGGAGAAGGTGAAACTGCCGGAAGAGGAAACGGATGAAGTATGCCCCAAATGCGGCAAACCGATGGTCGTGAAAACCGGCCGGTTCGGCAAGTTCCTTGCCTGCAGCGGCTACCCGGAATGTAAAACCACCAAATCATACCAGGTGAAAACCGGTGTTGCCTGCCCCGAATGCGGAAAAGAAATAATTGAAAAAGTAAATAAGAAAAAGCGCAAGTTCTACGGGTGCAGTAATTACCCGGAGTGCACTTTCGCGACGAACTATAAACCCCTGCCGCAGAAATGTTCGAAGTGCGGCGGGTTGACCACTGTCTACCGGCAGAATTACGCCCGGTGCATCAAGTGCGGTAACCGGGACAAGCTCCAGGGATAGGCGTATGCAGGAACTGTTTCAACGGTATATCAACTATCTTGAAGCGGAGCGTAATTGTTCCCCCTATACCGTGCGGAACTATACTACCGATTTACTGGGTTCGAAAAATATCCTGGGGTATTTCGGATTTTTACGTGATAAGGGCATAAGCACTCTCGAACAGGCTGACCGTTACATGGTCAGGGAGTACCTTTCCTACCTGGCTGAAAAAAAAGTGAATAAGGCCAGTATTGCCCGGAAGCTCTCGGCAATGCGCTCCTTTTACCGGTTTCTTACCCGCGAGGAGCTTCTCAGCGTTAACCCGATCGAAGAGACGTCTTCTCCGAAACTGGATAAGCGACTGCCGTCATTTCTAACGAGTGCTGAAATTATCCGGCTGATTGAAACGCCGGACGCCGAGAATCCCTACGGCCAGCGCGACCGGGCAATTTTGGAGCTGCTGTATGCGTCAGGCCTGCGCGTCAGTGAGGTAACTTCCCTCGATACCGGGCAGATTAACCTCGAATCACGGGAAATCCGGGTTGTCGGGAAAGGCTCGAAAGAACGCGTCGTTCTCATCGGCGAACCGGCTGCCGAAGCGCTGAAAAGATATATCAGGGAGGGGAGAAAAATCATCCCCCTGATTAAGCTGCCCCCGGGAGCGAAACCCCCGCAGAGCAAAGCTTTATTCGTCAACAACCAGGGAGGAAGGCTTTCGAGCCGCAGTATCCAGGAACTTATTCAGAGATACGCCCGACTGGCAGGAATTGAAAAGAACGTTCATCCTCATACCGTAAGGCATACCTTTGCTACGCACATGCTGGATGGCGGGGCGGACCTGAGAGTCGTTCAGGAACTGCTCGGGCATGCCAATCTCTCGACCACCCAGATTTATACCCACATCAGTAAAAAACGGGCGAAAGAGGTGTATCTTTCGGCTCATCCGATGGCGAAAGGAGACCAGGACGGAGATGACAACGAGCAGTAAACAGAGAGTCGAACGCTTACGGAAGCGCCTCGATGAGCAAGAACTTGACGGTATACTGATATCCCAGCCGGATAACCGGTTTTACCTTTCGAATTTCAGCGGTTCGGCGGGCTACCTGCTTATTACGAGGAAAGAAACACTCCTCGCCACCGATTTTCGTTACTACGAGCAGGTCAAACGGCAGTCACCCGATTTTACCCTGTATAAAATGACGGGAAAGGTTGCCGACTGGTTTAACGGCTTGACTGCTATTCCGGGATTGAAGAAACTCGGCTTCGAGTCCGGCGATATCACCCATGCCATGTACCGTGTCCTTACCGAAGCGATTCACCATGCCGGCTCTGCGGTTCAGCTTGTCCCGGTGGAAGGGCTGGTTGAAACGTTGAGGGCAGTCAAGGAACCGGGAGAGATTGACTCGATAAAAAAGGCGGTCGAAATAACCGACCGGGCTTTCGCGCACATCGAAGAAACGGTACATATCGGAATGACGGAACTGGAAATCGCCTGGGAACTCGAAAAATTCCAGCGGGATAACGGCAGCCAGTCGATGCCCTTCGAAATAATCGTCGCTTCCGGCCCGAACGCTGCCCTGCCCCATGCCAAACCTTCGGATAAAAAAGTTACTGAAGGGGAACCGATTGTCATCGACATGGGCGCCCGGATTAACGGCTATTGCAGCGATTTCACCCGGACGATATGTATCGGCAAGCAGGATGAGACATTCAGAAAAGTATATGATACCGTTCTCGGCGCCCAACTGGCGGCGATAGCCTTGATTAAAGCCGGCATGACCGGCAGGGAGGCAGATGGATTCGCACGGACGGTTATCGAAGAAGCCGGACACGGCGAGGAATTCGGTCATTCGCTCGGCCACGGTACCGGGCTGGCAGCTCACGAACAGCCTAGATTAGGGCCGAATTCTGATGATATACTGGAAGATGGAATGGTTTTTTCCGTGGAACCGGGAATCTATATCCCCGGCTGGGGCGGGGTAAGAATTGAGGACCTTGCCTGCCTGGAAAACGGGAAAATCAATGTCCTCTCAAAAGGAAGAAAATAAAAGACAACAATGTGGAGAATTAGAGAAAGATGATAAGCGGCAGTGAACTGAGAAAAGGCGTGATAATAGAGCATGACGGCAAGCTCTATCAAATTGTCGAATATAACCACGTTAAAATGAAGAGAACCGCCCTGGCGAGGGTAAAAATGCGAGACCTCGAAGGCGGGCATACCATCGAACAGAGTTTCCAGTCGGACGCAAAATTCGCCCGGGTCAGGCTCGACGTCCGGCCTATGCAGTACCTGTATAACGACGGTAACCTGTACTACCTGATGGATGAAGAGACCTACGAGCAGACACCGATTGAAGCCGACCAGATTGGCGATAAGGTCAGTTACCTAAAAGAAGGCATGTCGCTCCAGGTAGCCAGTTACAAAGAGAAGATTATCGATGTCGAATTACCGATTACCGTCGATTTCGAAATCACCGATACCCAGCCCGGGTTCAAGGGAGACACCGTAACCGCCGGTTCGAAACCGGCCACCCTGGAGACGGGTATCATCATCAATGTCCCGATGTTCATTAATGTTGGCGACAAGATACGGGTCGATACCCGTGACGGGAGTTATGTCGAAAGAGTGAATGATTAACCCTTACAATTGATAACAGCGAGAAAGGGGACAGAGCCGTTGCTGAAAGCCGATTTCCACATGCACACCAAATACTCAATGGATTGTGAAATGGCTCTTGAAGATATCATACAAACCTGTCAGAAAAAGGGGTTGACCTGCGTCAATATCTGCGACCACGGCACGGTCGAGGGAGCGTTAAAGATGCGGGAGATGGCGCCGTTTAAAGTCATCGTCAGCGAGGAAATACTCACGCCTCACGGTGAAATAATGGGCATGTTTCTCAAAGAAACCATCCCGAGCGGCAGTATCTCCGTGGAAGAAGCAATCAGTAAGGTAAAGGAACAGGGAGGGCTGGTATGCCTTCCCCACCCTTTCGACCCGTTCCGGGGGCTTTCGCTCTCCGGGGAGGAAGTGGAAGCCCTCGCCGGTAAGGTGGATATCGTCGAGATATTCAACGCCCGCAGCCCGATTAATTCGACGGCGGATAAAGCAATCGATTATGCCAACCACCACCAGATACCGGGTACGGCCGGCAGCGATTCCCATACCCTGAGGGAAATCGGCCATACCTACATGGAGATACCGGATTTCGAGACACCGGAAGAGTTACTCGATGCTTTACGCCATGGCTCAATAACCCGGAAGAAAGCCAGTATCCTCGTTCACCTCAATTCCACCTGGACGAAAATTAAGAGGAAGTTATAACAGGCACAAACCGTTTCAGGGCGGAGCTTTCATGGAGAACAAATTCCAACTGCTGGAGCATACCGCCGATATCGGGATCATTGCCTTCGGCGAGACGCTTGCCCGGGCTTTCGAACATGCTGCCGAAGGCATGTTCAGCATTATAACGGATATCGATACGGTGGCGGCTGAAACACGGAACGACATCTCCATAATCTCTGCTGATAAAGAAGGCCTGCTTATCGACTGGCTGAACGAACTTATTTACCTGTTCGATACCGAAAACCGGCTGTTCTCGAAATTCGATATCTCGATAAAGGACGGTCGTTCCCTGACCGCCGCGGCCTGGGGAGAAACAGCCGATACTTCCCGGCATACGCTGAAAACGGGCATTAAAGCCGCCACCTGGCACATGCTTGAAGTAACTGAGGGTAATCCCTGCCGGGTACAGGTGCTGTTCGATATCTAAGGCATTAACCATGACCAACCAATCTCATATCAAACTGAAAAAGATACACGATTACTGCTGGGAGATTCCCCGGGACGCTAAACCGGGAATGAGAGTTCCCGGCCGGGTTTTCATATCGGAAGCGATGCTGGCGAACGTCCGGGAAGATAACGCCCTGGAGCAGGTGGCGAATGTGGCGTTCCTGCCGGGTATCGTGAACTGGTCGCTCGCCATGCCGGATATTCACTGGGGTTACGGTTTTGCCATCGGCGGCGTGGCGGCGACGCGGGTCGATTCCGGCGTCGTTTCTCCCGGAGGGGTCGGGTTTGATATCAATTGCGGCGTCCGCCTGTTGGGTTCGAATCTGACGATTGAGGAAGTTCAGCCGGTAATCCGGGAAATCGTCAACGCGCTGTATTCCGGTATTCCTTCGGGGGTCGGTTCCTCGGGCAGGATTATCTTGATTGGCGGACGGGAAAGTCGGT
>CAYXEG010000034.1:19018-21787 GCA_964463875.1 uncultured Dehalococcoidales bacterium
GGGCAGGATAACGATTTCCGGGAAAGAGCTTGACCGGGTTCTCGTGGACGGCGGCCGGTGGGCGGTAAACAGCGGATACGGCACTGCCGCCGATATCGATACCACCGAGGAAAACGGCTGTATCCGGAACGCCGACCCGGACAAAGTAAGCCAGAAAGCAAAGAAGAGAGGTATTCCCCAGTTGGGAACACTCGGTTCCGGCAACCATTTCCTCGAAGTTGCGGTTGTCGATGAAATATATAACAGCCACGACGCCCTGGTGATGGGCATCCATCAAACCGGACAAATCGTTGTCATGATACATACCGGTTCGAGGGGATTCGGCCACCAGGTGTGTACCGATTACGTTTCGTCGATGGGAAATGCCGTGAAGAAATATGGGATTTCGCTTCCGGACAGGCAGCTTGCCTGTGCGCCGGTCGAGTCTCCCGAAGGCAGGGATTACCTTTCGGCGATGGCCTGCGCGGCGAACTACGCCTGGGCGAACCGGCAGTGCATTACTCACTGGACGAGGGAAATACTGGCGAAAACGCTTCGGAAAAAGCCGAACGAGATAAAACTCGAGCAGGTCTACGATGTCTGCCACAACATCGCCAAGATAGAAACCCATACCATCGATGGGAAGAAGGTGAAACTGTGCGTCCACCGGAAAGGCGCCACCCGGGCGTTCCCTGCCGGGCATCCCGGCCTGCCGGAGAGGTACCGCGAAATCGGGCAGCCGGTGCTGATACCCGGGGATATGGGCAGGTACTCGTATATCGCCCTGGGAACCGAAAAAGCCATGCAGGAAACGTTCGGTTCGACCTGTCACGGAGCCGGACGCTTGAAAAGCCGCTCAGCGGCGAAGAAAAGCCTCCGTGGCTCCGATGTAATCCACGACCTGGAAAACCGGGGTATTATCGTTCGGGCCGGCAGCATGGGAGCCGTTGCTGAAGAGGCGTCCGAAGCCTATAAGGATGTCGCCGATGTGGTTGATGTGACCGAACAGGCAGGCATATCCCGAAAAGTGGTAAAATTAAGACCCGCAGGTGTTATTAAAGGATAACATTAATAATAGGAGGATTATAATGGGAGCAGACAAATGGACGTTCTGGCATGTCGGGCTTTCGGTGAAAAGCGTCGACGAGGCGGTCAAGTACTTCGAATCACTCGGAGGAAAAGCCGCGGATATGCCGCCTTTCGTACTCGACAGTGCGAATTTCGCAAAACTCAGGACCTACGACCGCACCGATGCGCCGACCTGGAAAATCAAGATAAAGATGCTTAGCCTCGGGCCTCTCATGTTCGAGCTGACCGAACCGGTTGCCGGAGATAACTTCAACAAAACCTACATGGATGAACACGGAGAAGGCGCCAACCACATGGCTTACCTGGTGGATGAGCTGGAAAAAGAAGTTGCTGAACTCGAAGCCAAAGGTGTGCCGGTCATGTATCACGCTGAAGGCCAGTATGCCTACATGGACGCCCGAAAAGTCGGTGGCGTCGTGATTGAATTGAAGCAGTCCGGGCAGATGGGACCCCCGCCGAAGAAGTAAGACAGAGGCGAATTCCGAACAAAAAAACGGCCGGTTAGCGTTACGCTTCCGGCCGGTTTATTTTCACGTGTCTGGACAGCCAGTATTCGAGGCTGTCGGCAAGTGCCATCCACGAGGCTTCGATAAGGTTGGTCGAACTTCCCACCGTCGTCCATTCCTCGGTACCGTCGCTCGATTCGATAAGTACCCGGACCTGCGATTCGGTGCCGGTGCTTTCATCGAGGATGCGCACTTTATAATCGACGAGCTTGACCGCTTTCAGGCTCGGGTAACACTCGAGCAGCCCTTTTCTCAGGGCGTCGTCGAGGGCGTTGACCGGACCGTTTCCTTCGGCGGCGGTGTGGTAAAGTTTCCCGTCAACCTTCACTTTCACCATCGCTTCCGAAAGGATATCGGTCGGCAGCGATTTAGCACGGGTCGGCTGGCGGCGTTTGTCCTCGACGATGACCATGTAATCGACCAGTTCGAACGGCGGAATATAGTCGGGGGCGGCCCTTCGGATAAGCATTTCGAAAGAAGCTTCCGCCATTTCGTACTGGAACCCCTGGCTTTCGAGTTGTTTCACTTTTTGTAAGAGTTCTTTCGTTTCAGGAGCTTTCGCTTCCAGTTTGATTCCCATTTTATCTGCGAGATAGGTGACGTTCCGGCTGCCGGACAGTTCCGAGATAACGGTGCGCTGCTTGTTGCCGACCTTTTCGGGGTCGATGTGCTGGTAGGATTCAATCCACTTCGTCATACCGTCCATGTGATAGCCGGCTTTATGGCTGAAAGCGCTGGCGCCGACATACGGGGAATACGGGTTATTGACAAGGTTTGCCAGCTCGCTGACGTAGCGGGAAACCTCCGTCAGTTTTGCCAGCTGCTCGTCGCTGATACAGTCAAGATTCATCTTCAGTTTCAGGGCGGGAATGATGGAGCAGAGGTTGGCGTTACCGGTGCGTTCCCCGTACCCGTTTATCGTTCCCTGGACATGAGTCGCCCCGGCCCGTACCGCCACCAGGGTGTTGGCAACGGCTAAATCCGAGTCATTATGGGTGTGGATACCGAGCGCCACCTTCGTTACCTTCTTTGCGGCTTTGACGGCCGTCTCAATCTCATGCGGGAGCGCTCCGCCGTTCGTTTCGCAGAGGACGATGCACTCGGCTCCCGCTTCAGCGGCAACTTTCACGCATTGAAGCGAATAGTCGGGGTCCGCCTTGAAGCCGTCGAAGAAGTGCTCTGCGTCGAGGAAAAC
>CAYXEG010000035.1:0-8513 GCA_964463875.1 uncultured Dehalococcoidales bacterium
GCTTTCGGACGGTATCGCCGAACTGGATGCGGAGGATGCCTTCAACTTCAAAGACCGGCTTGGGGAAATAAAGGCGCCGACCCTCGTTATCGGCGGCGCCGAAGACCCGCTCTACCCGATGAAGGAAACCGCCGAAGGGATAGCCGGGGCGAAGCTGATTCTCTATGAAAAATCGGGGCACGGCGCCTCGATGAAGAAAGAGTTCAAGCGGGATGTAGCGGAGTTTCTGGAGGAGAAGTAAGGGATGGTTACACTATTGAGATAGTTGAGATAGAGTAAAAATAATAGTGGTATGAAAATATCCCTCTTCGGAAATATGAAGTAAGGCAGACGATGCAGCATCTCCCTTTTAAAGGGTGATTGAGAGGGATTTTTATGTTTCTACGATTATTTCTGGTGATTTTATCGGATAATGAGGATGCTTTACTCATGGTCGCATATCTACGCACAACATTAACAACAGAGTATGTTTGAATGATAGTGTATACAGCAATAACAAATATTCTCCCTTGACGAGAGAGTTGAAGTAACTACTAACGAATCTCTGAAAAAGTTCCCTCTTCCCGCAGCGGGAGAGGGTCAGAGTAAGGGGGCTATGTGGAAGTCGTGACTTTTCACCCTCACCTAGCCTCTCCCGTCAAGGGAGAGGGAATATCCGTTCGATGGTATGTGATGTTATTCAGAGATTCCCTAATAAATAAAGAAGTGAGGTTCATATGGACAGAGTTAAAGGTAAGACAGCAATCGTGACCGGCGGCGGGTCCGGAATTGGAGAAGCAACGGTGAAACTGCTGGCCGTCGAAGGGGCGGAAGTCATCATCATCGATGTCGACGACAAAGGGGGTAAACGGGTTGCCGGAGAAGTCGTCGCCGCCGGCAACAAGGCCGAATTTTTCCACATGGATATCAGCCGGGAACCAGAGGTAAAGGCTGTCTTTACCGAAATTTTCAATAAGTACGGCAAGCTGAATATCCTGGTGAACTGCGCGGCTATCGTCGGTACCGATGCTCCTCCCCACGAAATCACTTCCGAGCAGTGGGACGCCGTCATGAACGTTAACCTGAAAGGCCCGTTCTTCTGCACCAAGTACGCCGTTCCTTACCTGAAACAATCAGGCGGCGGCAGCGTCGTCAACGTTTCCTCCATCATGGGCATGCTGGCCGGCGAGACGATGGTCTACAACACCTCGAAGAGCGGCATCCGCCACATGACGAAGAATGATGCGTACATTTACGCAAAAGATAAGATTCGCTTTAATTCCGTCCATCCGGGGTACATTATCACTCCCCTGTTCAAGGGGCTGGTAACGCAGAAAGGGCATGGCAGCGTCGAGGAAGCCATCGCTCACGAGAGCGCCCGGATACCCATCGGCCGGATGGGACTGCCGGAAGATATCGCCGCCGGCATCCTCTACCTTGCCTCGGACGAGTCTTCCTACGTGACCGGTTCGGAACTGATAATCGACGGCGGCTGCATGATTGTGTAGCGAACTCTTTAAAGAACTTCCGACTTTTATCACATCGAAGATACCTCGTTTTGTTATAAAACACAACTGATTGTGTGTTATCATTACAAGAGAGGTGAAAATATGAAGCTGCTCAGAATTTTGTCCGTGCTCCTGATTGCGGCGATGGTTTTGCTGCCCGCCGGATGCACAAAAGAAGAACCGGTAGAAAAACTGGCTGAAATAAAACTTGTCGGCACCATCGGGCCGCTCGTCATCCCGCTTGCCCGCATGGCTGAGACCAACGCCCTGAGTGCCGTCGCGGAAAAAACCTCCCTGACCCTGTGGGCGAACCCCGCCCAGTTACAGGCAACCATTGCCGGAAACCAGGGTGACTTTGTTTCACTCCCCGTCAACTCGGCTGCAACCTTCTACAACAAGGGAATTCAGTTGAAACTGCTCGACTGCTCAATCTGGAATATCCTGTACCTGATAAGCACCGACCCGGATATCGAGTCGATGGCCGATTTGGCCGGTAAACGGGTCGTCGTTCCTTTCCAGGGAGCTTCACCGGATGTCGTCTTCCGCTATAATCTCGAAAATAGCGGTGTTAACCCTGAAACAGACATCGATATTTTCTATGCTCCCGACCCGGTGCAGGCAACCCAGTTGTTCCTGTCCGGACAGGAAAATTACGTCCTCCTTTCGGAGCCTTCGGCTACCACTGTCATGACGAAAGCCGCCGCTTCGGGTAAAGCCGTTTACCGGAACCTGAACATGAACGAAGTCTGGAAAGAGGTCACCGGGAGTGCCTCGCAGATAGCCCAGGCGGGCACGATTGCTCTCGGTGCCATGTCAGAAAATAACGCTGTCATCGATGAATTCCTGAAAGAGTATGAAAAAGCCGTTCAATGGATGCTCGATAACCCGGAGGAAGCGGGAGAAGTCGGCGCCCGTGCCCTCGTCGAACAGGGTTTCACGGCTGATATCCTTGCAGAATCGATGACCTATATCGACTGGCGGTTCGAACCGGCTGACGAAGCCTATACCAAGATTACCGGATTCCTCACCGCCCTGATGGAAGCCTCGCCTGATTTCACCGGCGGGAAAATGCCGGACACTGCCTTTTACTATGGAAAATAACGAAACCAAACCGACCCCGGACCGGTTTCCAACCAGGACGCGTTTTGTCCTGCTGGGGGTCCTTGCCCTGGTGGCAGCCTGGCAACTGGGGTCTGTCTGGCTTCCTTCGATTATCGTTGCCTCGCCCCTCGATACGGTCGTCGCCCTCCGGGACATGGTGTTCGCCGGCGCTTTATGGAAGCACCTCGGCATAAGCCTGGTGAGAATCCTGCTGGGGGTTATGGCCGGGTGCCTCATCGGCAGCGCTCTCGGCATCCTTGCCGGAGTGAAGAAACGCTGGGAGGCGTTTTTTGAACCGATTCGCTGGGTGGTGATGACCATCCCGTCTATCGTGATTCTGGTACTGGTGCTCCTGCTCTTCGGCATGGGCAGCGTTCAGACGATTATCATGACCGGTATCATCACCTTGCCGTTCTCCTATGTCGCCACCCTCGAGGGAATGCAGGCAATCGACCGGCGGATTCTTGAAATGGCCCATGTCTACAAAATCCCCCGCCGGATGAGATTGACGAGCATCTACCTGCCGGGAATCGGGGCCGCCGTTATGACCGGGCTGACGCTTTCGGCGGGTATCGGCGTCAGGGCCGCTATCCTGGCCGAATTTATGGGCGCGCGGGACGGCATCGGCCACCGGATATTCCTTTCCTGGACACACCTCAATACCCCTGAACTTTATGCATGGATTCTCCTGACCTTCGCCCTCCTGGCCGTCATCGAATTCGGCGCTCTCCGCCCGCTCAGGAAAACCCTGCTGAAATGGCAGGTGGCGGTATGATTACCTTCGAACACGTCTCCTTGAAACTGGGCAGGAAGGATATACTCCGGAATGTCACCTTCCACATCGAACCGGAAGAACTGGCGGTGCTGACCGGGATTTCCGGTTCCGGGAAGACCACCCTGCTCCGGCTCATCGCCGGGATAGTGAAACCCGATTCGGGAAGCGTCCGGGTACGAAGCGACAAAATCGGATTCGTCTTCCAGGACCACCGCTTGCTGCCCTGGAAAACGGCAATCGATAATATCTCCCTGGTTCTTAAAGCACAGGGATTATCCCCTGAGGAAGCCCGCCGGAAAGCGCATTCATGGCTGGAACTGGTCGGCCTGGAAAAGTACGCCGGCTACTATCCGGCCCAACTCAGCGGCGGGATGGTACAGCGGGTCTCGATTGCCCGGGCATTCGCCGTTGAACCCGATATCGTCCTCATGGATGAGCCGTTCAGCAGCCTTGACGACCGACTGACCGACTCTCTTCTGCTGATGATTCAGAAGGTGCTGACGGAATACAAGGCAACGGTACTGTACGTCACGCACGACGTCATGGAAGCCCTCCGCCTGGCCGACCGGCTGCTGAACCTGGAGAACCATGAATTGACCGAAACGCCGATTATCAACCGGCAGGAACTTCTTCAGACCTACTGTAACGCCCGCCTGAATGCGATAACGCCTGACACCACGACTGAAAACCAGCCAGCCTAGCCTGCGGTAAACGCTTGCCCTACGGAGAAGAATCAAGTGGAAATCAACCAGAAAAATGACCTCATCCGGCTTCTTGCAGTGCCCTGGCACGAATTCACAACAACCATTCTGCCCCGGGCGAAAGAGATTCACCGGGCGATGAACGGAAATGCCGTCACCGTTACCGCCCTCCTCGGGTACGATAATATCTGCCGGAACCAGTGCCTCTACTGCGGCATGAGGGCAGGGTGTACCGGACTGAAGCGATTTCGCCTCAATCTCGCCGAGATAAAGAAGACCGAAGATAGCGCCCGGGACATGGGTTTGCACCGGCTTTTCCTGATATCCGGAGAAGACCCGGGGTTCGCTTTCGAAGACATTGTCGCGGCAGTTGAACACGCGAAAATGAAGGGTTTTTTCGTCAGCCTCGGAGCCGGTGAATTCAGCGAAGACGGCTACCGGACACTCAAGGCAGCCGGGCTCGATGAGTACGTTCTAAAATTCGAAACCTCGGACGAGGCCATGTTCAACCGTATCAAACCCTCGACGACTTTCGAAAAGCGGATGAAGGCAATCGAAGCCATCCGAAAAACCGGCATGCAACTCGCCTCGGGCAACATCATCGGACTGCCCCATCAAACGCTCGAACAGGTCGCCGGCGATATCATGCTGATGAAGAAACTGGAAATCAACTGGGCGCCGGTCATCCCCTACATGCCCGTCCCCGGCACCCCCCTCGCCGAAGAAGGCGGCCGCGGCTCTCTCGAATGGCTGATAAAAGAAATCGCCATCCTGAGAATCATGTTACCCTCGATACGGATAACCGCTCAGCAACCGGGAAACGACCTCGCGAAAGGGTTGGCCGATGAAGAGGGAAACCTGAACGCATTGGCGGCCGGAGCCGATAACCTGTTCGTCGATATGCTGCCCTCCGAACTTATCGCCGATTTCAACGTGATTAATCACCGCATCGTCAGCAGTATCGAAAGTATCGACCGCCTGATTGCCGCCGCCGGGATGATTCGGGCCGACTGAAACTCCCGCTCCGGGCGGCACGGTTGAATCTATGTATCCATCCGGAGTATCATTAGCTGTCCCGGCTGTTCCGGTTTCCCGAAACAGCCGGCTGAAACCGGCACGGAGAAGAAAATGAACCAAAACTATTCACGGTATATCGATATCGATTTCGTCGGCAATCTGAGAGACCTCGGTGGTTATACCACGAAGAACGGACGGGTCGTTGCATGGCGCAAGCTGTACCGCTCCGCCCAGCCGAACCCCCGCTCGGAAGAGGAAGTTGCTTTGCTTCGTAGTCATACAGGTATTACCTCGGTTCTCGACTTGAGAAGCAGCGGCGAAAGCCAGAAGGAATGCATCGACCTTATGGTATCGAACAACATCCGGTATCATAACGTCCCGCTCCTCACCGATACCACCGGACCGGGATACGATTCGGAAACTGCCCGGTTCGATAAAGTAAAGAACATGGGTGAGTTCTACCTGACGATGATTAATCATCCGTCTTTCGCCCCGAAGCTGGTCAAAGCCCTGGAACTCCTTGCCGAGCCGGCCAATCACCCGGTGTTGTTCCACTGCGCGGTCGGGAAAGACCGTACCGGCATTCTTGCCGCCACGGTACTCAGCCTGCTCGGGGTTTCGGATGAGGATATCGCCACCGATTACAGCCTGACCGACCCGCATATGCCGGCCTTCCTCGATAATTTGAGGAAATCGTCTGCTGAGGGAGCTGCGTTCGTCGACAGCTTCCCGGCATTCATGTGGAAGGCCTCAAAGGAATCGATGGAAGCTGTCCTCAGCGGCGTGAAGGATAAGTACGGTTCGTTCGATAACTACCTCCTGGGGGGAGGCTGCGACGTTTCGCTGTTCAACCGGCTCGAAAACGCTCTTCTCGAATGAGCGCTCCGGTTTCAAATCGCCCCGTAAAAGTGTAATATAGATTAATACATTTACGGAGAGCGACCTTGCGTATTTCACAATTATTCGGAAAAACCCAGAGAGAAATTCCGGCTGACGCGGATACGGTCAGCCATCAGCTCCTCCTCCGCACCGGCATGGTAAACCAGCTCGTCGCCGGCGCCTATTCCTACATGCCGCTGGGGTTGCGGGTATTGAGGAAGATTGAAAACATCATCCGTGAGGAGATGAACAATGCCGGCGGGCAGGAAATCAACATGCCGGTCATGCAGCCAATCGATATCTGGGAGAAGAGCGGCCGCGACCAGACGATGGGCGCCAACCTTTTCCGCCTCTACGACCGCCGCAACCGCAAGCTCGCCCTCGGACCGACCCACGAAGAAGTGGTTACCCTGCTGGCAGGGCGGTACATCCAGAGTTTCCGCGACCTGCCGAGGATGGTCTACCAGATACAGGTCAAGCTCCGTGACGAGCCCCGTCCCCGCGCCGGGCTTATCCGCGTCCGCGAATTCATCATGATGGACATGTACAGCTTCGACATCGACGATGCAGGGCTGGACATCAACTATAAGAACACCGTTCAGGCGTACAAGAACGCCTTCTCCCGCTGCGGGCTGCCGACGATGATGGTCGAGGCGGACAGCGGGGCAATCGGCGGCAAGGATTCCCACGAATTCGTCCTCATTACCGAGAGCGGCGAGGATGAAATAATCCACTGCGAATGCGGCTACGCCGCCAACGCCGAGAAGGCCGAACTGGCAAAAGGTACGGCCGGCGGCGGCGAACCGAAACCGATTGAGGAAGTCCCCACTCCCGGCAAGGCAACCATCGAGGATGTCGCCGGATTTTTCAACATTTCAGCTGAGAATACCCTGAAAGCCGTCTTTTACGTGGCTGACGGGCAATTCGTCTTCGGGGTGATACGGGGCGACCTGGAGGTGAATGAAATCAAGCTCCAGAACGCCCTGAAATGCCTCGACCTCCGCATGGCAACCGACGAGGAAGTGAGGGAAGCCGGCATCGTCGCCGGGGCCGCTTCGCCGGTCGGATTGAAGGGAATCAAGGTAATTGCCGACGACTCGGTAAGTTCCGGCACCAATTTCGTGGCCGGGGCGAACAAGCCGGAGACGCATATAAAGAACGTGAACTATCCCCGCAATTTCACGGCGGATATCGTGACCGATATTGCCAAAGCAGGCGCCGGTTCAACCTGCCCCCGTTGCGGCGGGAAGCTGCAATCGAGCCGGGGTATCGAGGTCGGGCACGTCTTCAAGCTCGGCACCCGTTACTGTGAATCGTTCAACGTCACCTATATCGATAACGACGGCAATAACCGCACGCCGCTGATGGGCTGCTACGGAATCGGCCTCGGCCGGCTGGTGGCGGCGGCAATCGAGCAGAATCACGACGATAAGGGTATCATCTGGCCGATGGCAATCGCCCCCTACCAGGTCTACCTCTGCCCGCTCTACCGTGAGGGAACACCGGTGGGTGAAGTGGCTGAGAAGCTCTACGCAGAGCTGACGGCACAGGGTGTCGAAGTGCTGTTCGACGACCGGACGGACTCTCCGGGCGTGAAGTTCAACGATGCCGACCTGTACGGGATTCCGATTCGGGTGACGGTCAGCCCCCGTTCGCTGGAGAAGCAGAGCTTCGAGGTCAAGATGAGAGCGGAAAAGGAATCGAAACTCATCCCTGTCGAAGGGGCCGTCGAAGCGATAAAGGAAATGATAAGGAACAGCCGGTAAGGCTCAATCTGTTAAACTCTCCCCAATGCTGAGAAAGGTCAGGGTTAGGAAATTATGTATACGTTTATGCTTCACCCTCACCTAGCGAGGCTGTCCGAAAACAGGAATTTGATCAAGAAAAGAGTAGGCATTTTCTGATAGAAATGGCTGTATATGTTCGTAGATATCCCTAAATCCCTCTTAATCTCCCTTTACAAAAGGGAGAAGCTGCGTTGTCTACCTCTCTTCATACTTCCGAAGAGGGATTTTTAAGCAAGGTACCTTTTCCGTTCCTATTCTCCCTCTCGTTCATCATCTTCACAAGTTGCTTCATTTTCCGCCAACAACATCATCGGTTCTTCTTCAACATCCGCTTCGGTAAGGCCTTTTTCCTCTTTCAACTGCTGGATTTTCTCGAGGGGGCGTTCGAGGGCGCGGGTACGGCGGGTGACGAGGGTATCGTATTCCTGGCTCGCTTCCCGGAGTTTTCTGCCCATCCTGTCCATCGAGAGTTTGAACTGGTTCCACTGTTTGATGAAGGCTCCGAAGAGGCCGAGCATTTTCGAGGCAGTCTGTTCGAAGCGGAAGTTTTCGACCGCCTGGCGGATAACGGCGAGTATCGCATAGAGGGTGAGGGGCGAGCAGACGACCACCTTCATCTTCAGCGCCTCGTCGAGGATAGTCCGGTCGTTCTCGTTGATAAACGAATACACCTGCTCGTTGGGGATGAAGACGAGGACGTAATCGACGGTGTTATCCTCCGGGTTGATGTACTGGTACTCCTCCAGCAGCGTCTTCCTGATCCAGT
>CAYXEG010000035.1:8523-15691 GCA_964463875.1 uncultured Dehalococcoidales bacterium
TCCCGCGAGGTGACTTCTTTGATACGGCTTTTCACGTCCCGCAGGAACTGGTCTTTCAGGCGTGATTTTTCCGCTTCTGTGTCCTCGTTGACGTACTTTATGTAATTATCGAGGGGGAATTTCACATCCATGTTCACCTTCAGATTCTGCGGGAGGTAGAAGGTGAAATCGGGCCGTGAGCTCGCGGTTTCGGCGGTTTTCTGTTTTTCGTAGTTGATGTGCTCGATGAATCCGGCGACGGCCAGGACGTCCTCGGCCATCCGTTCTCCCCACTGCCCGCGTATGCGGCTGCTGGCGAGGGCGGCGTTCAGGTTTCCGGCGGTTACCTGGAGCCGGTTCGTCTGCTCGGCAGTGTGTTTGAGCTGGGTGCTGACCTCAGTGAACTGCGCCTGCCGTTCTTTCGAAGACTGGGAGAGAAGGGTTTCGACGCCTTTCAGGTTGACCTTCATCTCTTCGAGGGTCTGGTCGATGAGTTTCTTCTTGCTCTCCAGTTCGGCGGCTCCGGTGGAAGCCTGGCGGTTGAGGGTCTCGTTCGCCAGTTTTAAAAACAGGTCTGAGTTTTTGATAAGGGCATCGTGTGACAGAGCAGAAAAGGCATCGATTGCCTGTTTCCGGTTCATCCGGTTAACGAACCAGTAAACGGCCAGGCCGACAATCAATCCGACGATGAAACCGATGATGTATTCCATGAGCGTAACCTCAGTTTTGGGACTATCATAGAACATGTGTTCTTTCATTGTCAAATGTTGTTATCAAAAAAGGCTTTTTACATTTCTTCTTTATATTTGATTCTAACCCCCGTCATGAAACCCCCCTTCCCTTACAAATAAGAGAAAGGGGGCTTCGAAAGCGATGATTGGCGGGTGTTCAACGGGATTGCTTTACCGAGATGACGGAGGCGATTCGTAAATTCGTTTGGGGGAGAGAAGCGACAACAGGAGACGAAGAATTCAAGTGTAAAGATACTTACTGGATCCCGGCCTCCGCCGGGATGACGGAGGAGGGGGGAACTGTCATTCTTGAGCGAAGCGAAGAATCTCATTCGAATATAAGAGCAGTCTACCGAGCGTCATTCCAATGGAGACTGGAATCCAGAATGCATGCTCTTACCACTAACATCTCTGAAAAAAGAAGCTGTCTCTAACTGCTGTGCCATTCCCATGCCGAAGGTTCCGATTTTCTTTATTCTATACTTCCCAATGTTTAATCGGAAAAGAAGAGAATCTTGCATCTATCGATACTGACGTGTATTCCTCGATTACTGCCTGTCCGTTGACCGTCATCATTGTCGTCATATGCTGATATTCTTATATCTCATTAATCAATTATCGATGCAAGATTCGGCGTCCATAGCCGAACTGGTTCATCCGGAACCAGCGCAGCGCAATCGGGATGAGGTGTGGTAATCCAAACTAATGGATTATCGGAACGCGGTAACCTTTATATGCAAAAACAATAAAAATTAAGATTATAAGAAAGACGGACAATAGAATGTTAGATTTGATATATTCCCTGATAATAGAGGCGACCGATGACCTGACCTTTTTCTACTTCTATCCTCCTGACTTGCAAGGTTTCATCCTATTTTTCTTTCTTTTCCTTCATTTCTTCAATAGTATAACTATTATCAATCTCATATATAAGTGAATCAACAATTCCAACTACAGACCAAGCAAGTGCCCATTCCGTGTCATCATTAATCGCGTGATGAGTAGGGTTGCGTAAGTAAGCTATCACTCCAACAATAATCTCATGGAAAGCAGAACGCTCTTCTGGTTTATTACTTACGACAATCAGCGGATTTGGAGGAGCGAGTAACTTATGTGCTAGGTTGACTCCAATGTGATTTTTAGCTTCTGGCACTAACTCACAAAATTTCTCATATGGAATTCTACTACGGAGTCTATCCTCTAGCACTAGGGTAGCTTGGTTAATTACTCGATCAAAGCTGCCTGGCGCACTTAGTAAATCCAAACATCGTTTCTTCAGTACCGAATCCTTTATGGGGAGCGCGGGTATAGTATTTTTCAACGGAATAGTGTTATTCTCAATGTTCCCAATGGCTTCATTTAATGTGGCTTCTACGTTTGATTCAAGGAAATGGCGTGTTTTATCAGTAACATTATTGGTCAATATGTAAGCAAGGGCTTGGTAAAAATTGATAGAATCTGTTTTTGATAATTTTAAAGAACAACCTCCGTGTACGACATTAATTATTTGGGATACGTGTTTCGATTGACGTTGTAACTTTGTCTTTAAATCCTCCCGTCCGTAATCGGATAAATAGTAACTATCGATGTAATTTTTGTAATCATGCAAGAATTCTTCGAGGCTCTTCTTATAATTTGCCAAATTTATTTCACTCATTAGCTACATCCTTCTGTTTTAATTCATTCTTGGCTAATAATACGTTCCTCTAGTTGGGTTTTTTCTACCCTTAATTGACCCTCTTTACTATGTGTCTTTCCTAATAGTTAGCAGTATTAATATATCTAGTAATACTAGATTAATTATAATAAAAAATACATAATAATTACACTTTTACGAAGTAATGGAAAATAAAGTTGTGCAATAATTGTAATGCACCCCTCTAAGCAGAGGTATAACTATGAGATTCTGAGAAGACCCCTTGAAATCGGACCCGCCGCAGGCGGGTTATGATAGAGTCATTATAAATCATGTGACCGCCGAACTTACGGGAACTTCGTCCATCAAATATGTACCGTTATGGTTCGACAAGCTCACCATGAGCGGTTTTTATTTTCCACACAGGTCAATCGGTGGGTTACGTCCTTACTTTGTGATTGAGAATACTATTTTAGTTTTCGAGCTTTAAACAGCATCGAGGACTAACCCACGCTACTGGAACATTTCTATTAAGTATTTTGCTGGTGAGTACAGGCGAAATACGACCCTCCCGCTACGGCGCGGAGGCGAAGCGGGCCCAGACGGGCATCCCGCCTTCGCCGGAGAATGGCGTCTGCTCTTCGTGGTCGATTGCCAGGAACTCGGGCGGCCTGACGAGGTCGAAAATGAGCGCGTTCTGAGGACAGGCGATAACACAGAGTCCGCAGCCCATGCACTTTTCTTCATCGACTACAGCCTTTCGTTCTCCTGAGCCGGGGACCTCCTTCATACTGATAGCGCCGAAGAAACAGCGCTCGAGGCATGCCTCGCAGCCAATGCATGACTCGCTGTCCGTCCTTGCCCGGTATCGGCTTGGATTACGCAGGAGGTGCGCCACCCCGTTCCGGATGGCAGCTCCCATGACATTGCAGCAGCAGGAGCAGCAGTGGCAGAGGACGCCTCCGTTCTCCTTTCGTATACCGCCGCTCTTGAGAAGGCCGGCCCTTTCGGCTTCGTCCGATATAGCAATTGATTCTTCGATAGTTATCACTTTCAGCGTAGAAGACTGGGTCAGGTTGAACTCGGCGTACTTACCGAACTCGAAGCAGTTGTCCACCGGTTTGTCGCACTTGTGCGCTCGGACACGGCAGTCGCAGTGACTGACGGCAATGACCTCCTGGCCGCCTTTCATTCGGAGCAGGGCGTGGACGTCTTCTTCGGGAAGGATGTCCTCCGGCTTGATGTTCGGGTTGGAATCGATTGCCAGGCGAGCCGGGATTATCCGGGTCATGACGCCGCCGACCGGTACCTTTTTAGCCACTTGTATGCTGCGGGTAATCGACTTCTCTTCGACTTCCGGCATGAAATTATCCCACGCCTCCCAGAAGCCTTCGGGGATATCCTCGTCTTTCGCCTTGGCGATACGGGCAAAGAAGCCGTGCATTGCCATGTGAAAGAGGTATTCGTCGCGCTGATGGAAGAGCAGCCTCCGGCGTTTGAAATCGGCCAGCTTTTCGGCGAGGACATTCTCGTCCATGTTCAGCCGCTTCGCGACCTCCTGGCAGGTGGCGGGTTTAAGGAATTCGAGGAGCAGTTCTCCCTCTTCGGGTTTGAAAAGGACTTTCAGGTATTTGATGAGATTTTTGGAACCCGGGTATTCGAATATTTCCGCGATTTTTTCATAGACCGTATCGTTCGCCATCACGTACCTCTCTCCGTTTCGCTATTTTTAAGGTCGGGAGTTTTTGAATTACGCCGATTATACAACTTTCAGAGCATGCGAACAAACGGGGGAACGACAAACGTGGGCCTTTTTCATTTGATGAAAGGTTGCCATACCGATTATGAAGCAGACAATCCGAATTCGTTACCAGTAAAAACCAGCCTTTTTACCTTCAGAAATACCCATCCATGAGGAAAAACGTGAGTCGAGGGCAGCAATCTGATTGATTGTCTCGAATACAGGCTTGAAATCAGATAACGGCAACTCTATTTTCCGGTACATCCATTCCAGAATGGTAACGGTCGTGTAAAGTTTTTTATCATTTATAACCATATATGACCATGGAGGATTTTTATCCGGAATCAGTGGCTTGATGGAGAAATTCCTGCTCCAGAGACGCCCGTGATGAGCGCAGATATTTCGTAAAAACGTAATTGTATGAAGCCAGCTTTTCAATACATTATGGTTTACTTCAAAGACCAGACAAACCCTGTTTCTGTTCTCTGTAGTCAGGTTACTGTACAGTTTCGAAAGACTTCCCAGACTCATCAGTTCAATGGCTATCCATAACGGGAGCCGGGGAAAACCGTGATATTTCAGCCGGTAATGTTCAAGGAAAGGTTCCGTACTTTTCACGATATCTTCTTCAAGTTCCGATAACCATTGAGTACTGCTTTGCCTGTTATGAAACATGGACAGGTTGTAGTGAGCAAAGGCACCGTACCGATGACTCATTTCATAGACGATACAGGTTCGTAGAAATATTTCGACGCGAGTTATCACTTGAAAAACTGCCAGACGTAAAGCTTCATCAAACCGATAAAGCTCAATGATTTTTCTAAAGGTAGTTTCCGGCAGAAAAACATCACGTGGTTTCTGGAAGGGAATACAATATGCGCTGAACCGGTAATAGTTAACCTGCTTGAGAAACTTCATGGCTTCCTGAACATCTCCAATCTCAAGACCCCTTGATTCGAGAAGCTCCAGATGCTGCTGACGAGTGAAGGGTGTTTTGATATATTCAATCACTAATCAGCTCCAAAAAAAGACCCGCCAGGTTGCGCGTACCAAAAGGCAGAGGCTTGGCGGGTATATTAATCATATTGTATCTGTTTATGGTCATTTTGTCAATGAGGCATTATCATCAATGAAGTAACCATCACTATTAGTATACTCGTATACGCACGTGACGGCAAGTAATCCGGATGAACCCATGATTGCAGTCCCGAATTACATTTCAGTTCGAGTAAGATTTTCGGGACTTCTCGCAAGAGTGCAGGGTGTTTGACCGCCACTGCATTTGATATCCCCGCCTCAGTCATATCATAATAGAATGTCAGGTTCACTAACCCACCAGGACGCCTGAACAAGAATATCAAAACGAGGCAATGAATGACACCGAAAATCTCCCGGGAACAATTAATCGAAAACGAAAAACACCTTGCGGAACAGCTCGAGAAAAAGCACGGCAAACCGCTTGCGGAGCTTCACGCCGAACGCGAAAAGCGGCTCTTCGAGACCATGCGGATGAGAGAACCGGACCGGGTGCCGGTCTTTTTCTGGGACGTGCCGATGCTCGCCTGCCACTACTACGGGCTTCCCTACTCGACGGCTTACTATGACGCCCCGGCATGGAAAGCCGCTTTCAAGAACATGTTCGCCGAACTGGAGCCGGACGGCTGGTCGGTCGGGGGCAAGGAATCCGGGGCTGCCCTGGAGGCGACCGGTACCACCTGCACCCTCTGGCCGGGGGGAAACCTGCCCGATGATGTCGGCAACCAGGTACTCGAAAAAGAATTCATGAAAGCGGATGAGTACGACCACTTCCTGGCCGACCCGTCCGATTTCATCGTCCGGGTCTGGCTGCCGCGCGTCTACGAATCGTTGAAACCGCTCGCCGACCTGCCGCCGCTGAGGAACTGGGGTACCAACCTTGCCGCCATCAGCCCGCTCTTTACCTCGGCAGCGTTCGCCCGGATGGCGGAGGCATTACGAAAAATCGGCACCGCTACGAACCGGTGGAACGAGGAGATGGGAAATGTCAGCCGGGAGATGGTGGAACTCGGCTATCCCGATATCCGCGCTTCGATTACCGGAGGTGTCATGCCGCCGTTTTCAAGTTTCAGCAACAATTTCCGGACGTACAAGGGAGTGGTTTTTGACATGTTCCGGCAGCCGGACAAGCTCAAGGCTGCCCTGGGAAAACTCACCGATTACCGAATCGCCACCGCCCGGCCGGCGGTGAAGCAGCCGGGGAGGATTGCCATCGGCAGCGCCGACGAACCGCACCGGGTATCGGACGAGTTCATGTCGGCAAAGCAGTTCGAGGAATTCGTCTGGCCGAACTGGAAGCGATGCATTCAGACGACCCTCGACCTGGGGTACGACACCGTCTGGATGTTCTTCGAAGGGCTGCGCGACCGGCAGATTGAGTATTTTGCCGACTTCCCGAAAGGCAGCCTGACTATCCTGTTCGAGAAAACAGATATCTGCCGGGCGAAGGAAATACTCGGCGATACCGCCTGCCTTATCGGCAATGTCCCCCTCGGCATGCTCCAGGTGGGTTCGCCGCAGGATGTCGATGACTACTGTAAAAAGCTCATCCGTGTCTGCGGCAAGAACGGTGGTTTCATCCTCGGCAACGGCGGCGGTATTTACGACGCCAAGCCGGAGAACATGAAGGCAATGGTTGAGGCGGCGGAGAAATACGGGAGATATTAGAGGAAGTCGGGCTGATTGATATGGATTGCCGCGTCATCTCGATATCTTATCGTGCATCGGCATCACAGGACGTCGGGATTCCTCGCAAAAGCGATTCGTGTTTGCGAGATTCGCCGTCAACAGGCGAACCGAAGCAACCTATACCAATTTTCCTGTTTTCGCTGTTGAAACGGGCTGATACTATAGATTGCCGCGTTGCCCCGATACCTCACCGAGTACTTGCACCGAAAGGTGTCGGGGCGCCTCGTACCGATATGACATTGTAATTATGAAGTAAGGAATATCGGCATCTGACGACGAAAACGTGCAGGGAGGCTGTGACTCCTCTTTTTACTCACAGGACATTAAATGTCCTGAGTCAGGAGAAGGAGGTGGCAG
>CAYXEG010000035.1:15701-21676 GCA_964463875.1 uncultured Dehalococcoidales bacterium
AGGAATATCGGCATCTCGCGACACATACGGATAAGCGAGCCGTGATTAATCTTTTCACTCACAGGATACCAATGTCCCAAGTCATAAAAACAAGAGAGGCACCGAATACTCCGATGCCTCTCAGGGAACATTACCAATTTGTCAGACGGTACTTAGTAATACCGATCGTGGACGCGCTTGTCGTTAAGGATAGACCAGATATAGGTACAGCCGTCAATCTCGTTTTCTCCTTTATGGGAGCAGACGCTGTCCAGGTCGCTGGCGTCGGCGATGACGTACTGGTTCATGTACTGGTAGACCTTGAAGAAATCGCCTTCATTGATATGCCGGTTTCTTTCTCCACCTTTTTGAGAAATTGTTAGGGAGTTATCTTCACAGGTAAACCGGAACTTTTTTCCCGTAGCCGTCTTGAATTCTTCTCCCGCGAGATCTCCGATTGTACCCCAAACCTCATCGAACACTACATTGACCAAATCTGTTTCCTCCTCGAGTTGATACGAAATCATTATGACTGATAAACCGGCAACGGACAAAGCCTTTCTTTCGTAATCTGCGCAATTCTATCGCCGAAGACGTGCAAATTACGTATTTATCGCAAATGCGTTACGTATTTTGCTGTGTATCTGGCATTGCACCTCCGTATATGGCTGAATTCATACGCAAATTACGAGAATATGAGGTTTTTGGCCCAGGGAGAAAGGCGAAGCAATATCAGTCAAGGTTGCTTAAAGCGGAGGAGTAAAACTATAAAGAGGAGTTTTACCTGATAAGCGATGAAGATAAACGGACTGAGATTACTAAATCCCCCTGGCCCCCTCCGATAAATCGCGAGTCTTCGACTTTACAAAAGGGGGAATAACCGGTTGCTCAATATTTCCTCTCAGGTGTCAGTGAATAAGCAATACTATGCAAACAACACCAAAGAGAGGCCTTTCAGCCTCTCTTTTTCCTGTATATCACAGAGTGTTATGCCCGGAGTTCGGCGCCGAGTTCTTTGGCGAGGACCCGGAGTATCTGTTCCTGTATCTTGTTGACTTCCTTATCGGTCAGGGTATGGTCGGATGCCTGATAGGTCAGGCGGTAGGCCATCGATTTCTTGCCGGCGGGGACCTGCTTGCCGGAATAGACATCGAAAATCCCGACATTCGAGACCAGCGAGTAGCCCTTCAGTTTTTCGACAATCTGTTCGTGAGTGGTGGCGGCGTTGACAATCAGGGCCATATCGCGGACGACCGAAGGGAAGCGGGGGATAGCCTTGAACGCATTCTCTTTCCGGGTGAGAGGTAAGAGGGCCGGTAAATCCAGCTCGAACAGCCAGGCCGGTTCTTCGATATCGAAGCGTTCGAGAATGACCGGATGGACCTCGCCGATGATGCCGATTTTTTGTCCGTCCACCATGACGGCCGCCTGCCGGGAGGCATGGAGGGCTTTATCGTCTCCCTGAACAAAGTCGGCCGTGATACCGTAGCGGCTCAGAATACCCTCGACGGCGCCCTTGGCGTCGTAAAAGTCGGACATCCGGCTTTCGCCGTGCCAGGAGTTTTCGGAGGCCGGCCCGGCGATGACGCCGCAGAGCATTTCGTGCTCATCCGGCAGGTTGTCTTTCCGGGGAATATAGACCTTTCCGGCCTCGAAAAGGCGGATTCCGCCGTCCTCATGGCGGCGGTTCGCTTCAAGAGCGATGAAGACGTTCGCCCGGAGGCTGGAGCGGAGGTATTCCTGCTCGGCGGTCATCGGGTTGGCGATATGGACAAGAGTCGAGGCATCGACCGCCGGCCCGGTGGTGATGCGGTTCATCATCTCGAGGCTGGTCAGGGTGAAGGTCATGATTTCCTGGAATCCATACCCGGCGAGAAGATTCGTTATTTCCCGTTTCAGGCCGACTCCCGGCGGGGGGTCGAGCGAGGGAATCGGTTCGCTTATCATGGTCATGGGAATTTTATCGTAGCCGATAACCCGGGCGACCTCTTCGACGAGATCGACGGTCAGGCTGATATCGGTCCGCCAGTACGGGGCGACGACCATGATAGTGCCTTCGCGGTCAGCCGGCGAACACTCGAAGCCAAGGGCTTCGAGGGAATCGATTATCTGTTTTTCGGAGCAGTCGATGCCGAGGCAGCGCTTCACCTCATACGCTGAGATTTTGACCGGATTCCGTTCGAGCTTTTCGGGGTAGACATCGGCAATGCCGGCGGCCACTTCTCCGCCGCCCAGTTCGGCAAGGAGCTGAGTCGCCCGTTTTAGTGCCGGCAGGGCCAGTTCGCGGCTGATACCCCGCTCAAAACGGGTACAGGCTTCGCTGGGAATACCGAGGGTCCGGCCGGTATAGTGGATGCTCCGGGGGTTGAAGCTGGCGGCTTCGAGGAGAATCGAGGTGGTTTTTTCGGTCACCTCGCTGTTGGCGCCGCCCATGACGCCGGCGATAGCGACGGCGCCCATGATATCGGCGATGACGAGCATGTCCCGGTTCAGTTCGCGCTGGTTATCGTCGAGGGTGACGAATGGTTCGTAATCGCTCGCCCGGCGGACTATAATCTTCTTCCCGCGAATCCGGTCGTAATCAAAGGAGTGAAGCGGCTGGCCGAATTCGAGCATAACGTAGTTGGTGACATCGACGAGGTTATTGATAGGCCTCATGCCGGCGGCGGTAAGGCGGCGCTGCATCCAGACCGGGGACGGGGCGATGGTGACATTTTTCACGAGGCTGGCAGCGTAGCGGGGACAGAGGTCGGGAGCGTCTATCCGAATGGCAATCTGCTCATTGATGGAGGCGCCTTTTTCCTCATAGCTCAGTTCCGGAGTGCGGACTTTCCGACCGGTGAGGGCGGCCACTTCGCGGGCGATGCCAATAACGGAAAGGCAGTCGGCCCGGTTAGGGGTGAGTTCGAAATCGAAGACGACATCTCCCATGTAATCGTTCAACGGCATGCCAAGAGGAGCGTCCGAAGGCAGTATCAGTACACCTTCGTGGGCATCCGAAATGCCGAGTTCCCGTTCCGAGCAGACCATACCGCTCGATTCGACGCCGCGTATTTTGGCGGGTTTCAGTTCCTCGCGGGAACCGGTGTGGGCGTCGATAAGTTTCGCGCCGACGCGGGCAAAGGCAACCTTATCGCCGATTTTCAGGTTCGGCGCGCCGCAGACAACGGTCGCTTCCTCGCCACCGAGGTCGATAGTCGGCAATCGTAAACGGTCGGCGTTGGGGTGAGGATTAATGGCTTTAATCTGCCCGACGAAGACATTCTTCCAGCCGCTGCCGCCGATGGTGATGATTTCCGCCACTTCGAACCCGGCCATGGTCAGTTTTTGCGCCAGTTCCTCGAGAGGAATGACGATATCCACGTAATCTTTTAACCAGCTAATCGGTACTTTCATTGTTCAAATCACTTTTTCAGATTTTTATTTTTTAAAACTGCCTCAGGAACCGGAGGTCGCTGCCGTAAAAGAGCCGCATATCATCGATGCCGTACTTGAGCATGGGGAGGCGTTCGAGTCCCATGCCGAAGGCGAAGCTCGTATAGACATCCGGGTCGATGCTGCCGCGGCGGAGAACATCCGGGTGCGTCATGCCGGCCCCGAGAATCTCGAGCCAGCCGCTCTGCTTGCAGAACCGGCAGCCATCACCGTGGCAGACGGCGCAGTCGATGGCCATTTCAACACCCGGCTCGACGAACGGGAAGTAATCGACCCTGAACCTGACTTTCCGTTCCGACCCGAAGTAACGGCGGGCGAATTCATAGAGGGTTCCCTTGAGGTCGGCCATGGTAATACCCTTATCGACAGCGACGCCGTCGAGGTTATGGTAGATATTGAGGTGGGTGGCGTCGATGGCTTCATAACGGTAGACCCGGGACGGTTCGATGGTACGAATCGGCGGGTCGAGCTTTTCTACCATGCGGGCGCTGACGGCCGTGCCGTGGGTGCGGAGAAGCATCGGCCGCTGGCCTTCCTCGTTCTCGTAGTCTATCCAGTAGGTAGACATGTTATCGCGGGAAGGGTGTTCTTCCGGGATATTGAGGGCTTCGAAGTTATAGTATTCCCATTCGACTTCCGGGCCTTCGGCAATCTGGAAGCCGAGGGAGGCGAAGATATCGCAAACTTCATGGATGGTTTGCGATACCGGATGGACACGGCCGTTCGGGAACGGGCGGCCGGGGAGGGTGATATCGATAGCTTCGGTGTCCACGGCCGAAAGTGCCGATTCCTTAAGAACCTGTTCTTTATCCTTGAGGCTTGATTCCAGCCTTGACTTAACCTTATTGGCAGTCGCGCCGACCGTCCGGCGTTCATCAGGGGAAAGTTCGGCCAGGCCGCGAAGGATAGCCGTCAGTTCGCCTTTCCGGCCGAGGTAGCGAACACGCCAGGCTTCGAGCGATTCAACGCTCGCCAGGCTTTCGAGTTCCTTCAGGGCTTCCTGCTGTAACTGTTCCGGGTTCTGTGACATTTTTCCGTACCTTTACATTTTTACTATTAAAAAAACCCTCCGCTCGGGAGGGTATCGCAATAATCGGTATCATTGATTAACGCTGATGATTATTATCCAATACAGCCTTCTCCCAAGCGCCTGCGGCGCCCGGTAAAGATGAAGTTCAGATTAAACCGGAGGGAGACAGAATATTTCATCATCATTGTTTTCCGCTGGCAGTTTACCATAAATAATGAATAAGTGTCAATTTGAAGAACGATACTGTATTCTTAAACTATGATAAAAAACGTTTTATTCGACCTCGACGGGACGCTGACCGATTCACGGCGGGGAATTACCGGTTGTTTTCATCACACGGTACAGGAGCTTTCTGGATTAAGGTATTCCGACGACGAGATAATGTCGTATGTAGGGGTTCCGCTGAGAAAGATACTGGAGAAGCTGCTGAGGACGGAAGAAGAAGAAAAAATAGAACAGGCAGTGGCGGTTTACCGGGACAAGTATGCAGAAATCGGTATTACCGGTAATGTGCTGTTTCCAGGGGTGAGGGAGTCGCTCCGGGAACTGTCGGATAAAGGTTGTCAACTGTTCGTGGTAACGATGAAGAACCGGGAAGACGCCGGCAGGGTTACCGATTATCTCGGAATACGGACCTTTTTCTCCGGGATTTACGGTCCCGGGCTTGACGGGATTCCCGATAGAAAGGTAAGGCTCATCGAAGCGGCGCTGGCGGAGAATACCCTTAACCCTGAAGAGACGGTGATGGTCGGTGACCGGGCGGAAGACATCACTTCAGGCAAACAGGCAGGGACGTTCACTATCGGGGTAACGTGGGGATTCGGCGAGAGACAAGAGCTTATCGAGGCGGAACCGGACCGTTTTTGTGAATCGGCAAACGAACTGCCCGTACTGATTGAACGGCTGTTTTAACTTCAGTCAGCCGAGAGTTTCGCGCTGATGAGCCGGTTGACGCTTACCTTCGATTCCGCGGCCTCTATAACCAGTTTCCGGTGCACTTCCGGAGTATTCTAACGGTGAAGTTACCGGAATACCGCCTTACCGAAAAGGGTTCGGGTATTTTTTCGCCGGTCTCTTTCATGTCCTCAACGACATCCGAAACAACGGTAACGATTCCGTTCAGGGCGGCTTCCCGGGTGTCCGCCAGCCAGCTTAGACCGGGGAATTCAGCGCAAAGACCGACAAATTCCCCGTCTTCTTCCGACCAGGTGATTCTATAGGTATAAAGCTCGTGTTTTTCTTTTTTATCAATCACCATGTTCACCCTCCAGCTTTTTCAAGGCTTTTACTACCTGCCTGATACAGTCTAACCGAATGATAGTAATTCTCTTCGACGCAGAGCGTCGGGGTATCATGGTTCTAAGCAAGGTATATTCTTTATTGGCAAGGAAATGAACACTCGTTTTTTACAAGTGTGTCCGGTCTATACCGATTCCTTTCTCTCCCCTTGCGGGAGAGACATAAGTGAAGGGTAAAAAAGTAATCAGTGAAAGACAGACGTTCAACGATACTCACCAGGAACTGACGGCCT
>CAYXEG010000036.1:0-4077 GCA_964463875.1 uncultured Dehalococcoidales bacterium
TGGAGCTATGTCGGAAGCAGCCCGGAAATTTCTCGGTGCCGATATCGGTATCGGTATTACCGGTACCGAGGCTACAGAAGGCAGTCCATTCGGAATGATGTATGCAGGTATTACCGATTCGTCCGGAAGCAGGGTATTCAGTCGGCCGAGAAGGCCGCAATACCTGGCAACAGCAGTGCTGTTTGAGTTATGGGAATCGTTGTGCACCAGAGAATAAAAACATGAGCAGAACCATTTATATAGGGAAACTGTTCGGAATCGAATTCCGTCTTCACTATAGCTGGTTCATCGTATTCTTCCTGCTTACCTTTCTCCTTGTCGAACCGAATTACCAGAAACTTTCGAGTTGGCTTATCGGTATCGGTACGAGCCTGCTGTTTTTTACTTCGGTACTGGCTCATGAGCTTGCTCACAGCCTGACTGGAAAAGCCAGCGGTGTGCCTGTCACCAGTATCGTATTACATATTTTTGGCGGCATGGCCATGATGGAAAACGAGGTACACAAACCGGAAGCTGAATTCAAAATAGCCATTGCCGGCCCTCTTTGTAGCCTGTTACTCGGAGGTATCTTCGGCCTGCTCCTTATTTTACCGTCCCTTCCCGGTCCGGTGGCCGGCATGTTTGTCTGGCTGGCTGTCATGAATGGCATATTGGCGGTTTTTAACCTTATTCCCGGTTTCCCTCTCGACGGAGGCAGGGTACTTCGTTCGATAATCTGGAAAGCTACCGGGAGTTATCGCATCGCTACCCGTCTTGCAGCTTTTATTGGCCAGGGATTCGGATTATTGCTCATTCTGGCAGGAATCCTGATTATCATCGTTAAACCGTTCGGTATGAACTGGGGAGACGGATTATGGCTGGCGGCAATCGGCTGGTTTCTCAGTAGTGCCGCCTCGGCGAGTTACCGTTCGATTATGAAACACCCGCAGACGCCTCCTTCACCCGCCAACAGGATAATTACCGATGTCGAATACAGGGTAATCCCCACAGAGAAAGGAGAACAGAAGGACTGATGCTTTTTTTCGGCCATCTCGGCATTACAGCTGCGGTTACGAAAATCATCGATATCACTTTTCCTGCGGAAGCCGCTGATTCCGATAATGGTATCAGACGGAAAATTGTATCAATGGTGTCCAAGTTCAGGAAGGCTGATGGCAGCATCGATTACCGGATGGTAATTATCGGGTCGATGCTGCCCGATATTATCGATAAACCGCTAGCGCTTGTCATGGACAATTCTGTCTACTTTTCCGGCCGGGGCATATGTCACGGTCTGCTGTTTAACCTGCTGTTACTGACCGGCGGGATTATTTTCAGGAAAGCATGGCTTAGGGTTATCTGGTTTGGCAGTCTGATACACCTGTTGCTCGATTCGATTTGGAGAGCACCGGTTACTCTGTTCTGGCCATTATACGGCTGGTTTCCACCGACTGTCTATGATACATGGCTTGAAGATATGTTACGAGGACTGATGACGAAACCCGTCGTTTTCATACTGGAAATGACCGGATTATCATTAGTAACGTATATTGCATACCGGGTGATACGAAGTAACGGAGTAAAAAACTTGATTAAACACGGGAGAATCAGGTAGGAGTGGCAGGTGTTTGATGTTGCTGTCACCGGTGCAGGTCCTGTCGGCTCACGGGTTGCCCGAAGTATGGCTGAATTCGGCTTTAAGACGATTGTTTTCGATAAAAAAAAGCATCTCAATGACCCGGTCTGTTGTACTGGATTAGTCAGCCGGGAGTTCGTCGACCGGTACCACATCGATGAAAAACTTATTTACAGGAATGCTGCGGGCGCTTCGATTTACTCTCCTTCAGGTACGTTAATGCACGTTGAGCGGGACGAACCACAGGCAGCGGTTCTTGACAGAGCAGCTCTGAATGAATACCTCGGTAACCTGGCGATGGATAAAGGCGCTGAGTATGTTCTCGGCAACCGGGTAATAAGCATCGAGAAAACACCTGCCTGTGTGAAGCTGATAACCGAAAACGAAGATGGTACAGAGAGAATTTTCGAAGCCAGGGTGGCTGTTATTGCCGAAGGATTCGGTTCGAAACTGACCGAAATAGCGGGGCTGGGAAAAGGCGGCGATTTCGCCATGGGTGCGCAGGCAGAGGTTGAAGCTCCCGACCTGGAGGAAGTAAAGGTATATCTTGGCAGCCGAATTGCTCCGGGGTTTTTCGGCTGGCTTGTGCCGACGTTGCCGGGGAAAGCGCTTGCCGGATTGATTACGCGAGACAATACTGCCCGATACATGCGAGAATTCCTTTTTAAGCTGACAGAAAATGGACTGATTTCAAGGAAAGAACCGACTGTACGGTTTGCCGGAGTTGCTTTAAACGAGACCAGGAAGACGAGTACCGACCGTATTCTGGCAGTCGGAAGTGCCGCGGGACAGGTTAAACCACTCACCGGAGGCGGCGTTTACTTCGGCATGTTGTGTGCGGATATTGCTGCAGGAGTAATAAAGTCCGGGTTCGAGGCTGATAATTTGACGGCGAAGGCTCTGGCAAATTATGATAGAGAGTGGAAAAGGGCACTTGGCCGGGAGTTAAAGCTTGGCTACTGGGGCCGGAAATTTTACGAATTGCTGAACGACAGGCAAATCGATAATATCATTGATATTACAACATCAAGCGGCATCGATAAGATGCTGCTTGAGTCGGATGATATGAAGTTCGACTGGCATGGTAACATCGTCCTCAAACTGCTCCGCTTTCGAACGCTGGCCGGTATTGTGAAAACCGTAGGAAATCCGTTTCGTAAATAAAGTTAAAAAGTAAGAGGTATCCGTATGAGTGAAGCCCCCAACCTTGGTGATGCCGCCGGTTTGTACCTGGCGAGTTTGTCAGTCGAAAAACAGGGAGAAAGCCGTCGGGAGATATACAAGTTACTCCGCTGGTTCGGCAGGGAAAGGGTATTCGATAATATCAGTCCGGCGGAAATCGATGATTATTCGGAAAACGCCTCTCGCTCCGACCCCGGGCATGTCGAGAGACTGTCACTGGTACGAGCCTTTTTAAGCTACGCCCGAAAAAAAGGCTGGTGTGAAATAAACCTCGGGACTCACTTGAAAGCAAAAAAAGTAAAGACCAGGACAGGAAAAACCAGCCGTAAAGACCAGATTGAAACTGTTTCTATGACCCGGGAAGGTTTCGATAAAATGAAACAGGAACTGGATAATCTCAAGGAAGAACGGCACGTTGTTATCGAAGAAATGACGAAAGCTGCCGCTGATAAAGATTTCCGGGAAAACGCTCCACTGCAAGCTGCCAGAGAACGAAAAGGGATGATAGAAGGCAGGATTGTAGAAATCGAATCGACGCTGAAGTCTGTTACTATCATTGAAGAAGGACAAAACAATCACTCGCAAACCGTCGATATCGGCTGTACGTTTATCCTGTGCAGCCCTGAAAAAGGCAAAGAAATCTGCTATACGCTGGTCGGACCGAGAGAAGCCGACCCGTCACACGGACGAATATCGAGCGTTTCTCCGATAGGTAAAGCGGTGATGGGGAAGAAGCAGGGCGATGCGGTTGAAATTCATGCCCCGGCCGGAAAAATCTGCTATCAGTTGAAAGAGATTAAGGACTAGGGCGCACTCTTTCCGGGTTCAGGTTTAATTCAGCCTTCCGGTCGTTTACTCAGTGCCGTATCGAAGAAATCGATTACCTTTGCCATGTACTCTTCGGGTTGTTTTGCGTAAGCTCTTACGTGTCCCGCGCCGGGCACAATCCACAACCGGTTCGAAGGATTTCGGGAAGCTTCATAGAGACGGTTAGCGTGTGCGACGGGAATAGTCTCGTCCTTATCTCCATGGATAAAGAAAATCGGTACCGGTGCAATTTTGTCTACGCTTTCAATCGGCCGTATTGCAGCAAAATCCACTCCGAACATAATCTTTATCATGAACAGTATCGGTTTCAGGAAAAATGACGGTGCCCTGGTGCGCTTCGAGAATTCCGGCCCCATGATGTCCTGTAAGTCGGCGTAACTGCTGTCCGAGACAATGGCATCGATATCCTTGTTTCCCGCCCCGGTTATCAGGGAGGTGACCACAGAGAGAGA
>CAYXEG010000036.1:4087-21671 GCA_964463875.1 uncultured Dehalococcoidales bacterium
CCCCGATATCATCGAATCCTCGTTCTTTGACAAACGACACTGCGCCTGTCAGGTCACGTGTTTCGTAGTACCCTCCGGAAACCATGGTACCGTCCGATTCGCCGCAGCCGCGAAGGTCGAACATCAGCACGTTGTACCCATGTCCGGCCAGCCTGGCGGCAATCTCCAGTGTTCCGGTTCCCCGGTCGTCCCGGTTATTGCCATTGCCGTGAACCATGATAATGGCCCGACCGTTGTCCCTGCCTTCCAGCAGCCAGCCGTGCAGGGTCAGGTTTTCTTCCATGCTGGAGAAAGTAACGTCTTCATACGCCATGCCGATATCGCCCGGAGTTCTCTCCAGCGGTACTCTCTCCTGCCGGGTCATCGTAAAACCGAGGTAGCCGGATATACCGATAAATGCTGCCAGTGCCGCCAGCAGGGTTATCACTACTGCTTTACGTAATTTTTTCATGACTGTTTGATGACAGCTTTCTTGTTTTCCCGGCTGAAGTGTCAGTGGCTATCCTTTCAGGAATTCTTGAAATCCCACCAGTGCTTTGGCCGTAAACGGCGTCCGAGAAATTGCTCGAGGCTGGTTCGCTGTAAAACCGTCCTGTCTCCCCCGCTGGATTCCTCATCGATAAGTGTCGAGGGCACATCTTCCCACTCAAAACCCCGCCGACCGAAAGCGTCCCGCTGTTCCCAGACGATGATTCTATTCTTCTCAATCGTCCATCCGTTCGGCATGTCTCCTTCATTCTTCGCATATGTCGCCGGTCGTAACAGGTTACTCAGGCGGGCTTTTACCCGGTCATACCGTTTCTCCGCATATCCCAGCCACGTCATCGTTTGCAGCCATTGCGGTTTATCTCCATCCAACCCTTCACTGAGAATACCGGTCAGAATACCCGAAGATAACGCCAGCCAGTCTTCCGGCAAACGTTCCGCATCGAGACGGTTCATGGTTTCTGCCAGGTACCGGCGGTAAAGATTCCCGGTTAATCCTCGTCTCATTTCCTGAATCTTACTTTGCAGTCGCTGACGCAGTTCCTCGTTATGAGGCGGTAACGCGGTATTTGTGTATATCATCAGGCTGCGTTTCACCACTTCGTCAGGGAACGATTGCGGTTCGGCGTTCATCGAGAGGATAAATCCCGGACTTTCTTTAACCGGAGGTTGCATTTCGTCCTTGATGATGTCCCGGCCGTGGCGTAAAAAGGCGCTCCGTCCGATATCGTCGAACACCACCGGAAAACGTTTGTAAGCCTGTTGGAGACCGCGAAGCCGGGCGGCGGTAAAACTTTGCTTGTCGATGGTATGAGCGAAACCGAACATCGATGTCATGAGCGTGTCGACAAGGCTTGTTTTCCCGCAGTTCGATTTTCCAAAGATGATAGCGAACACCGGAAACCGGATGACATCGCTGTCCTGTAACAGCGCTAATGACCGCATATCGCAGATGAAGGGAGAAAAATAAAGCCAGGCCATCAGTGAAAAATAGTTCCGTTGCAGCCTGGGCACATTTCCTTCGAAAGCTCCTTCGTAATTGTTGAAATAATCAACCAGCAGGCTGGCTTCCTTTTTTACCTCATCGTTATCCCACTCGAGCGGATACGCTTTTCCTGACAAAATAGCCGACCCGTTTTCACGGTCGAGTGAAAAATACCGGTTATCCGCTTCTTCAACCGATTTCACCAGCCGTATGCGGCTGATTTCCCTCTTTATCTCCGGAGTTATTTTCTGGCGGCCGTGATAAATCGGCGGAACTGCCGCGGTGATGCTGTGCCCTAGGGCTGATAATACCTTCTCCACGCGGGCTATTTGCACCGGCGCGGACAATTCGATTTCTTCAACCGGAGGCGTTTCTATGATAACCGAAGCTGCCGGCGTCCCTAACACGGGAGTATCGGATATCTCGATGACTGCATTGGTAATCCTGTCATCGGGCAGCGGTATCTCATCGGAAGCATCATTCTTCAACCGGTCGAACATCAGGTTGTAGTGCCGCCAGGCTTTCTCATCGTTATCGAATTTTACCAGCGTTTCCGGCTGTTTCCCTGAAAACGCCCGCTCCGATAAATTTGCGGAACCGACAATAACCCTGGTATTATTCCCCGGGCCTGAGAGCAGATACAGCTTGGCATGAGAGATATACTTTTTCGTAACGAAAAAATGAGCCTTACCGGAATGGACTTTCTCAAGAACATAAGCGTGCCGGTCGTCTTTGAGTCCCATTATTGCTGCCCGTGTATCTTCGACGACTATCTTCTGGAAGGAGAGGATGTCTTTGATATCACGTAAAATACCCTGATACCCGAATATACATTCGAAGTACTTATAGGCATATTTATCCAGCATTCTGACGATGGCACTGATACTGGCCGAATAGGTCAAAACGCGGAGATTCTCATACCCGGTAAAAAGGTCCCAGTCGAATTTCCGTTCATCGAGAAACCCGGCGCTGACAACACGAAGACCGGAACCGTCATCCATGCCGAACATGGATTGAGTGTTTTGTGTTTCTTCCGGGTTATCGAATAAATTGTTCATTCAGCAATCAGTGAATCGGTCGTAACAGCAACAGAATTATAACAGATTATTGGACTCCTTTACATTTCCTGTAGATTATGTTTTCAAGCTTCAATTTCACGGTTACAAAAGAATCACTATGACAGGGGATTAAGAAATTAATCGTCTTTTATCAATGACAATGGTATGATAAATGTGTAATACATGACTGTGATACCCTGTTTTAGGGAAGGCGGAAATCATGAGTAATAACGCTAACCTGGTCGTTCGTACCGAATACCTGACCAAGTACTACGGGAAAATAGCCGCGGTGAAGGACCTTAACCTGGAAGTTCATCGGGGGGAGGTGTTCGGCTTTCTGGGGCCGAACGGAGCCGGGAAAAGTACCACCATGGGAATGATGCTGGGGCTTATCGCCCCGACCTCCGGTACCGTCGAGATTTTCGGCTTGAACACCCGGCATTGCCTGCCGGAAATCCTCCGCAGAATCGGGGCGGTCACGGAAAGCACCGGATTTTATCCCTACCTTTCCGGAAGGGAGAATCTTGAGTGTGTTGCCCGGATTACCGGCGGGAAGAACAAAAAGAGAATCGATGAAGTGCTCGATATCGTCGAACTGTCCGGCCGGGCGAAGGACAGTTTCAGCAGTTACTCGCTGGGGATGAAACAGCGGTTGGCTTTGGCGGGTGCTCTGCTGAACAACCCGGAATTCATTGTTCTGGATGAACCGACCAACGGGCTGGACCCGGCCGGGATGAAAGAAATCCGGGAGCTTATTGTCCGGCTTGGCAAAGAAGGCAAGACCATCTTCCTGAACAGCCATCTCCTCCATGAAGTCGAGCAGGTATGCCAGCGGGTGGCAATCATCAAAAAGGGAGAGGTTATCACCCAGGGAACCGTCAAAGAACTCATGAAGCGGGAAAAACTTCTTCAGCTTAAGGTAACGGATATCGAAAAAGCTGAAACGATTCTGCGGAAAATCGACTGGATTACGTCTTTCGAGAGGAATGACCCGACGATTTATCTCGGCGTGAAGCCGGAACGGTACGCTGATGTCAGCGCCGCTTTAGCCGGAGAAGGGGTGTATCTAACCGAGATGAAGACTCAGGAGAATACGCTGGAGGAGTTTTTCCTTGAGATGACCGGGGAGAAGGCGAATGTTTAGGATGATTCAGACCGAACTGTATAAACTCGGGAAAAGGCGAATGACCTGGATTCTGCTGCTGGTGATGGCGGCTTTTTTCTGCCTGATTTTCTTTGCTACCTACGGGATAACCTCCAGCCCGCCGGAGAGGATGCCGGAGACGGTTATCAGCTCAATCCGTACCTCGCTCCAGTTTCCTGACGCCTTCAATATGATTTTTTCATCAGCCGGTAATATCCTGACGCTGCTGCTGATAATCCTGGTGGCATCATCCATTGGTAACGAGTACGGATGGGGCACGGTCAGACAGATAATGGCGAGGAAAGGCATCCGGTATTATTTCGTGGTATCGAAGCTGGTGTCCTTTATCGTCGTGGCGGTTATCGGGCTAATCATCGCTTTCATTTTCGGCTTTATCCTGGCGCTCATTATTTCAAACATGATTGGCAGTACCGACTGGAGTTTCATGACCGCTTCCTATGTCGGCGGCCTGTTCGAGGATTTCGGTTGGACGCTCTTCACCCTGCTTCCCTATATCCTGATGGCTGCCTTTTTCGCTTTCCTCGGCCGCTCGGCTATTGCCGGTATCGGGGGAGGGCTTGGCTTCTATTTCATCGAAGCGATTGCGGTAGGAATATTTTCACAGGCAGGCGGCTGGCTGGCTGAAATACCCGGATACCTGGTCAGCCCGAATATCGAAGCTCTCTTACCAGCCAATGTGTTTTCACAAGGGTCGTTTATGTCGGCTACCGTCACACCTTCGATACTTCATGCGTCGGTGACCTTATCCGTCTACTGCGTTGTCTTTATTGTCATCGCGCTGGCGCTGTTTCAAAAGAGAGACTTGACGGTCTAGCGTTATCCATATTACAAATAATCCACAGGAGTCGAAGGCCTGACAAAGGTATCGACGGTCAGGCCTTTATGTTATTATGCACATAAACTATAAGCTCATTGTAACCGATATCGACGGCACCCTGGCGAACGGCAAAGGGGAAATGGCTGATGCCGATGTGCAGGCGTTGCAAAAACTTTATCAGCAGGGAGTGAAAATTTCTCTCTGTACCGGCCGCCCGGCGGGCGGTTGCCGGAAATTCCTCAGGCGGCTGAATATGGACGGCTTTCACATCTGCTTCGACGGGGCGCTGATTACCGATTCGACGCTCACCGAAACTGTCTACGGAAATACGGTCGCTAAAAACCTTCTTGAACAGATATACAACCTGTCTGTCCCGAAAGGCCTTGCCCTCGAACTGTTTTCCCACGCCGGCTTCTACGTGGAGCGCCGGCATGCCCTGGCTGACAGCCACAGTAATTTACTGAGTTTTCCATACGACGTTACCGACCTTCGGGGGATTATCGAACGGGAACCGGTCATCCTTGCCTGTGTTGTCATCGATGTTGCCGATGAAAAGGAAATCCTGTCTCTTTTCGAACCTATGAAGAGGGAGTTGAGCATCGGTTCGACCTCTTCGGTGGTGGTGCCGGAGGTCCGCTTCATCAACATCACCGCCCAAGGGAATTCCAAGGGAACAGCCCTGACGGCCTTGACCGGACACCTCGGCGTGACGAAAGAAGAGGTTATTGCCATCGGCGACGGGACGAATGATATTCCTTTACTGGAGGGTGCCGGACTAGGCATCGCCATGGGCAATGCCCCGGATGAACTGAAAAAGGTAGCGGATTTCGTGACCGGCGATGTCGAGAATCACGGACTGGCGGCGGCAGTGAAGAGGGTTTTCCCGGACATATTTAACACGAAATCTGACAATTGATACTACAGGGATACACGGAGGAAATCATGACAAGCGCCTGGGATAAATTTCAACGGCTGATGAGGGAAAAGATGAGGGAGATTTACTCCGAAACCTACATCGAACATTCCATGGAGCCGAGGAATGTCGGCAGTCTCGACCATGCCGACGGGCATGCCGAGATTCACGGCACCTGCGGCGATACGATGGAGATGTGGCTAAAGGTACAGGGCGGTACCATCGTTCAGACAGGGTTTATTACCACCGGCTGCGGGGCAATGGTTGCTTCCGGCAGCTTGGTAACGGAGCTGGCAAAGGGTAAGACCCTCGACGAAGCTCAGCAGATAGAATCGCAGGATATCCTCGATGCCTTCAGCGGGCTGCCCGAAGAAAATCAGAACTGCGCTCTCATCGCGGCTGACACCCTCAAGGCAGCTATCCGTGACTGCCGGATTTACCAGAGAGAACCCTGGAAAAAACTCTACCGGAAAAACTGAAACCCACCACGGCTCATCATGGTTGCCTGACGGTTAACGCAGTTCGAGCATCCGGTCGACAGCCCGCTTCGCTCTTACCCTGATTTCTTCCGGGACGATGATTTTGTTCTCCATGTTTTCGAGCGACCAGAGGACAGTTTCGAGGGTGATGAGTTTCATCCTCGGGCAGATTGCCTGTTCGGTAGCGGGGATATACACCTTATCCGGATTTTCCTTTTCGAGGCGGTGGATGATGCCGATTTCCGTACCGATGATGATTTCTTTCGACTTCGTTTCCCGGACGAACTTGACCATGCCGCCGGTGCTGAGGACAGCGTCGGCGACTTTTTTAGCTTCCTGTTTGCATTCGGGGTGAACGATGACGACGGCGTTCGGGTGTTCTTCTTTCCGCTTCAGGATATCAGCGGCGGTGATACGGGCATGGGTAGGACAGTAGCCGGGCCAGAGAATGAGTTCCCGGCCGGCCTGTTCGGCGGCGTAGCTGCCGAGGTACTGGTCGGGAACAAAAATTATCTCGTCGGCATCGGCCAGCGATTTCACCACTTGGACAGCGTTCGCCGAAGTACAGCAGATATCGGATTCGGCCTTCACCTCAGCCGTCGAGTTGACGTAACAGACAACCTTCGCCTTCGGGTGCTGCTTTTTCAGGTCGCGGAGACGCTCGGCGGTGACCATGTCTGCCATCGGGCAGCCGGAATGGATATCCGGGAGAAGCACCGTTTTATCAGGGTTGAGGATAGCCGCCGTTTCGGCCATGAAGTGAACGCCGCAGAAGACGATGACGGCGGCATCGGTCTCGGCTGCCTTGCGGCTCAGTTCCAGGGAATCGCCTGAAAAATCGGCAATATCCTGTACCTCACCAAGCTGGTAGTTATGGACCAGCAGCACGGCGTTTCGCTGTTTCTTGAGCCGGTCGATTTTTTCAATAATTCCAGTCGTAGCGGTATCCATATTGTCAGTCTCCCTGATACATTACGATTTCATTTACGTTACCGGTCGATTATCCCGCCTCCGGCGACGATGTCATCCAGGTAAAAAACTGCCGCCTGGCCGGGTGTGACGGCCATCTGCGGTTCAGTAAATTTCACTCTCACCCTGTCCGGACCTGCCGAACTGACGAGCGCCTCCGCCTGAAGGTGGGTGGAGCGTATTTTAACCGCCAGTCTCATCGGTTCTTCAAGCTTATCGAAGGCTATCCAGTTCAAGCAGGAAGCAGTCAGTTCGTCCCGATAAATATCATCTCGGCCGCCGATAGTAATATCGCCCGTTACCGGGTCGATATCCGTCACGTAGGACGGTTCGGGCGAATAAAGGCCGAGGCCTTTCCGCTGGCCGATGGTAAAGTTCGCTATTCCCGGGTGGTCGCCGATAATCTCACCGAGCCTGTTTCTGATGTACCCCGGTTTCGAGCCGGCGATAAGCGAACGGTAGCCGGCGACGATGAAATCCTGGCTTTCCGGCTTTCCTGCGATTTCAAGGCCGAGTTCCCGGGCAATTTCCCTCGTTTCGGCTTTCCTCAGTCCGCCGACGGGGAAAACGGTTCGGCTTAACTGCGCCTGAGATAAAAAAACCAGGAAATAGGACTGGTCTTTTTTCGGGTCTTCGCCTTTTTTCAGCAGGTACCGGTTCCGCTCTTTACTATATTCTACTCTGCAATAGTGCCCGGTCGCAAAAACATCGAACCCGATGCCGCTTTCCCTCGTTTTTTGCCAGAGGGCTTCGAATTTAACCTTCAGATTGCACCGGATACAGGGATTCGGGGTTCTCCCCGAGAGATATTCCCGGTTTGTATAGTCGATAACCTCTTTTCGGAATTCCGCTGAGAGGTCGAGTACCCGAAAAGGAATTTCCAGCATTCGGGCGATGCGGCGGGCTTCTTCGATGTTCTCCCCCTCGCCGGGACCGAAGCATGACCGGCTGGCAGCGGCTTCGGGAACTTCCCGGCCGTCCCAGAGTTTCATCATCACCCCGGTGACGTCATAACCCTGCTGTTTCAGCAGGACAGCGGCAACCGAGGAATCGATGCCGCCGCTCATGGCAACGACGGCGGTTTTATTTTTCATTGTAATTCATACCTCTGCCGGACACAGCAACTCCTTATGAAAAGGATACCATATCGGGGCAGCGGAGACTAAACGGCCGTCCTGTGATACAGGCGTCCGAAGAGGGTGGCGACGACCGGCACGAGCAGGGCAATTACGGCGGCGGCGAAGAAGGTGGCGTTAATGCCGCCGAAGACGTAGGCGATGCCGATAACGGGAGGGCCGAGGGTCTGGCCGAGCCGGAGCATCATGTTATTGAGGGACATGAAGGCGCCCCGGTACTCCATCGGAGCCATACCGGCGACGGCCGTCTGAACGCTCGGCAGGGTGGCGCCGTTGGCGGCGCTGTTAATCGTGGCCGGTATGAGGAGCAGCCAGAGAGAGGGCATGAAGGGAATGAGGCACATGGCGGCGGCGTAGATGAGGAAAGAGAACTTGATAATCGTGGCAATAGAAAATTTCCGGTGAATCTTATCGAGTTGTGAGGCCACGCCGGCGTTGCAGAGGGCGGCAATCGACATGATGATGCCGATGGTGAGCGACGAGGCGTGAAACTTCTCATCGAGGAGCATGGTGAAATAGGTGAGGTAGGCGCCATACATGAGGAGAAACGAGAGGAAACCGGCGGAGAACAGCCCGGCTATTTTCATATTGCCGAGGTGGCTCCAGGCGCCTTTCAGGTAATCCTTCATCGATTCTTCGTTTTTCGGTTCCGGATTTTTCAGGAAGAAGACGGCCAGCAGGCCGACCGGCAGGGCGAGGACGGGGAGAAGGAACGGGTAGTTCCAGCCGAAGAGGGCTAGGGCGCCTCCGAGGGAAGGATAAGCGGCGACACCGATGCTGAGGACGCTGGCATTCAAGCCCATGGCTTTGACCCGCCGGTCGCCCGTGTAGATATCGCCGATGATAGTAGAGTTTATCGAACCGAGCGAAGCCGCCCCGACACCCTGAATCACCCGCATGGCGAGGAGGAGATTGAAATCTTTCATAAAGGCGCAGGCGGCCCCGGCGACGGCGAAGAGAAAGAGCGAGGGGATGAGGATTTTCTTCCTTCCGTAGCGGTCGGACATGATACCGACAATCGGTGTCAGGATAGCTCCCGGCAGGGTAAAGAAGGTGATGAGGAGACCGACCTGGGTTGGGGTAAGGCCGAATTCGCGGGAGATAGCGGGGAAGGCGGGGGTAATGCTGGCCACGCCGATGACGGCCATCAGGGTTACCCCGAAGATGATAAGAAGGTTTCTATCGTAGAGAAGGCTTCTGTTTTTCATGAATTGTTGTTTATTCTATCACTTAATAAACGTGTATGAAAAGTTAACGAGATGCTTTGAGTTTGTTTATCAGCCTCGATTCGTTTTCGTTTTTTTCCCCTTTTTTCACGAAACGGAACCGGTTTTTTCGTGTTTCGGGAACGCTGACAGGCACTCACGTTACTTCGGGGTGAGCCGGGACAGGCTTCCGGCAGAACCTGTACTGAAGTGTCCCGTCGCCTTTTCGGATTGAGAGGTAGCAAGCTTTTATAACCTGAAATAACGGTAATAAAAGCTTCTTCCCTCGATTTTGAAAAAATCACCTTAAAGGGACAGGGATAAAACCTATTCGCCCTTTACTGGGTTTTACCGGGCTTCGATTCCTTTTCGCGCAAGATGACGTTGCGGTCCGTTTTTCCGGATGACCGGCGGTCAGATGAAAGGGGAACGGGTTACCGATACTTACCTACGTCTAATCGTACCGCCTTGCTGGCTCTCTGTCGGGAGCGTTTCCCGGTTCTCCTGACGAGTGGCTCCGGCGGCGGAATCCTCGCGGGGCATTTACAACTTTGCCCAAAATGTGGCTTATATTAGCACAGGTGTTCTGTTACTGTCAAATATTGGTGTCACTATTACTTTCAAGATACCTCACCCCCTGTGTCCCCCTCTCCGTACACGTAGAGGGGGAGGTCGCCATTCCGTGCCGCAACTCGGAATCAAGAGAGCGGGCTTTTACCAGCAACATCTTAGAAAAAGTTCCATTAGTTGACCGCTGTGTCATTCCCTTGCAGAAGGGAATCTAACATTTTTGGATGCTAAGGCATTTACCTCAGTTACCGCCTGCGACCCGACCGTTATTGAGAATCTCACCGTTTACTTGCCGTAGCTTCAGCGTAAGACAGCCAGGAAAAGTTCATTATACCGTACTTATTGTTTCCTCCGGTCAGCGGGGTTCACAACAAGCGGAAAAGTATGATTATTTCATAAGGGTATTGACAACAAGTAACTATTTGATGTAAATTTTCGATTATCTCCGAACAATACAAACCGAATGGACGACAACGGGAATAGTAAGTATATATGGAACTAATTGAACAACATCAAAACAACAATATGAGAACAATATTATTCTCTTCTATAACAACGATTATTCTGGTAATGATAATGGTATTATTTCCAGCTTGTAACAAAAAAACTGAAGTCACAGGAGAACGTGCGCCTTTAGAAAGCGTAATAAAAATCCATGATCCGGTAGCGATATACACATTTCGTACTTCAACTTGGAAATATGCTCTCGTTAAAGATGAAGAATATCATTTATCCTATTCTTTCGATGCATATTGGGAATATGAAAAATACAAGCTAAAAATGGAAATATGTCTTCCTGATGAAATACCGGTAGTCAACGGAACTGCTTCATGGGAAGGAGAAGATGACCATATGACATTTGATGTCACGATAAAACCCCTTGAGACCGGAGAATACATAATAACCGGGAAAGTTTACAATGCCGATAATTCTACTGACGGAGTATATCATTCTCTCAAAGCTTATGTTGGAAAAACAGCCTCAGAGGCAAAGAATCTACTACCCAAACCTAAAAATCCTCAGGATATTGATATTATCGATGTAACAACAACAGAACCTCCTGTAGAATCCGAAACAATAGCTTCAGAAAAGACCAGAATCAACCAGCCGCAAGTAACCAAAGATACACTGGACACACTGGTACAGGGAAATAACACATTCGCTTTTAATCTCTACCATACAATCAATCATTCTGAAGATAATCTCCTTTTTTCTCCCTACAGCATATCGATGGCGCTGGCAATGACCTACGCAGGCGCCCGGGGACAGACCGAACAGGAAATGGCTGAAATACTTCATTACCTCCTGCCACAAAGTGAACTCCATGCAGCCTTCAACAGCCTGGATTCAGCATTATCGAACCGGGGAAAAGGCGCGTCCGGAAAAGACGGGGGTCCATTCAGGCTCACTATCGCCAACGCGACCTGGGGTCAGAAGGACTATCCGTTTCAACCTGAATTCCTTGACATATTAGCCGAACAGTATGGCGCCGGACTGAAAAAGCTGGACTTCACTGATAATGCTGAAAATGCTGTTAAGGAAATAAACGACTGGGTGAATGATGAAACTGAAGGCCGAATTCAGGATATCGTCGATTCGTTTGATACTTCAACCCGATTAGTTATCACAAATGCTATTTATTTCAACGCAACATGGAAATATCCGTTTGAAAAAAATCAGACGGCAAATCAGCCCTTCCATCTGTTGAACCGAGAGACTATTTCCGTACCAACCATGTCTCAGACGAAAACGTTCAGGTATGCCGAAGGGGAAAATTTCCAGGCAATCGAGTTACCTTACGACGGTGATGAACTATCGATGATACTCCTGCTTCCCGATGCAGGACAATTTGAAACGTATGCCGATAACGTAGATTATCAATTTATTCAAAGTCTTGTTTCTCAACTAAAAATGGAAAATGTACACATTGCCATGCCGAAGTTCGAATATCAGTATGAAGTTGATATAAAAGAAATACTGATGGATATGGGCATGTCATCAGCTTTTACGGAAGAAGCTGATTTTTCAGGCATGACAGGCACAAAAGAGCTTCATATCGATGAAATAAAACACAAAGCCTGCATAACTGTGGATGAGACCGGAACTGAAGCGGCGGCAGTATCAGCAGCCATTATTCAGGTAACAGAAAAAATAATACAAAAGACAATTATTCTGGACCACCCCTTTATTTTCATAATCCGGGATGTTGAAACTGGTACGATAATGTTTACAGGGCAAGTGTTACACCCGTAAAGTACCAGATATTCTACCTGATAAAGGATGAGTACAATTAAGCTGGTCCCATAGGACGACCCGCCTGAGGCGGTTTAAGGTAGCGTCCGCGGCCAACGCGTAGTTACCGAAGACCGGTGGAAGTCTTCACCCTCGAACTTGCCGGTGCGGAACAAAGGCAAAAAAACGACAACACCCGCTTTATTCACCATTAATCGAAACAGTATTCCACCTCAGTTCGGGACAACTTGTGTCCTGAGGAATGGGTCCAGCTCAATCGGCATCCAGTGATAAAAACGTTCGTGTAGAAGGCAGGAGTGGAGGGAGAAAAGGCAACGGCGAAGGATTCTAGATTCCCTCCTGCGAGGGAATGACATAGAGGGCGAGGGAGTGACACAGTCATCGAAACGGGCGGAGGGCAGGCAGAAATGTGAGAAAAAGACCGGAAGAGCAGGCTGGCGAGGGGAATGAGGACAGGTTACGGGTTTTTAAAAAGCCTGCGGAGGTAGTAGGCGTGCCCGCGGTAGCGGGTTTCGATAATTTCCCTGTTTTCAACCATGCGGGAGATGACATCCCAGTCATCTCCGGTTTTCCGAAGCAGATTTTCGGGGGGATATTGTTGATACCGAGACTGCGCCCGAGCCGCCTCGACGGCACAGGGCCGAAGATGACGGGTTCGGGCGGTTTATCGTTCGTAATCCGGTTACCTGTCGTAGAGCTGCCTCTGTCGGGGGGTTATTTTGACTTCTCCCGGAAGTCATCGACGGCCGCTCCGAGAGTACTGGCGGCAAGCAGGGAACAGTGCCGGCTTTCTTCCGGCAGTCCTCCGAGTCTTTCGAGTATTTCCCCGGGGCCGATTTTTTCGGCTTCGGCGATAGTTTTACCGGCGGCCATTTCGGTCATCATGCTGCCGGAGGCGATGCTGGTGCCGCAGCCATCGGTCATGAAACCGATTCTGTTTATCCGGCCGTTGTCAATTTTCAGCCAGACCTCCATGCTGTCGCCGCAGGAACCGCTGACCCGTCCGTAACCGTCCGGGTCAGCGAGCGTGCCGACGTTCCTCGGGTTCATGGCGTGGTCGATGACCGTTTCGGTGTAGACTTCCCGGGCATCTTCGAGAATCATTTCCTGGATAGAATCGATATCGAATTCCATCAGTTCCTCTCCGGATAACCGCGGGTTCGTTCGGTTGGTCTTCAGTTATCGCAATTATGCTGGTGGCCGGGTTCGTTCTCGCTGCACTGGTTATCGCCAGTTTCAAGGGAACCGGCGACGTGGCTGAGAACGGCTTTTTCCGGATTACTTTCCATGCTGCCGGTGATAACGGCGATATTGTTCTGCTGGAAAAGCATCTGTGCCCTTGCTCCCATGCCGCCGGAGATAATGACATTGACTCCCTGGCCGGCCAGCCACGCCGGGAACACTCCGGGTTCGTGGGGAGGCGGGGTTACCATAGCCTTGTTCGTTACTTTTTTCGAAGCGTCATCGATATCGATGATGGCAAACTGCTCGCAATGGCCGAAGTGCGAAGAAACGATTCCTCCGGCGACGGGTACTGCGTATTTCATTGTTCCTCCTGTTACGATTGTTTATTCTTATTATACCTGTTATACCTGAATAGATTCTGTGAAAAAAGTTCGGAGATTGATTATTCTATGATAAGACAGACTGTCTTACTATTTCAGGCTTCAGCCGCCGGTGGTGGAGCAGGAGCTTCCGCCTCCCGGAGCGGTGGTGGCGAACACGGAAAATACCCGAGAGGGTTTCTCGGCGCCGCATTTGGGACACGCGAGCTCGCGGTCGTCATCGCTGATGCTGCGCCTTTTCTCGAATTTTTCCCCGCATTTCCGGCATTCGTATTCGTAAATCGGCATTACTTTTTCTCCCTCAGCTTCTTTTCAACAGTGTCCCACAGTTTTCTTATTTCGTCAGTGACTTTAGTAGCAGCTACCTCGACGATTGGTTTCCCCTGAATCATGGCTTCGGTGACGGCGGTATCGAAAGGTATCAGGGCAGCGACCTCGATACCTTTTTCTTCGCAGGACCGTTTTATTTTTTCGGAGTTTCCGATATTGATATCGTATTTGTTGATGCAGACGACAGCCGGGACTTTGAAATGGGAACAGACATCGAGCACCCGCTCCATGTCATGGATACCGGAATGGGTCGGTTCGGTGACAATCAGGGCAATGTCCGCCCCGGAAATCGATGAGATAACCGGGCAGCCGGTGCCGGGGGGGCCGTCGCTGATGATGAAATCAAGATTATGGGTTTTGGCGTATTCTTTCGCCTGCTGCCGGACAAGGGCGACCAGTTTTCCGGAGTTTTCCTGGGCGATACCGAGGCGGGCATGGACGAGTTTCCCGTAATTCGTATCGGAAAGGTACCAGCGTCCGGTGTTGCAGATTTTCATGATGACAGCTTCGACCGGGCAGACGCGGGAGCAGAAGCCGCAGCCTTCGCAGGAGACCGGTTCGACGGTGAAATCATGAATTGCGTCGAAGAGGCAGGTATTCCCGCAGATACCGCATTCGATGCACTTATCCCTATCGATTACAGCCACATGGCCGCTGTAAAAGTCGTGGGCTTCGATATTGACCGGCCGGAGGAGGAGGTGAAGGTCGGCGGCATCGACATCGCAATCGGCCATTACTTTATTTTGAGCGATAGCGGCGAACGAGCCGACGATACTCGTTTTACCGGTACCGCCCTTGCCGCTGAGAATAATCAACTCTTTCATCGTATCAGCTCCCTGATTTTTCGATACAAGCCGGTAAACTGTTCCCTGTATTCAGGGAAGCCTTCGATGAGGGGTATTCCCTGTGAATAAAGTTCAGCGATTTTCCGGTCGAGGGGTATGGTCATGAGCAGGGGAATGTTTTCGCTACGGCAGAATTCTTCGGTACGATTGTCGCCGGTGCCGGCCCGGTTGAGGATGACGCCGCAGGTAATATTGAGCTGGCGGACGGTTTCCACGGCCAGGATAAGGTCGTTCAGGCCGAAGGGTGTCGGTTCGGTGACGAGCAGGCAGAAATCGCTGCCTTTGATGGCTTCGACGACGGGGCAGGAGGTACCGGGGGAGGCGTCGATGATATTCAGCTTATTTTTATCGATGAATTTCCGGGCGGCCCGGATAACGGTCGGAGCCATTGTCTGGCCGATATCGAGTCTGCCCTGGACGAAATCGATGCCGCCGGCGCGGCCGGTTTCGATAACGCCGACCTTATGACCCGTTTCGGAGACGGCTTTTTCGGAGCAGAGGTAGATGCAGGCGCCGCAGCCGTGGCATAACTGGTCGAACACCATGACCAGTTTCGGAAGGACGGCGAGGGCGTTATACGCGCAGACTTCGCTGCACAAACCGCAGTGGGTGCATTTCGTTTCATCGACGAGGGGTACCGATATAGAGACATCCTGACTCGAGGTTATCATCGGTTTCAGAAAAATGTGGTCGTTCGGCTCTTCGACATCGCAGTCAATGAGCTTAACATCGTATTCATCTTTCAGAGAAAGGGCAAGGCTGGTTGCGACCAGCGTTTTACCGGTTCCTCCTTTGCCACTGGCAATGGAAAGTATCATATCAGGAACTACTCTTTTTCTACTGCAGCGCAGTACGGTTTTTTATTTTACCATGAAAGGCGGTTGGGGGAGAAAACGGATACCATTACCGGGTATGCCTTCCGGAGGCATACCCGGCAACAGAAAGGAGAGAACATCAGTTATCCGATTTTTCCAGTTCTTCTATCCGGCGCCGGATAGAAGCGAGCTGCTCGGCCATTGATTTGGCCTGGGCTTTGAGGTCGTCGATTTCGCGATTGGGAGACTGGGGCTGCTGCGAAGCGGGGGAGAAGGGCTGCATCGCGCCGCCGGCTCCCATACCCCGGCCCATACCCCGGCCTCTGCCCATGCCACCACCGCCGCCGCCCATGCCTCGGCCCATGCCACCACCACTGCCGCCTGTTCCCGGCGTTGCGTTCATACCGTAATGGTCGGGAACGTTTGCCTGCGAGTCAGGCTGAGAGGCGCCGGCGCGGTACGTTTCAATAGCATTCTTCACCGTACCGGACACTCCGGTTATCACCTTGATACCGGCAGAATCGAGCACCTGCCAGGCGTTCGTGCCGCAATTTCCGGTAAGGACTGCCTGAATACCGGGGGTTGCTGCGATGGACTGAGCGGAAGCGATACCGGCGCCGCCTGCCTGGGCGGCACTGGCGTTATCCATGGCTTCGAATGCCATTGTTTCCGGGTCAACGATGATAAAGTACGGGCACCTGCCGAAGCGTGGTTCGACCTCGCTTTCCAGTGTCGCGCCGGTGGCTGATATACAAATTTTCATTAAAATTTTCCTTTACTGTTTTTTTCCGGCTTCGAGTACTTCGATTCGTTTTTCGATATCGTTAAGAGCGGCGGTCAGCGAATCGGTCATATTTTTAAGACAGGTTATTTCATCCTGACCGGCGTAGTTCGGATAGACAGGAAGACCGGTCTGCCGGGCAAACCCGCGCCGCCAGTAGGCCGGCTGCCGTTCCTGGAGGGGAACGACGCAGAAACCTCTGCCTCCGCCGGTCATCGAGCCCATTCTGTTCGGGCCTGTTCCATCAAATCCTGGCATAGCACACCTCCTTGTGTGTCTAGTCTTTTTCGAGTTCGTTCATTCTGGAATCGATTTTTTTAAGCTGGTCGCGAATCAATTCCGCCTGCTTTTTAAGGTAATCGAGTTCCGTCTCATCGCCGGCGGCGGGCGGCCAGGGAGCGCTGCCGTACGCCGGGTAATTGTAAGCTGGTGGCGGGTAAGCGGCGGCGTTCATACCCCAGGCATGCCTCGGGAGTCCGCCCCGGCCGAGGCCGACATACGGCCAGGGGGGCGAGGCTCCCCTGAACCCGAAACCGAATCCGGGGCCTCCTCCCCAGGCGGTTCCCGGTCCGAATCCTCTTCCTCTACCTCTTCCATAACCAAACGGCATATTTCTACCTCCTTCGGGTAATTATATTCATGTAAGTAACTTGAAATTACCGGCCGATGCGGCTGTTGCGCCGGTTGAGCGAAGCTCCTCTTCCCTGTCCACTGCCTCTAACAGCACGCCCGAACCAGCGCCTCAAGGGTGCGAATATCCCGGTCGAAGTTCGTCCGGTGCAATTACCGGCGCTTCTGCCGGTCATCGCTCCATTTCCTTCGGGTCCTGTTCCGTCTCTGTATGGCATATATCTCACCTCCTCCTGAAAACTCAGGTATAGCTTGCTATATTCCGCGGTTGCCGCGGCGATGCCGGCCGTGCCCCTGGCGGTTCCAGTTCATGCCCGGCGGCATTAACGGCATGATGCTGGGGGTCCTGCATTCAGGGCATGATTCCGGGGGATTTTCTATCATGTCTTCGAACGGCACGCTCCACTCATGCCCGCTGATGCAGCGAAAACGGTTTTCCGCCATTTCGTAGTTGCCGCCCTGGATGCGGATAGCTTTGCCGTTCAACAGGGCGTCAGCTATCTTCTGACGAGCGGAATCGAGAATCCGGGAGAAGGTCGTCCGGGAGACGGGCGGGTGAATGGAGTAGTCCGGCGGGGAGCG
>CAYXEG010000037.1:0-21632 GCA_964463875.1 uncultured Dehalococcoidales bacterium
TTTTTCAGAGTCGTTTTGAAACAGGTTCTCAGCAAATCAATATTCTCGTCATTTATAAAAATGGGCTGTCTTTGGTAGGTAACAACCGTGAAAAAGTAGGTTCCGCCGTCTATATAGTTTCTTCTGTATTCAGGCATTCAGTGCACCTTATTGGTGGGTTTCACTTCGTTGCACCCACCCTACACGACCATATATCGCCTCGTAGGGTGGGTGGAGTCCTCGTTTTCCTGCTTAACCCGCCACATTGATCTATCCATATCTTCGACTAATCTATATGGTAAGGACGCAACCCACCAAACACGGTACTCATAAACTCTGCGGGCGGGTTTCGCTATGCTCCACCCGCCCGTCTTTGTTACTGCTTTACTATCTGCCCGCCTTCCGGCAGTATCAGGAATTCCTCCCCTGCCAGCTTGGCGGCAAGGGTTTTTTGCAGCGTCGGCGCCGGTATCCGTATCTGCGCCATGCTGTCACGCTCGCGAACCGTCACCTGGTTATCTTCGAGCGACTGGAAGTCCACCGTCACGCAGTACGGCGTGCCAAGCTCGTCCTGCCTCCGGTACCGACGCCCGATACTCTGGGTATCGTCGTACTGCGTCATAAAGCAGGCTCTCAGGCTGGAATATACGTCCTTCGCCATTGCTGCCAGATTTTCCTTCTTGCTGAGCGGCAGTATCGCAACCTTAATCGGCGCAATATCGGGATGGAAGTGCAGCACGGTACGTATCTCATCCTTGTCAGGCTCCTCTTCATAAGCTTCGCAAAGGAAAGCCAGGAAGCACCTGCCGACACCCAGAGACGGTTCTATCACATAGGGGATATAGTGTTCGTTCGTTTCGTTATCGAAATACTCCATGGACTTCCCGCTGAACTTCTGGTGCTGGGTAAGGTCGTAATCGGTACGATTTGCCACACCCTCAAGCTCATCGAATCCCATCGGGAACCGGTACATGATATCGCAGGTGCGTTTCGAATAGTGAGACAACTTTTCCTTCAGGTGTTCGTAAATATCCAGATTATTCCGCTTGATTCCAAGACTGACATACCAGTTCAATCTCTCCTGAAGCCAGTAATCGAACCACTCCTCATCGGTTCCCGGCTTGACGAAAAACTCCATTTCCATCTGCTCGAATTCGCGGACGCGAAACAGAAAATTACCCGTCGTGATTTCATTTCGGAACGACTTGCCGACCTGGGCGATTCCGAAGGGTATTTTCTTTCGGGTAGTCGTCTGGACGTTCTGGAAATTGACGAAGATTCCCTGGCATGTTTCGGGCCTGAGGTAGATCACGTTGGCAGCATCTTCCACCGGGCCGATGAACGTTTTGAACATGGTATTAAACATGCGTTCTTCGGTGAACTCACCACCGCATGCCGGACACCTGTCGGAATCCAACTTATCGGACCGGTAGCGAAGATGGCAGTTTTTGCATTCGACCAGCGGGTCGGAAAAATTGGTCAGGTGGCCGCTTGCTTCCCATACCCGGGGATTCATCAGGATGCTGGAATCGAGTCCTGCCACGTCATCACGCTTCCTGATAACGGTATTCCACCAGGCTTCCTTGATGTTCCTCATCATCTCGACGCCCATCGGTCCGAAATCATAACACCCCGAAAGGCCGCCGTAAATATCACTGCTCTGAAAAATAAAACCCCGTCTCTGGCATAATGAGACGAGTTTTTCCATTTCGACTACCGGTTTGTTTTCTGACAATGTACTGCTCCTTACTAACTTCTCCGGATACGCAGGAACGCCCGGATGAAAATTATACTTAAAATAATACCGCCTCCGGCAAGGAAAATGAGGGCATTAAGCCAGAGCGGCAGGAGGTGAATCTGGTATGAATTGTAGCTGAAAATATCCATCATTGTAAAGAAAATCACCAACTGGGGAATGGCCGTCATGTTCCCCGTCAGGCTGATGATTGACGCCGGTCCCAGGTTCCCCGAATCCGGGGGAACATACTTCCGGAATATCAGGGCGATGACATGAGCAATCAGCAGTGCTCCCATGGTGAAGACAAGTTGCAGGCTGATTATCCAAACAGTAACGTCTGTTCTCCCGGCAGTCTTTACCGGCAAACCCTCACCGGAAAATATATAAGCTGTCTCCCCCGGCAGGCGGGAGTAAACAAAGCCGGCGAGAATCAGTGTCAGGAGAAAAATCCCCACCGGCAACGCCACATATTTTAACTGAAATCGCATACTACTCTTATTATACCGGACATAGTGCGGAGCGACTATAACAGGAGCACAACCGCGTGAATCTGTTTAGACTCCGAATCTTTCATAATTGGAAATATCCGAAACACCGGTAGTATAATTAAGAAGAGACGTTGTTAACCGAACTTACCAGTTTGTATCACGGCTCAGACCATATAGAAAGACTTTTACCCGCTCATGCAACGAAATCCTCCCGGGAAACCGGGGAGTACTACTACTCGCGACTGGGTAAGCGGCAGCATTCTGCGTAACCTGCTGACCATGTCGTGGCCGATTATTATCGGCAATACCGTCAACATGCTCGGCCCGACCGTCGATATGATTTGGGTCGGCCGGCTCGGTCCGGCGGCGATTGCCGCAGTCGGCGTTTCGGGAACGGCCGTCATGCTGGCGCAATCGAGCCTGATGGGGCTTTTCACCGGCATGAGAGCCATGATAGCCCGCTTCATCGGCTCCGGAGATGATGAACAGGCGAACCACGTTGCCCAGCAGGCAATCGTCATCGGCGCCGCCGCATCGATTATCCTTGCCGTCATCGGTATCTTCCTCTCGGAAAAAATCCTCATGCTCCTTGGCGTCGGCCAGGATATCATCGACGAAGGCGCCAGTTATATGCGGATTCAGTTCATCGGTATGACAGCAATGGCCTTCCGCACCATGGCCGAAGGCATCATGCAGGCATCCGGCGATTCGAAAACACCCATGAAAATCGCCGTCAGTTTCCGGCTGGTCCATGTTGCCGTCGCCCCCACCCTCATCTTCGGCCTCTGGATATTCCCGGAACTGGGCGTGAACGGGGCGGCTATCACCAACGTTATCTCTCAGAGCCTGGGGACGATTATCGCCTTCTGGTTCCTGATGTCCGGGCGTTCCCGCCTGAAACTCAGTTTCAAGGGATTTACCGTCAACCCCAACACCATCTGGCGTATCGTCAGAATCGGTATTCCCGCCTCCATCATGGGCATGGAGCAAAATATGCGCGGCATGATTTTTATCCGCTTCATGGCGCCGTTCGGCACCGTGGCCATGGCTGCCCATACCCTGCTGGGGAGAATTGAAATGATTCTCTTTATGCCGGCCTTCGGCCTCGGTATGGCGGCCGGCGTCCTCACCGGCCAGAACCTCGGCGCCGGTAAACCGGAACGGGCGGAAAAAAGCGGCTGGATTGCCGCCGGCATCATCGAAGGCTTTATCGCTGTCGTCTGCGTCGGCCTTCTTTTCGGCGCCGAATACGCCGTTCAGATTTTTACCTCCGACCCCGAACTTATCGAGGTCAGCGCTCGCTTCCTCAGGATTGCCGTCACCGGCTATATCGCCATGGGCTTCGGCGCTGTCCTGCAAAACTGCATCACCAGCGCCGGCGATACGGTCGTACCTCTGATTATCAGCCTCGTCAGCGGCTGGCTGATTCAGCTTCCCCTCGCCTGGTGGCTGCCGAACGTCGGTAACCTCGGCGTCCTTGGAGTACGCTGGGCGGCCGTCATTCCGATGATTCTCACCTCCGGCGTCTACCTCGTCTACTTCAAGACAGGCCGATGGAAAAAGAAGAGGGTATAACACCGGTTTTCTCATAAACCTGAAATCTGCCTCACCGGCACCATTCCCTGTCCTGAATAGTTCCTCATTTCTCTGAAATATGGTATATTTCGGTATGGAAAAGAAAGAAATTTTACTGAATACCGACCTTCCTCTCCCTGTGTTTATCAAGGGCAAAGTCCGCGATACCTATGAGCTTGGAGATAACCTCCTCATCATTGCTACCGACCGGGTGTCCGTATTCGACGTGGTGCTGCCCTCCGGCATTCCGGACAAGGGTAAAGTTCTCTGCCAGATTTCTTCTTTCTGGTTCGAAAAAACAAAAAACATCATTTCCAACCACGTCGTCGAGACCGTTAACGACGTTAATTGCCTCGATTCCTACCTGCCCGCCGGTAAACGCTTCAATTATCCCGCTTACCTTGCCGGGCGTTCGATGGTCGTCAGGAAAGCCAAACGGGTTAACCTTGAATGGGTACTCCGCGGCTACCTCTCCGGTTCAGCCTGGGAAGAATACCGGAAATCCGGCACCGTCTTCGGCATCGAAGTGCCGGCCGGCATGAAAGAGAGTCAGGAACTCCCCGAGGTGCTCTTCACCCCCACCACCAAAGCCGAAGAGGGACACGACCTTCCCATGACCATGAATGACGTGAAAAACCAGATTGGCGAAGCCCTGACCCGGGAAATGAAAGAAAAAAGCCTGGCCGTCTACAACCTGGCCCGGAAATATTCCCTCGAAAAAGGCATCATCATCGCCGATACCAAGATGGAATTCGGCCTCGTCGACGGCAAGCTCATACTTATCGACGAACTGCTGACGCCGGATTCGTCCCGCTTCTGGGACGCGAATTCGTACCAGGTTGGCAAGTCGCAGCCCAGCTTCGATAAGCAGCCGGTACGCGACTGGACGGCAAGCTCCGGCTGGAATAAGCAGCCGCCCGGGCCGGAACTGACCCCCGAGGTTATTGAAGCCAGTTCGAAACGCTACCGCGAAGCCTACGAAAGACTGGCCGGAAAGAAGCTGGCGTAATTAACCGCGATAACTGAAAACGAAAGAGGGAGCAAAACTCCCTCTTTTATGTTATTCGGATAGACGTTTTCAGTTTACCTTTGTACCAGCAGCCCTTTCATGTACTCGCTTTCGTTATGAAACCGGTACACAGTCTCGATTTCTTCCGCAGTACAGCCGATGAGCAGTTTGATTTCCGAATCCTTCTTCATGATATCGACCGTGCAGATGATGCCGCAAACGCTTTGAGCTTCTCCCGTTCCCCGCCAGACATCGATACCGCCTTTATCCATCGATGCCGTACCTTCGAGGTACCCGTAATCGAGAGGATAGACAATCTTAGGAAATCTCGGATGATGTGTGCCTTTCGGACGGTCGATAACCAAGCGGGATTCTCTGACAATCCGGTCAATCATGTTCCAGAATTCAGAGTTAAGTTTCTGTCCGGACATCGCTTACTTCACCCCTTCGAGCATTCCCTTGGTGCTGGGCAGGACTCCTTTAGTCCGGGCATCGACCGCGCTCGCCATATCGAGTGCCCGGCCGAGGGCTTTGAAGAGCGATTCTGCTTTATGGTGGTCGTTGGTGCCGCAGATGATTCTGGCATGCAGGTTCAGCCGGGCTTCGATGGCAAACGTCTCCAGGAAATGCCGTATCATGTCCAGGGGAAACCCGCTCATGTCGTTGCCGCTGAAGGGTAGCTCAAGCACCGAGTATGGCCGGCCGCTGAGGTCGATTGCCACCATCGCCAGGGATTCGTCGAGAGGCACAGTCGCATCTCCCATCCGGATTATTCCTATCCTTTCCCCGAGGGCTTCCCTGACCGCCTGGCCGAAACATATCCCCACGTCCTCAATCAGGTGGTGCGGGTCATCGCCGGTCGCTTTCAGTGTCATGTCGAACCGGCCGTGCTTGATAACCTGTGATAAAAGGTGATTGAACATATAAATGCCGGTATCGATTTCCCATTTGCCGGTGCCGTCAACGTTGAATTCTATTGTGATATCGGTCTCAGCGGTTTTTCGGGTTATGACGCTCGATTTCCTTTTTACCGCCGTATGGGTTGCCAGCAGCTTCATCGCTCCCCGCAGATAGGCATTCCCCAGCTTCATTTTCCCGGTACGGGTCTGCTGGTAGGTACGGCGGTTACATCCCAACATCTCCGCCATCTGCTGGTCGGTATACCCGTAATCCCGCTGGATAGCCGTTACCTTTTCAACCAATTCCTGTGGATATCTCACATTCGTCATAATAGTCACCTTATTTATCACAGTATTGTGATATTTTATACTGAAAAGAGTGTTCTGTCAAAGAAATAAACAAAAAGAGATACCGTACAACCAGGTATCCATCACCCAACCGTCATACTGGCGAAGGCCAGTATCCAGAAGTCATCCTTTTACGGAACCTTTTTTTACACTCAGGGATTCCACAGAGCGAACTATCTCTGGTTTCCAGCCTTCGCTGGAAAGGCGGATAAGGCTCAGTCAGCTTTGAAGGAGAACCAGGTTGATTTCGTCTGAAAGAAACTGTTATAACCCGCGCAGGACAGCCATCAGGGCGTCGGTGTGCTCCGGTTTGCCGACGCTGATGCGAACGTAGTCCCGCAGCAGCGCATCATCGTAATAGCGAATCAGAATACCTTTATTCTGGAGCTTCTGTCGCAACTGGTCGGCGTTACCCTTGACCCGGCAGAGAATGAAATTCGCCTTCGAGGGATACGGCGTCAGCCAGTCGATTTCCCGGAGCTCGTTGAAAAGGCGTTCCCTTTCCTGAACCAGCAGTTTCACCGTCGACCGCAGGTAATCGATATCCTTCAACGATTCTTCGACCGCCACCATCGCCGCGGCGTTGACGTTGTAGGGAATCTTGATTCTGAGGATATATCCGGCGATTTCCGGTGGCAACAGACCGTATCCAACCCTCAGTCCGGCGAGGCCGGCCCATTTGCTGAACGTCCGGAGAACAATCAGGTTCGGGTATCTTGTAACCAGGGGAGCGACCGTCTCGCCGCTGAACTCGCAGTACGCCTCGTCGATGACCACCACCCGGCCCGTCCCCAGCAACCTGATGATATCCGCTTCGGGAGTGCTGTTACCGGTCGGATTGTTCGGATTCGCTAGGAAAATTACCTTCGTTTTCGGCATCACGGCATCCAGAACCGCTTCGATGTCCACCGAAAAATCGTCTTTTCGGCGAATATTCACCAGCTTCCCGCCGCAGAGGTCGGTGCTGAACTTGTAGATACCGAAGGTCGGCACGCAGTTGATAACCTCTTCACCGCGGTCAAGGAAGAGGCGAAGGATGAGGTCGATGAGTTGGTTGCTGCCGCTGCCGGCGACGACGTACTTTTCATCGACGCCGCAAAGTCCCGCCAGCAGCTTCCTCAGCCGGTTCTGCCCATCGTCGGGATAGACACTGTAACCGGTATAGGAACCCAGAGCTTTACTGACCGCCGGCGAGCAGCCGTACGGGTTCTCGTTGGCATCGAGCTTGATGATGTTTTCGTGGGCAATCTCGACCTTGCCTTCGAGCGTTCCGGGGTCGATTCTCGCCGAATAGCCGCCGAACGCCTTCAAATCGGTTCGGATATATTTCCCAATTCCTTCGTTGCCGGACATCTTCTTTCCTTTTTTTACAGGTAGTGAACAATCAACATTGTAACACCGATATGCAGAGGCGGACAATTCTTGAAGTTCCCCCTTTTGTAAAGGGGGCAAGGGGGATTTAGTGATTTTTCAACGTTTTGTTAGTTTGAGGTAAACAGGTTACCCGTCGCTTCTTGCCTGATGCCTTGAAATCCTGTATAACAAGACGGGACAACTTTCGAGGAGCATCGATGAATTCTAACAATAAAACCATCTTCTGGGACTTCGACGGCACCCTTGTCGTCAATTCAAAGTGGAGCGGCGGGCTGCTCCAGGCGCTCGATACCCTCCATCCCGGCCACGACCAGACCCACGAAACCCTGAAAGCGAATTTCAGTCGCAGATTCCCCTGGCATTTTTCCGAGCGATATCACCCGGAACTGTCCTCTCCGGAAGCCTGGTGGGGGCTGGTCCGGCCGCTCCTCGCCGAAGCCGTCGAAAAAGCCGGCTATAATCCCAAAGAATCTTTCCTCATGGCGGAAATGGCGCACCAGGCGATTCTCCGGCCAGAAAACTATCAGCTTTACGATGACACCCTGCCCGTCCTCGAAGACCTGAAAAGGAAAGGCTGGAGGCACTTTATCCTCTCCAATAATTTCCCGGAACTGCCGGATATCGTCCGCCGCATGCCGCTTGGCCGCCTCTTCGACGGCTGTGTCTCCTCCGGGGCCATCGGGTATGACAAGCCCAACGCCGGCATCTATAAATACGCCCTTTACCTCGCCGGAAACCCGGAGACGAAATGGATGGTAGGCGATAACATCATCGCCGATGTTAAAGGCGCCGAAGCCGCCGGCATCCCGGCAATCCTCGTTCGGGAGCCGGCGAAAGAACCGGTGAAATACTCCGTGAAAAAACTGGAAGAAGCTGCTGAGATGATTGTGAATAACTCCTGAGAAGGAGGAAAAATGAACGAACCTCAGATTTCTATCTCTACCTGTTTCGATTACTCAATGCCGGTAGATATCCAGCTTCCCCTTATTTCCCGGGCAGGCTTTACCCATGTCTCGCTCGGGCAGGATACGGAGCATTCGGGGATTCTCGATAAGAAAAGGCGGGAAACCCTGGAAGCCCTCCTGAAAACCAATCATCTGAAGATTGACACGATTCACGGTATCAGTCTCTGCTACCCTGACAGCGCCGAGAAAATGAAGCCGATTATCGAAGCCGGGGCTGCCCTCGGCGCGCCGGTGGTCGTCGCTCACCCGATACCGTTCGATATCGGCCAGGGTAACTACGATGACCTGCTTTCGAAAATCCTCGCTTCGCTGCATGCTCTCGAACCGTTACTGAAAGACACTGGAATCAGGCTGGCTGTGGAGAACGTCCTGCCCGGGCCGTCGACCGGTCTGGCAATCGAAGCGGTGAGACGCTGCGATAGTAACTATATCGGATTCTGCTATGATTCTTCGCACGAGCAGGCTGACGGGCCGAATCCCCTTGAACTACTGCGAACAATGAAAGACCGGGTAATCGCCGTTCACCTTTCCGACTGGGTCAAACCCTTCACCGACCACGTTCCGCCCCGCGAAGGAGTAATCGACTGGCCGGAACTTTCCTCGCAGCTCCGAGATACTTCTTTTCCCGGCCCGCTCCTCTTCGAAGTGACGGTCGAACATACCTCGGTCAAAGAAACCGAACCGTTCCTCAGGCTGGTTTATGAAAAAGCGGTGTGGGTGAATTCTCTTGTCGGCAGGTAATGTAAAACGAAACCCTCTAATTACCCACTACCCATTACTTATTACCGGGCTCAGGCATCCACCCTCTTCCCCAGCGCGCGGGCATGAGCGTCGAGGCCTTCGGCTTCGGCAATGACCTTTCCTGACCGGGCGACCCTGTCCATTTCGAACTTATCCGTATTCACCAGGCTGGTTATCTTGACGAAATCGGTTACGTTTAATGGCGAGCCGAAGCGGGCGGTGCCTCCGGTCGGCAGGACGTGACTCGGCCCGGCGATATAGTCGCCAAGCGCTACCGTGCCCTTTTTCCCGGCGATGATACACCCGGCGGCGGTTATCGAAGCGAAATACTTCTCAGGATTATCAGCCAGTAACAGCAGGTGTTCCGGCGCGTAGAGGTTTGCCAGTTCAACAGCCTGTTCCAGGCTCTCAACCAGCCCGATGAGGCCGTTTTCTTCGAGGTTTTTCCGGGTTTCTTCAGCATGAGCCAGACCAGCCAGTTGCTTTTCGACTTCCCTGTTCACCTTATCCGCCATCTCAGGCGAATCCGTCAGGAAAATAGCCGAGCCGGCGGTATGCTCCGCCTGCGCCAGGACATCGGAAGCAGCATACGCCGGGTCGGCATGCTCGTCAGCGATTATCACCACTTCCGAGGGGCCGAAGAGGCCGTCGATGCCGACCGTTCCGAAAAGCAGTTTTTTAGCGAGCGTCACGTAGATATTGCCCGGCCCGCAGATTTTATCGACGGACGGAATCGATTCCGTTCCGAAGGCCAGCGCCGCAATAGCATGAGCGCCGCCGACTGAGAAAACCCTCTCGACGCCGGCTATTTCCGCCGCTGCCAGTGTCGCCGGGTGCACTTTCCCGTTTTTCTGCGGGGGCGTCACCAGGATAATCTCCTTCACCCCGGCGGCTTTCGCCGGCATGACCGTCATCATCAGCGATGACGGCAGCGGCGCCGCCTGGCCGGGAACGATTATCCCGACTCTCTCCAGCGGACGGACCAGCCAGCCGAGGCCGTTCTTAACCTTTTCATTGAGCAGGCTTTCTTTCTGAGCCGCATGGTACGAATAGATTCTTTCGGCGGCCAGTTTGAGCGCTTCGATAAGCTCGGGGCTGATTTCATCGCAGGCGTTCCGCAACGCTTCCTTCACAACTTCGAGGAAATTCAGCTTCACCTTATCGAACCGTTCGGTAAAATCGTATAACGCCGCATCTCCCCGGCGGGCAACCTCGGCGATGATTTCCCGTACTGACTTTTCACGCTCATCAGTTTCGAAAACGCCTTTGGAAATCCCCCGGCGGAAAAGTCGGCTCTTTAACGGCTCGAATCCTTCGATAATGTTCATGATTTCTTCGCCTTCGTATCCTCAATCCCCGATTCGAGTATCTTCACGATTTCCCTGATTCTTTCCCCTTTTTCCGGGGACATGATACTGTTCCTGTTACCTATCAGGCGAGCTGTCGATTCGAACAGGGTTTCGATAATTTTGAGATTATGCCGGGCAATGGTGCCGCCGGTCTCGGTATTATCGATGAGCATGTCCGCATCCTCCGGCAGGAATGCCTCGGTCGAGCCCCAGGTAGGAATGACCTTGTACATGCCGAGCTGGTTCTCCCGGGCGCACTTATCGGCAATATTCACGTACTCGGAGACTACCCGTACCGGCATGGAACGTTCGGCATAGTAATCCCGTAATCCCTGGATATCATCCACCGGCAACTCGTTAACGACCACCGCGACAATCTTCACCCAGCTTGCCTTGAGGTCGAGCAGTTCCTGAACCGGACTTGAAGGAAACTGGTATAAATGGTCGAGCACCCAGTCCTTACCGGTCACCGCCAGGTCGAAATTGCCGTTCGCTACCTGCAGGGGCATGTCCTGCGGGCGGATAATCTTGATACTCACCCCTTCGAGGCTGGTCGACGGACGCCGTATCCCCGATTTCGAAGGATATTCAGTGACGGTTATTCCCGCTCTCTCCAGCAGTCTCACGGTATGCCTCTGGGCGTGGCCGTCCGGCAGAGCAAGCTTTATCGTTCCATCATCGAATCCGCATAGCGGATTGTTTTCCAAACTTGAGATAATTTCCGGGACTGTCACCTGTTTCCGGGCGGTTCCGCGAAGGGCTTTATCGATTGATTGCAGAATCCCGCTCAGGTCTTTCTTTTCCCAAGAGGTTTTATTCGCTATCAGGCAGGCGCCGAAATCCAGCACCGGACTGACCGGTACCAGGTCCGAATCCGGTACCTCTTCCCCCTGCCGTATCAGCGCCAGTTCGGCACTTTCCGGCGGATAGGCGCCGGCGGCTCCCCAGAGGGGAAAGATGCTGAAGCGACGAAGCCGGTTTTTCAGGGCGAAGGCTTCCGCCATGTTCGGGTATTCGCTGACTATCCGTATCGTACTTCCGCAAGATTGAATCTTCTCCAGCGTATCCAGTCCTGATGTTCGTCCCGCCGCCATGTAGAGCAACCCTTCCCCGTAATCGAGATTGCGGAGCTCCACCAGCCCGGAACTCGGATACTTGACCATCAGTTCCCTCAGCCAGTCGAGTCCGCAGATACCCAGATCGTAAGTCCCGGTCGCCACCTGAATCGGGATATCCTTCTCATGGAACATCTTGGCAAGCATGCCGGGGAATTTGTTCGATGCCAATCGATATGAACGGGCGCCTTCCACGTAGCCCTCGATACCCCACGCCGCTTTCTCGATGAGAGCGGCGGTATCCGGCAGCAGGCGTCCCTTTGGTAACGCTATCTTGAGATTAGTGATGTATCCGTACTCCTTAATAGAATCCTTCTGTTAACTTCGTTTCTCTGGTCTCAAGGGTCATCCGAAAAATCCCTCTTCGGTAGTATTGAAGAAAGGTTGACGATACAGTTTCTCCCTTTCGTAAAGGGAGATTAAGAGGGATTTAGTACTTTTCGCTAACCACAAATCCTCTTCACCACTTCCGCCTTCGTCGCTGCTTCGAAACTCACCCCGGACTCTATTTCCTTTACATTGAACGGCTTTTCTCCGGCGCCGACCTCGACAACCCAGCCTGCCTCGGCCATTTCCCGGCCGTTCATTTCGACTTCGGCAATGTGCCCGGCTTCATGGAGGTGCTTCGCCAGCTCGAATCCTTCTTTCAAGGCCTCGCGGGTGCTGACTTTTATCAGAACCCTGTCCGGCTCCGGAACTACCTCGGTCTTTACCTTATCCATGACCCGGTCAAGGTAGAGGGCAAAACCGGAAGCGGGAATATCGCCTCCGCCCATCAGCGGGATGAGGGCGTCGTACCTGCCGCCGCCGCCGATGTGCTCTCCCCCGGCGATTATCTGGTAGATGATGCCCGTGTAGTATTCGAAACCGCTGCCGGAAGAGATATCTATCCGGTACCTGATGCCCATCTCTTCGAGGAGTTCCACCACCTCGATAAAGTTATCGAGGGCCGGTTCAAGTTCCGGCAGGTCCCGGCTGAAAAGCGCCCGGACATTTTTCAAAAAGCCTGACGATTTCCCTTTCAGGTCGAGCAGCGGTGTCAGTACCCGGCTCAGTTCCGGTTTTTCCGACTTCAGTTTCGCCAGCACTTTTTCGTTGCCGTCGAGGATATCGTCGAACGTCTTCGCCTGTTCTTCCCGGCTCAGCCCGAACTTATCGAGCAGACTCCGTATCAGGCCGGCGTGGGAAAGCTTCAACTGGGGATAGCGTATCCCCGCTTTTCTCAATATCTCGATGGCCAGGGTGATAAGTTCGATATCGGAAGCGGTCGAACCGGCGCCGATTAATTCGACCCCGCACTGCCACTTTTCGCGGCTCTCTTTCCCCGTTTCCTCGAAGATAAACACGTTCGTCACATAGAACAGCCGGGCGAGTTTTTCGCTGCCCGAATCGATATACATCCGGGCGATTGGAATGGTACCATCCGGCCGCATCACTACCCGCTCGCCGCTCCAGCCGTCCCAGTCGAGGAACGAATAGACCTTGTTAAGTCTACCGGGCGTCAGGGTCCCTGTCGAGGTAAAGAGGTGCAGGTATTCAAGGGTCGGCGTCCGAACCTCGTCATAGCCCCATTTCAGGCAGCAGTCCCTGAAGACGCTTTCTATAAAGCGGAATTTTTTCATTTCCCCAGGAGTCAGGTCCTGAGTGCCTTTACACCGTTGTATTCTCATCTGATTTCCTTTGTTATTACCCTTAAAAGTGTACAATAATACGCTGTTACGTTCAATCGAACGAATGGCTGAATCTGCTTTTTCGTATAGTTGAATGAACCGGGAATTATACCAGGTGTCATTTTTACTTTCTTTGACCTCACCCCCTCTTATCCCCCTCTCCGTCGACGGAGAGGGGGACGACTGGGTACAGACCGGGTAGAATGGTAACAAAATAGACCGGGCACATGGGTAACAGATAAGGTAGAGGCAGGAGGAATTGCCGATTCCTTGGAAAGAGACCTGTGCAATGGATTTCAAAGTGCAACTGATAGCTGATTGGTTGAAAAAAGAACATACGGTAACAGAGCTTGGAGAGCATTATCAGGTGAGCCGAAAAACGATATATAAGTGGATAAGCAGGTATAGAACAGGGGGAATACAAGCGCTGGAGGAAGGGTCACACGCTCCCTTGAAACATCCTAACGCCACCGCCGTAGAAATAGCGACTGAGATAATCAATACCAAGCAGCGGTATGAAAAATGGGGACCAAAGAAAGTAATAACCTGGTTAAAACAACATTACCCTGAGCAAGACTGGCCGGCGGTCAGCACGGCACAAAACATTCTGCATAAACAAGGATTAGTTCGACCGAGAAAAAAGCAGCGGCATACACCGCCATACCACCCGCCTTTTCAACATTGTAACCAGCCTAATGACAGCTGGAGTATTGATTACAAAGGTCAATTTCGCACTGGTGACGGGAGGCTTTGTTACCCGCTGACGTTGACGGATAACTTCAGCCGATACATTTTAACCTGCCAGGCTCTTCATCATCCAAGTTATGAAGCAACCAGACCATTTCTCGAACGGGCTTTCCGGGAACACGGCTTACCGCTGGCGATGAGAAGTGATAACGGAGCTCCCTTCGCTTCCGTCGGGCTTTGCGGATTAAGCCGCCTTGCGGTATGGTTGATACGCCTTCGTATTGTGCCGGAAAGAATAGCTTTAGCCCACCCGGAGCAAAACGGACGACATGAAAGAATGCACCGTTCCTTGAAAGAAGCGGTCTGCAAGCCACCCAGGCAAAACTTTACGCAACAGCAAAAAGCCTTCAACCGTTTCATGGCGGAGTATAACGCGGAGCGACCCCATGAAGCTCTTGGCATGCAAACTCCGGCCTCGGTCTATCAGCCCTCCAGCCGTTCTTACCCTAAAAAACTGCCCGAAATGGAATATGACAACTGGTTAACGGTCAGAAAGGTGATGCACAGCGGCTGTATCAAATGGAAAAACCAGTTCATCTATATTTCTCAAGCTATGGCTGGTGAACCTGTCGGTTTAAAACAAATATCAGATAACAGCTGGGAAGTATATTTCAGTTACTTGCTTCTTGGTATTCTTGATGAAAGTAAACGAAAAGTGTTACCTATCACCCCGGTTTAAAGTGTAACCTTTCTCCCTGTTTGCACAACTAGCGTATCGTTCATCGGGCAATATTCGGGGGTGGGGTAATTTTTCCACTTTTATACAGCCTATATCGGTGAAAGTGTTGAATAATGTCAACGACTGTTTTACACCCTCTTTAAAGAGTAATTCCCGTCGTATATTGATAAATTTGTGATGGGTGTGTTATGTTTGAACTGTTGAGACAACTGGTATTCAGGCCGGGTATAGATATCTTTATCGGATAAGTAACAGCCGGTTATTCGTTAAAACGGAGCAAGGCTGTTTCAGGTGTATCTTATATTCGGCCGGCTAGTTCAGGGAATCGATTACGAAGCCACAGTTCGACATCGTTCCGAAGCTGTTTTGCCAGGGCAATCATTTCCTTAGCTTCCTGTTCGCTGACCATCCCGACTCTTTCGTAATCGCTGATATTCCGTTTCTTGCGGAATTTGTCCAGCAGATCGATGATTGCCGGTTCCGTTTCAAGCGTGAATGACAGTGATTGCAGGACAAGATAATGCTGTCCTTCGGTCCGTGCCCGAAAACCGGTTGCCGCCAGGGCGGCTTTCGCCGTTTGAATAGCCGCGTTGTGAGCAATGCTCAAACGCCAGTCCGGACCAAGTTCGATAATCCCGGTTTTCTCCAGGTCCCGGTCGGCAATATGCAAAAGGTCGGCAATTTCACCCGCCGAAGGCCGGTGAGGTACAACCCATTTTTCATTCAGCCAGTTTTCCCAGTTCGTCTGCATCGCCAATCACAAATATTTTCTCTTCATCGAGGATTCTCCTGATAAAGTGATTGTCTTCTTTCTTTTTAGTTCTGTATTCAGACGTCGCGTAAACAACAGGGTTGATTTCCCGTCCGATTTTTTCTTCCGCCGGGTGTACGAGAGAAACAACCTCAGCGAACGTGATATCTCCAACCACCAATACATCGATATCGCTTCTTCGGTCGTCTGTACTTCTGGCTACCGAACCGAAGATGAAAGCCACCCGGATTGTATCTGCACCGGGTGACAAGGCCTGCCTGATGACTTCAGCTACACCGAATGTCTTCCTGACAATGCTCTTCAATTCCTCGTAAATCGGGTTTTCAGGATTCGCCTGAAAATATAGCTGATTACCGCGTTTTCTACTTGTAATAATACCGGAACCGACCAGTTGTTTCAGTTCTCTCTGCACCGGCCCTGGCCCCATTCCGATAATACGGATAATCTGCCGAAGGTAGAACTCCTCATCAGTGTGTCCGTATAAAAGCGCCAGTATCAGCCTTCGTGACTTACCGAAAAGAATGGTTCCCAAGCTATCATAATCAAAAATTGTACTCATTTCGGTTACTATTGTAACCTTAATAGTAACATTATGCAATACCAGCTTAACGACAGTCCATCAAGGTAAAGATGATCGGCCACCTCCGAAATATATCCATCATAGTAACTACTACCGGTCTCCGTCTACCTGCGAATTTTTCCCGCATCTCATTATACCAGAGATACATCATATAAAAACAGACTGTTTTTTCGTCGAAAATGCCTTTATACTACAGTTCTGCTTTCCTGAAGGAGAAAAAAATGACGGAACGTATCATCATTACCACTCAGATGATTGAAGAGACCTTCGATGGCGCCGCACCCCTCTACGACCGGGGGAAGATGTTCCGGGAGTCGGGACAGCGGCTTATCGACCTGCTCCCGATAAACCCGGGTTCTCGTATTCTCGATATCGCCACCGGCACCGGAGCGGCGCTTCTCCCGGCAGCCCGGTGCGCCGGACCGCAAGGGATAGTGACCGGCATCGATATCTCCGCCGGCATGCTCGAAAAGGCGCGACAGGCTGCTGACGGAGAAGAGTTGACCAATATAGAGTTGAAAAGGATGGATGCGGAGCACCTCGATTTTCCTGACGCGTCGTTCGATATCGTCACCTGCGCTTTCGGTATTTTCTACTTCCCCCGCTCCGCCCTGGCGGAAATGTACCGGGTACTTAAACCGGGAGGTGCTATCGGTCTGGCGGTCTTCGAACCGTTTACCCCCGCCCCGGCCAGCCCGGGTATCATCGTCAATCAATTAATCAGGGACTACGGAAAAAAAGACCCGGAGGCATCGTTCGCCCGCTTCCTGTACGCCTGGCCGACCCGTTTTTCGGCCGATGACATGCAATCGTTGCTCACCGGATACGGTTTTTCCGGTATCGCCTTTACCAGGGAAACGGAGACCGCCGTTTATCCGGACGCCGAATCATTCTGGGAAATGCTCCTCTCCGGAGGCAGTCGCCTGACCATCATGAACATGGAAGAAACAACCCGGCACCGCTTCAAAGCAGATCTGGTGGAACGCCTGTCTGCCGCCAGGCAACCGGACGGCTTTCACCTCACGGAAACGGTCATCTATGCGGTCGGACATAAGCGGGAACCGACGTGATGAGCAATAAATCATTTAACAGGATATCAACCGGTTTTCAAGCCGGCGTTTTCAGCTTTTCCGACTGCCTGGGCAAGTCTGGTAATCACATACTGATTGAGACTGACTCCTTCAAGTTCGGCAACTTCATAGAGCGCTTTATGCAGGGAGGGCGAGGTACGAAGCAGTATCCGGCCGCTGAAATCTCTCGATTCTACCGGCATGGGAACAGGAATGCCTCTTTCGAGGCACAGCCTGAACCATTCTTCTTTTTCGGCCAGCAGTTCCTTTACCGCCTCTTCAGGAGTCAAACCGGTCATTGTAAAATCAGGCAGTTCAACGTAACCGGCGACATAGTATCCTCCTTGTTCCGGGTGGAATTTCACCATCATGGTATAATGCAGACTCATGTAGAATTCAATCTTCTTTTTTAACTCAGCCTCTTGACTAACCATTTTTCTGAACCTCTTTTACCTCATCGATAAACCCAAGTACCGCTTCCACATAATGAGCTTTCACCGGATTTTCCCGCTTGTAAGGAAATATGTGTCTGCCAATACAAGCTTTTGGATGATGAGCACCTTCAATGATTTCACCATATCGCAGCACCAACATTTCGAATTCGTGTAAACGTACATTCGCGGTGTTATCCCTTACTCTCTGTTCTCGCTTTTCCGATTTTCCCACTAAGTCATCTCCAATAATGATAGCGTATACGCTATCATACGTCAATACTTCACAAAAGGTAATTTTCGCTGATGAATCACTTTTTTATACATATAAACTATGATATTGTCAAGCCTGGAAAAATCCGGCGATTAACGGAGTAAACCTTCGTCAAGTATAAAAACCTTGTATCCCCGTCGCACCTGATGTACTATTATTGACATTGGTATAGTTTATAAACAATTTTTCGAAGGGAGAACACCTATGTTTAATGACCCTGATATCGGTAAACCAGCAGAACAGCTTCGTGACGAACGGTACCGCCGAACGAAAACCGCTTGGACGGTGGGCGTCCCCGACCGGGTGCCGGTCACCTGCCCGATGAGCTACTTCCCCGCCCGCTACGCGGGTATCCCCTTTTCGGCTGCATTTGACGATTTCGACGCCTGGTACGCCGCCTGCGAAAAAGCCCTGAAGGATTTCTGCCCGGATTCCTTCGGGGCGACCTTGTACCAGTCCGGGAAAGCCCTTGCCATGCTCGGGCTGAAAACCGCCCGCTGGCCGGGCTTCGGCGCCAACCCCTGGCACGGCCACCAGTCAATCGAAATCGACGGCCTGAAACCGGAAGAGTTCGACGAGTACATGACCGATCCGCGTGACTACATGGTCCGCAAGCAGCTTCCCCGGATAAGCGACAAGCTGAAGGGCTTCGGCGCTCTCCCGTCTCTTTACCAGCTCTTCAACGGTCCCGGCTCAGCCCAGCAACTCGCCATGGTGCTGACGGAACCGGATATCGAAGCCGCCATCAACCTGCTCCAGGAATCCGGCCGGGAGATGCGGAAAGCCCGCGAAAAACAGGAAAAACTTCAGAAACTGTTCGAGGGTTTCGGCTACTACTCCACCCCGATGGTCGGCGCCCTGCCGCCCTTCGATATCGTCTCCCATTCTCTCTCCGGCATGCACAACACCATGATGGCCATGTTTCGCAAGCCGGATAAACTGATCGAACTCTGTGAATTTATCCTGAAAGAGCAACTCGCCCTCACCCCGCTCGTTCCCGATGAAAACGGCGATATCCGCATTTTCATGACCAACACCCGCGGTATCGACGAATTCCTCTCGAAAGAGCAGTTTGCCAAGTTCTACTGGCCGACCTGCAAGAAACTCATCACCACTCTCTGCGAACGGGGCGCCATGCCGAACTTCTTCATCGAAGGCCATTTCGATTCCCGTATCGAATACCTCCTGGAGCTGCCGAAAGGCAAGTTCACCGCCGGGTTCGAAGCCTCCGATATCGTCCGGGCAAAGGAAATCCTCGGCGACCACTGCTGCATTTCGGGCAATGTCCCCTCCTCGCTCCTCCAGGTAGGCACGCCGGATGATGTTATCGCTTACTGCAAAAAACTTATCGATACCGTCGGCAAGAACGGCGGCTTCATCCTCTCCCCCAGCACCTCGGTCGAGGAAACCAACCCCGCCAATCTCAAGGCAATGATTGAGTTCACCAAGGAATACGGAGTATATAGGTAATTGGCAGTGAGTAATGAGTAGCGGGTGGTCCTCACTACTCATTACTCACACTGACACCCACACTCATAATCGGGAAACCGTCTTTCACCGCTCATGGTTCGACCAGCTCACCATGAGCGGTTTTCTTGTCCTGTTATAAGTCTTTTTTTCGCGATGAATGATATCTTTCCCATACGATTCGAGCCATAGATTTTCCCGTTCGTCCTGAGCCTGTCGAAGGATGAACCGACCTGCCCGCATGTCACAGATTTCGTATAAGCGTAGCGCAATCGGGAAACGAAGCGAATCGGAAAGCAATCTCGACCGATTCGTTTGTTTTTACCTTCCTTTTACCTGCCGGAAATAGAAAAGCCGCGGAATATCCCGCGGCTTATACGTTTTCTCATTCTCCCGTAATTACCAGAAATCAACCGGTATGTAGCCCTCTTTATCCTGAATCAGTTTCGTAACCGCTTCTTTATCGGTGGTTCCGACCGGTTCGACCCTCGTCACTTTCTCGCCGTTATCGTTCGTTTCGTACTGCCAGTCGACAATATAACCCGGCACGATAGCGTAGACCCAGTCCGGAGCCATTTTACAGCAGGGCGCTTCCATGATGACCTTGCCGGTCACATAGAGAACCTCTCGCCCGTTAAAGGCAAGCCGGGTTTCGTCGAGCGGTGTGTAGTAGCCGGCTATCCCGAACGGAATATCCCTGCCTGTCTCAACATGCGCGTACTCTGTTCTTTTCGCAGACTCCGTTACCATGCTTCTTCTCCCCCGGATGGGTTTTAGTCGACAGCGACGACTTCCTTGACCTCTGGTACTTCCTGCTTGAGGATTTTCTCGATGCCCATTTTCAGGGTTAACGAAGCCATGGCGCAGCCGTTGCAGGCGCCCTTGAGCTTGACGGATACGGTTCCGTCCTCACTGATACCGACAAGCTCGACATCTCCGCCGTCACGATTCAGCATCGGTCGTACCATACCGAGGATTTCTTCAACTTTTTCTTTCACAGGAATACCTCCTATTTTCTTCGAATATACTTTACCGTCTAAAGAATACCACATGACTGATATGCGGTCAATTTCGGTACTCTTTTCATCTCCCGTCTATCATATCCTAATCGTTCGCGGTCAGGATGTGACTTTTATCATGCCTCCGTCGGCAGGCCGGTTTCTTCCGGCAGCCCGAGAACGATGTTCATATTCTGGACAGCCGCTCCGGAAGCCCCTTTCCCGAGGTTATCGTACCGGGCGGAAAGGAGAATCCGCTCTTCATTCCCGAAAACGAAAATCTCCAGGTTATTGGTACCGTTACAGTCGGTAAAGGTTAAAAATCCATTCTTCAGGTACTCGTCAGCCGGGAAAGGCATCACCCTGACGAACCGCTCGCCTTTATAGTAGTCAGCGAGGTAACCGTGAATTTCGCGGGCATTCATTTTTTTCTTCAGGTGACTGGCAACCAGCGGAATCGAGATGATTTCCCCGGTGTAGACGTTCACCACCGTCGGATTGAACACCGGCGGTTCCACCAGGCCGGTATACTTCGTCATTTCCGGCAGGTGCTTGTGGTCGAGTTTCAGCGAATAGGGTCGGGGATTCCTTATATAGTCCGGAGACGCGGGGTTATCGTAATCGGCAATCATTCCCTTGCCGCCGCCGCTGTAACCGGCTACGGCGTGGACGGAAATCGGGTAATCGGGGGCGACAATGCCGCCGGCAATGAGCGGGTGGAGCATCAGGATAAATCCGCTGGCGTGGCACCCGGGCACGGCGATTCTTTTTGCTTTTCGAATCAGCTCCCGCTGTCCCTTTTTCAGTTCCGGCATGCCGTACGTCCAGCCCTCGCTGACCCGGTGGGCGGTCGAACCGTCGATGACGCAAACCGAAGGATTCTTCACCAGGCTGACCGATTCCCGGGCGGCATCATCCGGCAGACAGAGAAACACGATATCCGCCCCGTTAATGTACTCGCTCCGGACCTGTAAATCCTTCCGTTTTTCCTCCGGAATCTCCATGATTTCGACGTCGTCTCTACCTTCGAGCCGTTCGCGAATCTGCAACCCGGTCGTGCCGTGCTGACCGTCAACGAAAACCGATTTTTTCATGTCACGCCCTCTTTATCTTGTATTCAGTAAAAAGTATAACACAAGAGAGACTGGTGGGTAATAACTTCGAATTGTTACCGTACTTCGGGCTATTCAGCCTCGATTCGTTTTCGTTTTTTTTCCTTTTTTCACGAAACGAAATCGGTTTTTTCGGGTTCAGGGTACGCTGATAGCAACTCACGTCACGTCGGGGTGAGCCGGGACAGGCTTCGAAAAGAACCTGTACTTAACTTTTAATCTTTCCCCCTGTTTCGATGCGTCCCCCTTTCT
>CAYXEG010000038.1:0-13951 GCA_964463875.1 uncultured Dehalococcoidales bacterium
GTTTGAGAATGACGATTGTTCTCCCGCAAAAACTCGTCAGGTCGTTAGCGCCGCCGCTGCCCATCCAGCGGTGAACCGGTTTCCGGTAGTTGCCGACAACATGGTCGTTGACATTGCCGTACCGGTCAACCTGCCCTCCACCCATCAAACCGAGTGAAACATGACCCGCCTGCGCCAGGCAGTTGATGTACGTCAAACCGGTCAGTTGCTCGGCCAGTAACTGGGATTCCATCGTGTCTGTCGTCCAGGGGAGTTCAAAGAGGCTTGACCTGACGATACCGTTTTCGATAAATATCGTGCAGTCCGGAGCGTGGAGGTTTTTTGCCAGCACGGCGGCTTCGATGGGGAACCCCACACCGGTATAAATGACGTCTTCGTTCCGTACCTGGCGAGCCGCCGCAATAATCATCAGGTCGTATTCAGTGTAATCGGTACCGTATTCAGGTTTATTCATCTTATTCTCCTGCCCGTTTTTTCATGCCTCACCCTACATACCGGTGATAACAGGCTCACTCATCAGCGGATTTTTGATGGCGAGCTTTGCGAGGACATCGCTCCCGAATTCGCTCTTGAGGTGCCCGAGGTATTCATTCCAGTCCTTCACCCCGTCGATGGTGTGCTGTATATACGTCTCCCAGTCGGCTTCGTTGTTCAAGCCGCCGAAACCGGCTGACCCGGCATTGTAGCAGCCGGCAAGGTGGGTCGGGTACGCTCCGAAAGGCTGTTCGACCACGGCGTTGACCCGGAACCCCGGAATCAGGGTACGGTTCGGGTCCCGCCGGATAACGTCATTATCGACGATTTTTTCAGTGGTGATGATGACGTTCCGGCTGGCATTGATACCTTCGAAATCGACGCCCATCGAACCCCATCTCTGGGCGTTTCCTTCGGCATCGCATCTCTGGACGTGGATTATTCCAACGTCAGGGACAATCGCTTTAACGACCCCGATTGTACCGCCTTCGAACGGACAATCAATGGACTGGATATAGTCATTGTATTTCATCATGTCCGAGCCTAGTTGGCATCTTGTCGGCATGAAAGGAATTCCCATGTATCCGGCAAACAACCCTAAGGCAAGACCGAAGTGAGAGTATTCTTTGAAGGTAATGGTCGTGTTGAATTTTTCTCTGGCTCTTTTGAGGGCGTAAGAACGCTTTTCATCGGTCATTGAATAGGCGGTATGAACGGTATCGACCAGGCCTTCGCCGATAAGCGGCGTAACGTTGTTCAGGACGAAAATAATCGAGAGGTGATTGATTCTCTGCCGGACGATTTCCCGTACAGCGGCGTTCGGTGTACCGTGAATCGCTCCGCCAAGGAATAACAAATCGCCAGGCTCGACGAATTTGTTCACCGCCTCACCCATGCTCATTACTTTATTGGTCATTTTCTTGCTCCTCGCAGTGAATTTGTTTACATTTATTCATTGTAAGAATTCTAATCGTGACGGAAGCCATCTGTCAAAAAACCGCCAACAGGGCGTTTTGAAGGAGGTATTGAAATAACCTGTATTTTTACGCAAGAATATCCTGACGGCTCGTTACTATACGTGAAAACAGATGCAGTGAAAACGGTGTTAGAAAAAATGCTCGTGTGCCCTGTCAGTTGTGAAAAAAAGGGGTGCAGGTATGAAGGCGAAACTGATTTACAACCCGACCAGCGGTCAAATTGTCGTCAGACAGGAACTGAATGCCGTAATTGATTATTTAGAGAGTAACGGCTGGCTGGTTGTCCTGCAGGAAACAGGTGGCCCTGGTGACGCAACACGACTGGCTGGAGAAGCGGTTGCCGATGGAGCGGATGTCGTAATCGCCGCTGGTGGTGACGGCACTATCAATGAAGTTGCTAACGGCTTGGTGAATACCGAAACGGCACTCGGGGTATTGCCCGTTGGTACCAGTAACACCTGGGCGCTCCAGATGGGTATTCCTGCCCTCAATCCGATAATGCCCGGCAGAACCTCCGCCAGGCTGATTACTGAACTGGAAGAAAAAATCGCCATTCCTCTGCCGGCTAATTATTACCGGAAAGTGATACTCAACGCAGCGAAGGTACTCGTCGAAGGAAAAACAGTAAACGTTGATACCGGCACGATAGCCGGAAGACATTTCCTGATGTGGGCTGGTGTCGGACTGGATGCGGCGATTGTCGAAAGCGTTTCCGCGAAAGGAAAGAGAGCGTTGGGTTCATTGGCGTTTATCGTTCCGGCTATTGAACTGAGTCACCAATCTCCCGGTTCCGATATCTCGTTGATGCTGGATGGTAATCCGGTACGGGTGAAATCGCACTTTATCGTCATCAGCAACATTCAACTCTATGGCGGGGTAATGCGGATTGGCGCAAAAGCCTGTGTCGATGACGCGAAGCTGGATGTCTGTGTCTTCGAGGGAGGAGGCTTTTTTACCTTTGTCCAGCATGCTTTCAAGATTCTGTCCCACCGGCATCTCCAGGATCCGAAAGTCAAGTATTACCAGTGTAGCGAAATGATAATCGATTCGGAAACACCGCTACCGGTTCATATCGATGGAGAACCTTTCACCAGCACACCAGTCACCATCAGCACCAGTCCTTCCTCATTAAAAACAATAGTACCGAAAACCGTACCTCATGAACTCTTTCAGGAACACTGATACATTCGTCGGGGAAAAAGTTGAAATTTCTGTCATTTCTATTGTAAAAAAGAATAAGTGACTTTTCTTTACTGCCGGAGAATCTCGAAACGTTGAAGGGCAACATGGCGAACAGATATTTCGAGATGAAAGAAAAGTGGGAAGAACTGGTCCGGAGAGAAGAAAGCGGTAACAACTTCAACGACAACCTTTTAACTCCGGGAGCTTTCTGTGTGCACATTATTGACGGCAGTCGCGACAAAAGAGGCCGATTTACTTTACTTGAGATTACTGGATTTTTCAATGACCCGTTAGATGCTCTCGGGTACTTCAGATTTGTTTCGATTCCTGTCATCATGAGCTGGGATACGCAATCGACTGGATGCGCGAAACCGGGAGTCGCGGAATCCTACCTGCTGAAATACGACCACGAACATCAACAGCAAATCGACCATGTTATCGGCATGATGGATAGAGTAATGATTGCCGGGACTGTCTCGAAACACGATCTTGACACCATCCGGGAAGAATTCAATAATTCCTTCGATTCAACAAATCCAACTATCCAGATACTTGCCTGGGGTAGTATTTTTGATGTTCTCTCGTCTCCCTGTTTCGCTGATGCCTTCGAAGGGGATAACTGGGAAGGGGACGGCCATGATATCGACGACTCTCAACCGGCCGAATTGAAAAAATTACTCGATTCCGGGAGATTCGACGAACATAATAAGGAACATATCGGATTAGCCGGGTATTTCTTCGAGAAATACCGAAAAGTTTGACATAATATATTTCGATGTGGATAAAGAAGGGGCTGGATTACAAATCCAGCCCCCCTTTTCGATTGCTGCGTATCAGTCTGGCTTAGTATCCCATACTCCGCTTGAGGCTGACATCAATCCAGTTGTAATACGTATGATGGGCGGGAAGCATAGCTCCTAGCGTGGTGGCTCCATAGTAGTTCTTCAGCCAGGGTTGCCAGACGTTATACTTGTTGACAACAGGCATCCAGATGGCGATGGACTGCTCCAGCATGAAAGGCGTGATGTCTCTAAGAGCTTGCCTCCATGCTGTGTCATTCACCGCCAGAGTTTCATTGATAAGATTGAGAACTGCGTCGGTCTCCGGACTGCCGAAGAAAGAAGCGCAGTCGGTGGATTCCGGCCGTACCTCGAACATGTAGTGCGGCAGGAAGTACTGCTTGGTGCCTTTATACCACATTTCCTCGAACGTTCGGCCCATTTCCATACCACGAGCAATACTGCCTTCTACCTGTTTAATCTCCATGTCAATACCGACTTTAATCAAGTCCTCCTTGACGATAGAAAGGAGGTCCGTCGCGTCGGATGAGGCGGAATATATCATTGTCTTGAATCCGTCCGGATACCCGGCTTCAGCGAGGAGTTGCTTGGCTTTTTCCGGGTTTCCGCCTTTAATCAGCTCCTGCACGTAAGGCGGTAATTCCTCGAGCGGGATGAAGAGGCCGTCGAAAGCCGGTGTATCGTAATAAGGCCAGCCCATCAACGAGCCGTGTCCCTTGTAGTAATCGTTGAGTATCGCAACTTTATCGACAGCCAGATTCATCGCCTGCCGTACTCTGATATCATTAAACGGTAAGTCTTTATCCTGCCTGCCCATCGGATGGGCATGGAAACCATAGGTAGGCTGGAATTCGAACTCATACCTCATTGTTCTCTGGAGCTCTTCCCATTGCTCCCAGGTCACCTGCATCGAGTCTACTTTTCCGGTTCGGAACGCAGACAGCCTGGCCGACAGGTCAGGCATGACGATAAACTTCAACCCGTCAAGGTACGGCAGTTGGTTTCCCTGCCCGGTACCGCATGGGTCAGTCTGCCAGTAATTTGGGTTTCTCTTCATCGTTATAATACTGTTCGAGATATAGTCATCTATCATGAATGCTCCAGTGCCAAGGGCATTGGTCCATTCTTTCTGATTCGGATATAATTCCGGCAGCATCATGTAGCATCGCTGGCCGTTTTCCCAGAAATGAATGCCCTGGGTATTGAGGGGAACCTTTAAAACGACAGTGTATTTATCTATCGCTTCAACCGATATTAACCTGTTCTCGGGAGGGAAAAACCCTTGGAAGTTTCCGGTAGGAAGGTCCCATTGTGTCTTGATGTTCCAGGCGGCGTCTTCAGCAGTAAACTCACGGCCGTTTGCTGGTGCTTTATCCCAATAACGACAACCCGGACGAATGTGAAAAATCAATGTCTCATTGTCGGGAATCTCATAACTCTCAGCGAGTTGCCCGGTACACATATCCGCGTAGCCGATTGCTCCGAACATCCAATCAGTTTCACCGGTTCCCGCCGGCCCTTTTGCCCAGTCGCCCATCATCAATGGTTCATTTGTTATGGAAATCTGGAAACCGAGCAGGTCGAACCCGGTACCGGGGTCCCAGTTTGCGGTGTCAGTAGCTATTGCCGAAACGTAAGTTCCTCCATATTTAGGGGTTTCAGGTGAGGCTACAACCGGTTCTACTTTTTTAACCGGTGTAGTTGTAGTAGTCTTCTCGGTTATCTTCACTTCATCGATAGTCGTCGTTTCCTCTTGCGGTTTTTCTTCTTCTGTTTCGCATGACGCAACTACCAGGGAAAATGCCATTAAACAGCTTATCAATAAAAATAAGGTTTTTTTCATGAATAACAACCTCCTCCTTTATTGTCGTGTTGCAGGAGTATCAAGTTGCTTCTGTCGGGTTTCGGAAAAGCATTGATTTTTCAGCTGTCAACACCTCCTTTTGCTTTTTTAAAAGCCGGTATTGAAACAGATTGCTTTGGAAATAACAAAAAAGGCACCGAAACAACCGGCTTAATCAATCCGGTTATTCCAGCACCTTTTCTCATCTCTCTCACCTGTACGGAGAAAGTCGAAGATGGTAAAGGATATAGTTTTAGATTTGAGGATTAGTGTACCCATTTAACAGGCTAATGTCAATACATAGATACAATATACTAAATAAAGATAAAAATTTACACGAAATTTCGTTTCATCTTTCCTCATTGTGATAATGTTCCGTTCAAACTATCCTCATGTTCGGCACTTGCCAGGCTTGTTGGCCCGGTCATCGGTGTCTTCAACAACAGTCTGGGGCAGCGGGAAGGGTACCGGGTTATACTGTATAGCTGCTTTGCCTGCTTTGTCATCGGGTTAGTTCTCATTTTGAGAATGAAACCGGTCAACCTTTGGTGATATTTGGAACGAGATAATTGTCATATACACCGTAATGCTTTGATAATAAAATAACGTACTATCGAAAATAACACGAAGGAGAAGAACAATGAAGTGGAAATGCTCGGTCTGTAACTTCATCTGGGAGGGAGATAATCCTCCTGATAAGTGCCCGAAATGCGGTGCCCCTGCCGAAAAGTACGTAAAAATGACGGACGAACAGATTGCCACCGTCGAGCGCTCGAGAAAAACCAACGGACTCCACATCGAAGTACTCTCGATTCTACCGCGTTTAATCGAGATTGCTGAAGCGGGAATCGAAGACAACCTCGACCCGCGATGTCTTACCGTATTCCAGCGATTACACGCTGAAGCAACGTTCCTGACGGCTTCAATCAAGGCTGAACTTGAAGGCCACGTCGGAAAAGGAAAGTGGGGATAAACCTGAATGTCGCAAAAATCGAGCCTCTCGCACCAACATATACCGGGCGAGAGGCTCGGTTTTGTATTCATTCGGATATGGTTACTTCTTAGCGTCGAAAAGCGTTAGCTCCGGTAACCAGAGCCGGCAAGCCGCCCATCATGAATGCGACTTTCACGGTTTCCTTTATCTCGTCTTCAGTCGCTCCGGCGTTTCTTGCTTGATTGGCGATATTCGACACTCCGTCGGCATGCCCGAGAATCGCATCCCCCAGCATCGTCATCAGGATTTTTGTCTTAGCCGGCAGGGCGCTGTTGGTGCTTATCTCCAGACGTAACTCGCCAACATGCTTCATTAAGTCCGGTACATTGTTTTGTAACGCTTCATTCCAGTTAAATGATTCTGCCATATTTCATTCCTCCGCTTGTTTCTTATTTTTACTGCGGGCGAGATTCCCAGCAGCAGTTCTTTGCCTTTTTCCCACTGCCGCAGGGGCAGGGATCATTTCGTCCGATTGCCCGCCATCGGGCGGCATTCTCAGCTTGTAATTCCTGCCTGATAGCTTCAGGAGTCATGCCTTTCTTGCTCATGCCGACTACTTTTTTTATCGGTCTGTCGGTATGCAGGAAGAATGAACGTAAGCCCTCACACAGGTAATTAAGCCCCGGTTCGCCGTCTTCGGTTTGAATGAAACGGTCTTTCGGGCATAACCCGTTACATAAATCAAGCCACCGGCAGGACAGGCATTGCTTCGGTAACGATGCGCTTTTATTCCCGCCGAAAATGCGCTGAGTCGGAGAATCGATAAGTGAGAATATATCCGAGTCAAGGATGGTACCGACTTTGTACTCTTGTTTTACGAAATGGTCGCAGGAATAGATGCTGCCGTCATGTTCAACGATAATCACTCTCCCGCAGTTCGGCGCCATCCAGCAGGCGGTAGCTGCGCCGCCGGATCGGACAAGAAACATCTCGGCGAAAAACTGAATATGCAACCGACTGTAATCATTAAACACCCACTGGTCGAAAACGCTGCTGAGAAATTGCCCGTAGGCCTTGCTTGAAACCGATTCTGGCGTCACCTGTCCGTCGGCTGTGCGTTTCACGATTGGGATGAACTGAATCCAGCCGGTATTGAGTTCCCTGAGAGCGCGGTAAACCGCAGACGGTTCGCGAGCGGTGTCTGAGGTGACCGTGCAGAGCAGGTCGGGCTGAATGCTGTGGGCTTGTAGCCTGCGTACGGATTCGACGACTCTCTGCCAGGTTCCTTTCCCCTGGTGGTCCTTCCGATACCGGTCATGGAGCCATTGAGGCCCATCGATACTTACCCCGACATCGAACCGGTTTTCCGCCAGGAAGTCGCACCAGTCATCGTCGAGCAGCGTTCCATTTGTCTGGAGATTATTCAGGATATCCCATCCTTCAGGGAGATACTTCTTTTGTAATTCGATAACCCGGCGATAGAAATCCAGCCCGGCCAGTGTCGGTTCTCCTCCATGCCAGACAAACGTTACCTCAGGTCCGGGGCTGGCTGACAGGTACTGGCGGATATATGTCTCCATCACCTCGTCGGACATCCTGAATCTTTTCGAATCCGGAAAGAGGCCGGATGCTTCAAGGTAGTAGCAATACCTGCACTCCATGTTGCAGACCGGCCCGACCGGTTTGGCCATGACGACAAACGGCTCTCTTCTGGAAATAGCAGCTCTTTCGGTATTATTTTCCATTCCCGGGTCGTTACCTCAGCAAAGATGTTCCGCGAAAAACTCGAATACCTTATTCCATGAATCCATTGCCTGGGTCGGCCGGTACATTGGAGAATGGTAGTACCAGAAACCGTGACCGGCGCCGTCATACCGGTTAAAACGGTACTCCTTGTGGTGTCTCTTCAGTTCTTCCTCAACTTTATTTACTTCCTCCGGGGTGGGGCTTTTATCATCATTGCCGAAAATCCCCAGCAGCGGGCAAGAGAGTTGTTCGATGTAATCAATTGGCGCGACCGGCTGTTTCGGTGTCAGTTCCTCTTTCGCCATCAAAATCCGTCCGCCCCAGCAGTTCACCGCGGCATCGAGCCCCTGAACCTGGCAGGCGGCCAGAAAAGCGTGACGTCCCCCTGAGCAGGTACCGATAATTCCTGTTTTCCGGTTGGAATACGGCTGGTTTTTCAGATAGTTGACCGCTCCCTGGCAATCGCCTATAACTACTTCATCTGCTACGCCTCCCTCGCTTCTGGCTTTAGTTGCCATTTCATCCGGTGTTCCATGTCCTAACCGGCAATAAAGGTCGGGGCAGATAGCCGCGTAACCGTGCTGGGCGAACCGTCGGGTCGTTTCCCGGTAGAATTCATCCCAGCCAGGCATATGGGGTATGAGCACCACCCCGGGGAATGGTCCTTCACCCAGCGGACGGGCATAGTAGGCAGTAACCGCGTCGTCGTTATACCCTGGTATTGAAACGGTCTCCGCCAGCATCCCCTGGTACTCGTTGGTCTGAAACTGGTTCCACATGTTGCGCCTCCTTTATAGAATTCTTCAAGAGTTTTCAGTATGGTTGATTGTTACACACCCTTGTTTACTACTGCAAATTGACCGTCTCTTCTTCTCCTGTTAATCGAAATATTTCATGATATCGAATCCATGCAGCGGGCGGGCGAAAGCCCCCATCGGCGTCAGGTGGACATCGCCTTTTCCATCCGGGTTGTCTCCCATACCGAAAAAGAATCCGGCGTCGTGCATGATACGGGGATTCAGGATGAAGGTTCCCTGGTTGCCGTTACAGGCATCTTCTGTCCAGCTCATCAGGTATGCATCGTCCCTTATTTTCACATAAAGACATGGCGAACTCCACATCCAACCACCGGTATTTCGCTCCATCATAATCGTCCATGAGTACGAGTTTGGTGAACTGTAAACGTGAATCGACTGCATGGCGGGACCATATGTCCATGAGAAGGCTTTCCCGACCAGATCGGTAGTGAAACCATGGCGTGCCACCGACGGAGGTACCGGGCCGCCGTCAAGCTCGAGGACACCGAATCGGGCGGTATGTCCCACCTCCCAGGCCTTCCGCCCGTTACCGAGTTGGGCATCCACGCAGGTTGCCAGCGCGTTCGAGAAATCGACCGCCTGCGTCAGGCAGCGCAGCGGGTTCGAGCCGGAACAGATATGGCAGAAAAGGATAATGTCCCTGGCTGCTTCGTACGCCCGGTAGAGTTCCGGATGCCAGGTGGTTTCTCCTTCTGCCCGCCATTTCAAATGCTGGCTGTCGATGATGTCATATTCCCAGGCCGGGCCATCATCGAAGCGGAGAACGAACCGTTTACCGGACATAAAGCCCGACTCTTCCATCGTATTGAAGCTGGACATGATGGACTGGCCTTCGAAAATTCGGCTGTTTGTCTTTATGACCTCGTCTACTTCGGCTTTTGTGTAATCCTTGTGCATCTTTGCCGGACGGTACGAAGGCCGAACCCCTTTGTTCTGCGGGTTAATCTGCTTGCGGTGCATTTCACTATAGGGAATTTCCGTTCCGTAATCGGTTAACGGTTCGAGACTGGTCGATTGCCCGGTGATTTCACCTTCCCCGTAATACATTCGGTAGTCAAGGTTGTTATCCTTATCGAAACCAAGGCGCATGCCGATGTGCTTTACATTGAACAGGTCGATAACCTCAAGGGTGAATGTCCCTGAATATTCCTGCTCGACCCGGGAATAGATATACAACCGGTCGTTAATCTTGATGTAGTCGGAAGGGGCGGTGATGGTAATTCCTCCGAGGGGGGCGCTCAGTTCGAGGAAGGAGGACCAGACTACCGATGGAAAGAAGTAGAGCATCTTGATACCGTCGTCATTCTTCCAGTACGTCCCTTTTCCTTCGATTCTGTTGGTGAGTTGATGGCGCGTACTCGAAGCAGGTTTGCCGTTCTCGACATACCCGACCGTGAAATGACGCCATACCTCGCGCTTGGCAGGTTCATATCCGCCGAACCACAGTTCGAAAGCTGTGACAAGGTCCGTACCGGTGTCCCAGACAACGCCATAGCCTCTCATCGTGCCTGGGACCATGTGGGTAAAGAGGACGATTCCTTCGAGTTCCTTAGCAGAATAGGGCGCCGTAATTACCGGATTATTCCCTTCGGTCAAGACAAGAGTTTCGCCCGATTCGAACCGGTACTTGAGAGCAGTACTCTGGTCGAGGACAATGTTTAATGTCTTTCCTGAAAGATAATCGGAGCCGGGGGAGGCGCTTTTCGCTTTCGGTGAAGGTGTCAGTTTATCGAGAATCTGACGGTCGGTCAGGGGCGTGTAACTGGTATAGAAAGTAGACCTGAAAAAATTCATAGCAGTACTCCTTTACAGTTTTCGTGAAGGTTATTATATACCTGTGCCGCCGGACTAACAATCTTTGAAATATTGAGTAATTTGCCATACAATAAACAATCGATTGTTACCAGGTTCTGACACTGGTACTATAGTCGGTTACCGGGGAGAATAAGAATAAAGGCAGGAAATACCCATGAATGCTGTCTGGGCAGTTGCGTCCTATCTGGTTATCACTGCAATAATCGGGGCGGTGGCGGCAAGCAAGGTGAAAGGAACCCGTGATTTCTTCGTTGCCGGAGGCGCCCTGCCCCTGATATGGCTGATACCCTTGTTTTTTGCCGAGATAGTCGCTGGGGCTTCATCGGTTGGCACCGGAGAAACCGCTCACAGCACCGGAATTACCTCGACCTGGTTTGGTGCCTCGATTGGCCTTGGGATAATACTGCTCGGTACCGTTATGGCGAAATTCTACCGGGGAATCGGTAAGGTCTCCGTCGGCGAGGCATTTCACCTGGTCTGGGGTACTCGGACCCGGGTTGCCGTTACTGTTGTCATGCTGATATCGGCGATTGTAGCTTTCGGCGCCCAGCCGCTTGCTCTCGGTGCGATTCTTGCTCCGGTGTTCGGAATTTCCCTCGAAGCAGCTACATGGATTTCAATGGGCGCTATCACCCTGGTTGCTCTCAGCGGTGGTATTAAAGGCCTTGCTCAGATGAACTTTATTCATGTTGCAGTACTCGTGATAAGTTTTACCCTCGGAGCAATTTTGTCGGTACGGGCTGCCGGAGGTATGGGTACCATGGTTTCAAACCTGCCGGCAGGTTTTCTCGATTATGGTCGGGAAGGCTGGGTAACCATCGGAGCCTGGATACTGGGTGTAGGGCTGAGCACGATAGTCAATCCCCATCACGTAATGATGACCTATTCGGCAAAGACGATTATGGCCGCGAAAATAGCCGGTATTGCTGCCGGAATATTCATGATAGCTTTTGCCTACCTGCCGACCCTCATGGGACTGTCTGCCCGGGTGTTGTTGCCGGATGTTAGTTCTAAAGAAGCGACCTACGCTATGGCGCAATACCTCGGTCCTGGCGTTGAGATAGTGATAGTAATTGGTATCGTTGCCGCTATATTTTCGTCCGCTCCGCTCTTTCTTCTCTCGTCCGGAACGATGATGTCGAAAGATGTTTTCAGAGTGCTCAAGCCCGGAGCGAGCGACCGGAGTGAACTGATTTTTTCGAGGGTTTCGCTCCTGGCAGTGGCATTGCTCTCGACCTGGTTCGCTCTTTCACAGGGAGAAATTCTTAAGTTGATTCTTAACGCCTTGTCGGTACGAACGCCGATTGCCCTTATCATTCTGCTGGCGGTCGTCTGGAAACGCATTCATCCTTCGGTAGCGTTCTGGACAGTCGTTCTTGGTTGTGGTACCGCTGTGCTCTGGTTTGTCTTCAAGGGATTGAACACGGGAATCGAGCCGGTTTGGCCGGCGACAGTTATTTCTGTTCTCATTATAATTCTCGGCTCCCTTATTAAAAAACCATCCCGGCAAAAAGGAACCGAAGGACTGGAGACGGAGATTCAGAAATAGTTCAGAGAGAAAAGTATTCCGGTAGCTCTGGCAATCATCAGTCCGGAAAAACCACCGGAACGCTTCGACTATTTCTTGTATACCTTCTTCAGAAGATAATCCATGATTTCCTCCATTTTTTTCTGCCTGGTCGCGTCGAAAACGACCGGGTCACGTTTCCCATTCTCGCCGATAAGCATGATTTCTATCTGGATTATCGGCCGGTCAACCCGGGTGACTGCCATCGGGCAATGCGGCAGGCCCTCAGGAAGAGACACGATAACCGGTTTCGTAAAAACGTATTTCTCCAGTTCTGTGCCCATGTAGAGTTCGACTTCTCCGCCGAAATCATTCGGGTCATTCGGGTTGCCGCCATACCAGGCAAGGAACTCCTGGAAGTTATGGGTATGGGTGGGGTTGTTCGAAACAAATGGTTTGGTGACGAACTGGTGACCGAGCGTCATGTTGAAACCAAGCTGGTTATGGCGCACCATCAAACCATCGAAGACCTTTCTCCCGTCATCGTGAGAGTAAATCTGACTTGGTTCCGGATAGGTCATTAGATGCTCGTATATTCTTTCTGCCATTGATAATCTCCTCTTTTACTTGTATTTCTGCAGGAAGAAAACCGCCGGGATTGTTCCACTTCGGTTCGGTTATAGTTGATATTACTATGTATCCTCTCCCGTTCGTCCTGAACCTGTCGAAGGGCGTACGGATTTCTATAAAATTGCCTGATTCTCTATTGCATGGTCGAACCGCCGTCGACACAGATAATCTGCCCGACGATATCTGCTGAAACATCGGAGACCAGGAAAGTTACGGCATTAGCGATATCCTGAACGGTGGTTGCCCTGCCGATTGGCGTATGCGGGGTGAAATTCTTGACTATCTGGTCGGGAGGCGTGTCATCGAAATTTGTCAGCGCCCAGCCGGGAGCGACCGAGTTGACGGTAATGCCACTGGTTATCATCTGCTTTGCCAGGCCGCGGGTGAAAACGTAGTTGGCGCCTTTAGCAATGGCGTAGGGAGACACCCCGGCAAAGGCCATCTTAACCACGCTCGATGTAATATTAACGATTTTCCCATACTTTCGCTTCATCATGTCCGGAATTACCGCCTGAGAACAGAACATGGCGCCTTTCAGGTTAAGGTCGATATTCCTGTCCCAGTTTTCTTCGTCCTGGTCGAGGAATTCTCCTCCCCGGATTACCCCTCCGGCGTTGTTGACGAGAATGTCTATCCTCCCGAACTCTTTAAGAACTCTACCGACCATCGCCTCGACTTCAGCCTTCTTCGTGACACTCGCCTGTATGGCGATGACCTTACGTCCGAGTTTCCTTACCTCGGCGGCTGTTTTTTCAGCATCCTCGAGGACAAGGTCGTTGACTGCGATGTCGCAGCCTTCCTGTGCCAGTGTCAGACAGATGGCTTTCCCGAAACCAATTTGACTGCCGGCTCCCGTTACCAGAGCGATTTTCCCTTTCAGTCCAAGGTCCATTCAATACCTCCCTGTGTTGGTTATTCGTATCGTTTCCGGCATAATACGCTTCTTATCTTGATAATGTCAATGGTATTATCAAAGTGAAATACTTCATTCTTTACGGCAGCCCGGACTACAAGAAACGCTAACCTTCCGGATACTTTTTAACTCCTTCGCCGATTGGATGGGAAATCATGAAAAATATCTGCTTACTAATATTACGGACGATGAGCGGCCCGCCTTCGACGGCGATCTGGCCGCACCCTTTTTCCATAGAGGCGGCAGCGCAGGCTGCCTGGTCCTCCACGGGGTGGGCGGCACGCCCGCCAACGTGCGGGCCCTCTCCAACGC
>CAYXEG010000038.1:13961-21400 GCA_964463875.1 uncultured Dehalococcoidales bacterium
GAAACTCTTATTAATAGTGAGTTTCTCGCCGCCAATCCATAACTCAGCCTCTGCACACAGGTCGGTAATATCGTCGTAGTTCATCGTGTTCAGGACTATCGATGTCCCGCACCGCAACGTATGGGCGTCTATCAGTTTCATTCCTGCTTTCGAACGGTCGCCCGGCAACAGCCACATCGTTTCGCAGCCGAATTCTGCCTCGGGAATGACATCGTTGTTAATGATTGCCATCGGGCGGGTGTATTTCGGGTCGGTCTCGCACATGTAGGGCTGCCGTTTCACATTTTTCTGAGTGCCGCCGAAAACGAAGTACTTCAGGGTATCCTGCGTTTTTTTTGCCGGATTACCCGGGACAGGCTGATGTTTATTGTCGTCGTGATGTTCTTCTTCCCGGGTGTAGTACCCCGGTCCGGACGTCCAGTGGCAGACCGGTTTCGAAGTAACTCTCGCACCCGGCTTTCTGGTCGGCATGTGCTGCATGCCGGCAGGAATGTAGCAAACCCAGCTGTTCGGCAGGGGTATTTCTTCGTCACCCATTATCATCCCCATCTCGCTGGTGTCTTCCGGGTTGTCCGGGTCGGTACCCCACCAGGATAGAAGTTCCGGAAAATCGTGAACATGGGCGAACATCGGCTTGGGATTCGAGGGGATTTTCGCCAGTTCGTCAGGCGGTATCTGGTTCGGGTAATGGCCCGGCCATACCCAGGTCGATTCACCATAGAAAGCTCCCGGAATGATATCCCGGTCGACCCAGAGGACATGCTCCATTGAAATCCTTCGCCCCTGAGCTGCCAGTTTCACCCGCTCTTCCGGCGTCGGTCCGGGCAGCATATCCTGCTTGTAAAGTTTCGTGCAGATGTACTTGTCGTAATTCGCCATTCTTCCTCCTTTTATTCACAGGATGATGGTGCAGTTAATTATTACCTGATTATACACCCTGAATGCAATACTTTTTCCCGGAGAATCCCGATATGTTACAATAGGTATATATTCTCGAAAACCGGGAACTTTCCCCGAATCAATCGAAGTTACTCTCCTGCCCGCCGCAGGTCGCAAACGGTACTGATACCTGAGACAGGAAGGTTTATTGATGGATTCCGAAATAATCATCGTCCTATCCGTTCTTGTCATCACGGCTGTCTTACTGATTATCGATAAACTGCGCATCGATGTTGTTGCCCTTCTCTGCCTCCTGGCTCTTACCTGGTCGGGTGTCCTGCAACCGCTTGAAGCGCTGGCCGGTTTTTCTTCCAATGCGGTTATTACCATGATTGCCGTCATGATTCTCGGCCGGGGAATAGCACGTACCGGCGTGATGTCCGAACTGTCCCGCCGGGTGATAAAAGTCACCGGCAGGGGTGAACGAAGAATTATCCTCGTCATATCATCCGTTGTCAGCCTGATTTCCGGGTTCGTCCAGAACATCGGCTCGGCTGTGCTGTTTCTGCCGGCTATTCTCAATGTTTCACGACGGCAACGAATACCGGTTTCCCGCCTGCTCATGCCGATTGGGTTCGCTATTATCGTCGGCGGACCTCTGACAATGATTGGCTCCGGGCCGATGATTCTCGTCAACGATTTCCTGATGAATTCCTCTCTGGAGCCTTACGCCTTCTTCGCTGTTACTCCGGTCGGGCTTGGCTTGATGGCGACCTGCCTGTTGTTCTTTTTCTTGTTCGGTACATACCTGCTTCCCCGGTATGGCTCCGGCGACGAAAACGACCGGTTACAGATGAAACTTGTCGAAGAATGGAACCTGGCTTCATATATCCGGCATTTCCGCATCGATTCCGGCAGTGTACTTATCGGTAAAACCATCGAAGAAACCGGCATCTGGAGCGAATTGAACCTGCATGTTCTCGCAGTTGCGAAAGGGAATAACCTTGAGTATGCCCCCTGGCGTGAAACGAAGTTCGAAAGCGGCCAGATAATCGCCCTGCTCGGCAACGAGGAAACCGTCCGGGAGTTCGCTTCCCGCCATAAGCTGGCTCCGGCACCGAAAAACAGGTCGCTCGAGTTGCTCGACGATACCACCAGCGCCGGATTTGCCGAAATCATCGTTCCGCCGCGCTCCGGAATAATCGGGCAGAGTATAAAAAAGTTCGGCTTGCGGCGCCAGTACGGCGTTGAGCCGGTCCTGCTGTATTCCGGAGGACAGAGGGTGAGCGGCGATTTTTCCGACGCGGTGATACACCAGGGCGATATGTTTATCGTCCACGGGATGTGGAACAAAATAGCCGATTTAGCGAAGGGGTACGATTTTCTGGTCGTAACGCCGGTCGAGTCCGGAGGAACGGATAAATCGAAAGCCTGGATTGCCCTGGCCTGCTTTATCCTGTCAATCGGCCTTGCCCTGGCAGGTTTTTCTGTGCCGATAGCGTTCCTGACCGGGGCGGTCATCATGGTGCTGACGGGTGTTATGCGCATTGACGAGGCGTACCGGGCCGTCGACTGGAAAGTCGTCTTCTTTGTGGCCGGCCTGATTCCCCTCGGCCTTGCCATGCAGAAAACCGGGACGGCTGCCTTTTTGGCAGAAAACGTGGTATCGCTCGTTCAGGGCAGCCATACGTTTATCGTGCTGCTGGTTATCTCAGCCATTACCACCCTTCTTTCGGTGTTCATGTCCAACGTCGGCGCCGCGGTGATTCTGTTCCCGATGGCCATCAGTATCGCCACCATTACCGGTATGGACCCGCGGCCGCTCGCCCTGATGGTGGCCGTATCGACAGCAAACTCGTTCATGCTGCCGACTCATCAGGTGAATGCGCTTTATAAAACTCCGGGAGGATACACGAATAAGGATTACCTGAAAGCCGGCACCGGCCTGACAGTGCTTTCGCTGCTGGTTATTACCAGTATTTTTTACCTCTTTTACCTGTAACAAAAAATAAGTAAAGTCCGGGACAACTAAGGAGGAACCATGCTGTTAAAACACTACTTTCTGGAGAAAATCGCCCACAGTTCGTACATACTGGCTGGCAAGAAAAGCTGCGCCGTCATCGACCCGAGACGGGACGTTGATATGTATATCAACGAAGCCCGCGAATTGGGGGTCGAGATAACCCATATTCTTGAAACCCATCTGCACGCCGATTTTGTCTCCGGCCACATGGAACTTGCGGCGAAAACCGGAGCGAAGATATACGCTCCGAAATCCGGTAATTGTATGTTCGACCATATTCCACTGTCTGAAGGGGACAGCATCGAACTGGAAGACATGCGTCTGGATGTCCTCGAAACCCCCGGCCATACCCCGGAACATATCGTCTACGTCGTGACTGACAAATCCAGGGGAGATTCGCCCGTCGGCGCCTTTGTCGGCGATGTTCTCTTCGTCGGCGATGTCGGCCGCCCCGACCTTTTTCCGGATATCGCCGAAGAGCTGGCAGGAAAACTCTTCGACAGCCTCCACGGAAAAGTGCTCAAGCTGCCCGATTACTGTGAAGTCTATCCGGCTCACGGAGCCGGCTCGCTCTGCGGCCGGTCGATGGGCGCGAAATGGACGTCCACCATCGGCTACGAAAAAATGTTCAATGCTGCATTGCAGATACAAGATAAAACGGAATTTATCCGCTCGTTGACCTCGGATATGCCCCCCGCTCCCGACCACTTCAGCCGCTGCAGCGATATTAACCGCCGGGGACCGGTACGGCTTTCGAAACTGCCGGTGCTCGAAGAACTGGCGCCGAAGGAGTTTCTCGCCCGCATGAAAAACACCAACAGCACTGTTCTCGATGTCCGACCCTACGCCGCCTTCGGCGGTTTTCATATTCCCGGCTCCTGGCACCTCGATTTACGGGGTAACTTCCCGACCTTCACCGGCTGGGTAATGCCGACCGATAAGGATATCCTGCTGGTCGCCGATAGTTACCAGGAAGCCCTGACCGCCGCTCTGTGGGCTAGAAGGGTCGGTATCGACCGTGTGACCGCCTGCCTGAAAGGCGGCATTACCGCCTGGGCAACCGAAGGATTGAAAATTGATACTGTTCAAGTGATTTCCCCCGAAACTCTCTACCGCCGCATTACGGAAGGTAGCGAACCGATAAGCCTTATCGATGTCCGGGCGTCTCTTGAATTCGCCGGCGCCCATATCACCGGGGCGGTCAATATTCCCTCGCCCGATTTGCGCACTCGCTACCGGGAGATTCCTCCGGATAAGCCGGCCTATCTCATTTGCAGTACCGGCAATCGCTCCAGTCTCGCCGCCAGTATCCTGAAACAGCGGGGCTTCCGGGAGATTTACAACGTCGCCGGCGGCATGACCGGCTACAGCGCCGCCGGGTATAAGTAAGCATGCGCTCCCGTCAATGAGGCTTGACGGAATAGTATCGAGATAACCTGCAATCTACGTTAAGGAGAAAACCGCAATGAACTGGCTGACTGAAGTACAATGGTCGCCCTATGTTGTCGGCGCCGGTATCGGCATTTTAAGCTGGTTTACCTGGCTCATCTCGAATGAGTCGCTGGGCACCTCGACGACGTATGCCCGTATCGCCGGCATGATTGAAAAAGTGTTCCGGGGAAAAAAGGTCGAAGAGAAACTCTACTACAGCGAAGTGAAACCGAAAGTCGACTGGCAGATGATGCTGGTGCTCGGTGTTATCATCGGAGCGGCAATTTCCGCCCTCGTCTCCGGCGATTTCGACTGGCACTGGACGCAAACGGTCTGGGAAGACCGGTTCGGTACCAATGTCCTCCTCCGCCTTGTCTTTGCCTTTGCCGGGGGCATCCTGCTCGGCCTCGGCGCCCGGTGGGCTGACGGCTGCACCAGCGGCCACGGTATCAGCGGCACCATGCAGCTTGCTATATCGAGTTGGGTATCCGCCATCTTTTTCTTCGTCGGCGGTATTCTCGTCGCTCAGCTTATATTCAATGTCATTCCGTAATGAGTAAAAAGGAGCGAACGATGCGCAATAACAAATATAAACTGATATGGGGCCTGGTATTCGGCATCATCTTCGGTTTTCTCCTTCATAAAGGCGGAGCGACAAAGTACGATGTCATTATCGGCCAACTTCTCCTGACCGATTTCACGGTGCTGAAAATCATGCTCTCGGCGGTGGTCGTCGGCGGTATCGGCGTTTTCCTGATGCAGCGTTTCGGCTGGATTACCCTGCGGCCTAAATCGGGTTCCGCGGGAAGAAACATCATCGGCGGCCTGATTTTCGGAGCCGGATTTGCCCTCCTCGGCTACTGCCCGGGGACGATTGTCGGAGCGGTCGGAAACGGCGCTCTCGATGCCCTCATCGGCGGCCTAATCGGTATCGTCCTCGGTTCCGGCATCTACGCGGCGCTCTACCCGAGACTGAAAGACGGCATCCTGAAAAAAGGCAGTTTCAAGTCGGTAACCCTGCCGCAGTTGCTTAAGGTGAACAACTGGGTAGTGATTGTACCGCTGGCGGCGGTCATCATCGGCCTGTTTATCATACTGGAGAACGCCGGGCTTTAAAGCTTTTCAAGGTACCGGCTTTCATACTCCCGGCTCTCGGCTCTCCGGCTCCACCAGAAGAAACCAAAAGCAGCGATGAAGCCGAAAATGGAAATCGGCACCCAGACGAACCCGGGATTGACGAGGAACGTATCGAGCAGCACTCCCCCGATGAGGGGGGCGAAGGCGATGCCGAGCGTCTCGCTCCAGCCGAAAAAGCCCATGTACCGGCCCCGCTGGTCGGCCGGGGCGAATTCACCGACGACCGAGGTCGATACCGGTGAGAAGATAATCTCGCCGATGGTGATGATGACCATGGCAAGGATTGCCCAGCCGAAGGCATCAATCCAGCCCATGAACAGGTAGCCGAAGCCGTAGAGGATGCTTCCCAGTATGAGAGCGTGGGCTTTCCTTATTTTCGAAATCCCGAGCGCCACCGGGTACTGGAAGAGGACGACGAACAGGCCGTTCGTTGTCAGGAGGAGGCCGTACTGGGTGGTACTGAAGCCGATTCTATCGACCGTGTACACCGAGAGGGTGCTGCCGAAATGCCCGGTGGCAAGGAATACGAGCAGACAGAAGAAGGTGAACATGATAAAGGTCGGGTTCGAAACAGCCGCGAACATGGTGCGGATATCGACCCGCTCGATATGGCCGCCTTTCGATTCTTTGAGGAAGAAGAGGACGATGAGGAAGGCGACGGCGTTGAAGATAACGGCCACCCCGAACAGCCAGGCGTAGGGCATGAAGTTCGCCAGGTAGCCGCCGAGCGCCGGGCCGGATGCCCAGCCGACGTTCCTTCCCACGCGCAGCAGGCCATAGGTCTCGGTCAGCTTTTCCGGCTTCGAGAGATCGACAATCATGGCGGAAATCGCCGGCCGTCCGGCCATGCCGGCCACCCTGCCGATAATGAAGACAACGAGGATTGCCATAACCGGAGCGTCATTCGAGACGAGCACCATGATGACCGAGTTCACCAGGATATGCAGTCCCATCGAAGCCAGTATCATCGAGCGGCGCCCGAAACGGTCGGAGAGGATGCCTCCCACGACCTGCATGACCGAGGAGAGCAGCCCGCTGATAAGGAAGACGACGCCGACGAGGGTCATCGGGATACCCCGTTCCTGGTGGAGGTAGAGGGAGAAAAACGGCACGTAAGTCGAAAAGCCCGCCGAGGTAATCAGGTCGATTATCATAATCGTCCAGATACCCCGGTCGAACCGGCCGGTGACGTTCCGTTTGAAGAAAGACGTTATTCCTGTGCTCAAAGCTGAAATGGAGGGGCGGAGTGTTTCCTGACCGCAGCTCCCTGTGTCTCTCTACTTTACCTTTTCCGGGGGGAAAGTTCCACCTGGTTCGGAACGAACAGAAGCGGTATTCATATAGTAAAGTGCGGAGGCTGACAGCCTCGATTCGTTTTCGTTTTTTCGGGGAATTTTTCAAAAACGGAATCGGTTTTTTCGGGTTCAGGGAACGCTGATAGCAACTCACGTTACATCGGGGTGAGGTATGGCAGGCTTCGAAAAGAACCTGTGAGAGTCTGTCCCGTCGCCTTTCAGGGTTGAGAGGTGGTAACCTTTTTTCGCCTGTTTTTCAAGGTTAATGAAGGTTATTCCCCTCATTTGAAGGATTTCCTGGTTTTCTTTGGTTTTAGTCAGCAGGTGTGAGAATGCAGAAACCAGTCAAAAAATTACTAAATCCCTCTTCATCTCCCTCCGATAAATCGCGAGTCTTTGACTTTACGAAAGGGAGTAAACCGGGACTGGTTTTCTTCATTCGCCATGACCTTATTATCAACCAATGTAAACAAAACCAAATAAGGAGACGGGTAACAAACCTATTCGCCCTTTGCTGGGTTTTACCGGGCTTCGATTCCTTTCGCGCAAGATGACGTTGCGGTCCGTTTTGCCGGATGGCCGGCGGTCAGGTAAAAGAGGAACGGGTTACCGATACTGAATTACGTCTAATCGTACCGCCATGCTGGCTCTCTGTCGGGAGCGTTTCCCGGTTC
>CAYXEG010000039.1:0-21209 GCA_964463875.1 uncultured Dehalococcoidales bacterium
TGGTTATTACCTTTGCGCCGCGGTCGTGACCGTCGAGGCCGGGTTTTGCTAACAGGACTTTTATTGGCCGTTTACTGCTCATTTCAGTAATTTTTAACCCCTTTATAACGTTCGTTGCTATGACTACAGAGTACCGTAGGTCGAATACTCTCCGAAGATTTCGCGCAGGGCGCCGCAAATCTCGCCGATAGTGGCGTAGGCCTTAACGGCTTCGACCGTCGGCCCCATCAGGTTGGCGTTTTCATCCCGGGCGGCGTTCTTGAGCTGGTCGAGGGCTTTTACCACCTGGCTGTTATCCCGGTCTTTACGGAGCTGCTGTAGTTTCTTAATTTGGTTTACCTCGGCGCTTGCCTGCTTGGTCGGGTCGTAGGGATAAGGTACCAGTTGCTTTACCCGGACGTCCAGTTCGCTTTCGTCGGTGAAAGCGTTGACGCCGACAATGATATCCTCGCCGGTTTCGAGGCGGCGCTGTTTTTCATAGGCGCTCTGGGCGACAGCCCGCTGCATGTAGCCGTTTTCGATAGCTTTGAGCGAACCGCCCATTTCTTCGATTTCTTTCATGATATCCCAGGCTTTCTGTTCTATCTGGTCGGTGAGAGATTCGATGTAGTAGGAACCGGCCAGCGGGTCCATCGTTTCGGTGAGCCTGGCTTCGTACTGTATGATGCGGGCGGCATCTTCGGAAAGCTGCTGGGCTTCCGTGCTCCAGCCGAGGCCGAGGGCTTCGTCGTACGGGGGTTCGACGGAGGGAATATAACCGCAGAAAGCGCCGGCGACGCCGCCGATAACGGTTCTCGTCAGGTTGTTGAGCGGCCTCTGCTTGGTCGAGGAGACACAGCCGACAACGAATCCACCGGCTTCCCGGTATATCTGGCTGCGGGGGTTCTGACTGCCGAAACGGTCACGGACAATCTTCGCCCACATCCGGCGGGCAGCAATCTCTTTCATGATTTCCATGTCACCGCTGAGGGTGTTAAAGCTGAACCGCCCGACAAAATCATCCACTTTCAGGCCGGCGTCGACGCCTATCTGCATATAGGTAATGGCGTTGGCGAAGTGGAATGCGAGGGCCTGTTCGCGGGTAGCGCCGCCCTCTCGCATATGGTAGGCGGCAATGCTGCAGATGTTCAGCCGGGGGGTGTGCTCGGTGCAGTAAACAAGAATGTCGCGGAAAAGGCGGAGCGAGTGCTTGGGCGGGAAGATGTAGGTGCCTCGGGCGACGTATTCCTTGAGAATGTCGTTCTGGGGGGTACCTCGGAGCATTTTCGGGTTAATGCCTTTTTTCTGGGCAAGTGCGATATAGGCGGCGATGATAACGAATGCCTGAGCATTGGTCGTCCAGTTTGAAGCGATTTTGTCGAGGCCGTTTTCGCCTTCATACGGCTCGTAGATTATTTCGAAGTCCTGGAGGGAATCGAAAGCGACGCCGGTTTTACCAACTTCGCCGAGAGCCCTCGGATCATCCGAGTCGATACCAATCTGGGTAGGCAGGTCGAACGCCAGGTTCGGGCCGACAGTTCGGCCGCGCTTGATTTCTTTGGCGTAGAAGTCGCGGGTATCTTCAGCCATTCCATAGCCGGAATAGCGCCCGGCCCTGACCATGCCCTTGCCGGTTGCCCCGATATTGCCGCCGCCGGTTACCGGACCGGCTCCGGGGACATGGCAGGGATAAATGCCTGCGGTGAAGGGAAATTCCCCCGGGAACCCGACTTTTTCCGAGAAGTCCCAGTCTTCTATATCGAGCGGAGTATAAAATCGGTCCGGCGATTCATTGACGCCGAATCGCTGCAGGGAAGATTTCAGCGTTCCCTTTTCCCACTCTTCACGTTTATTCCTTATCTTCTCCATGAATTTTTCATCAAAAGTTCCGGACATTTACAAACTCCTGTTCTTCGGGGTAATAAAAAGAGTGAATTTCTGTGTTTATTGTATATCAATATTAATGTAATTTCCAGTGCTATGCTGCTTATTCCGGCGGAATGAGGCCGGTATTCGTCAAATTAATGCCCGTTAATCTAAGGTATGGAAACAGGGCACCGGTGTACTGTTTGCCACTATCTGATATAATACTATTCGATGAGATGAAATTAACGACATCGCTGAAAATCGGGACCCTTTTTAAAACCCGGTTACGTATTCATTATACGTGGCTGCTGGTGTTCTTACTGATTCCCTGGACAATCAGCACCCAGTTTTCGGATGAGACATCGTTACTCACCCGGGTATTACTGGGAGTAGTAACAGCCGGGCTGTTCTTCGTGGCGGTGCTGGTGCGGGAAATCGTCCTCCTCATCATCGCAGGCATGAAAAATATCCACCTGAGTTCGGTGACTATTTTTGCCTTCGGAGGAGTAATACAGACCGAGAGTGAACAGTATACGCCTCAAACCGGAATGCTGCTGACTGTCTCGGGAATGCTCTGTAACCTGGCCATTACCGGAATATTCTATTTTACTCATCTGTTTCTCGGCACGGAAGACAGCATGATTCTCGGTATGCCGTTTAAGTGGCTGGCCTTTTTCTACCTGACATTGAGCCTGTTTCACCTTTTACCGATTTACCCGCTCGAAGGAGGCAGGCTGCTCCACATACTCCTCTGGAGGCTGATGAAAAACAACCGGAAAGCAACCTTTACCGCTTCCATATCCGGCTGGATACTCGGGTTCGCGGTGATGGTCGGGGCAATCGCCCTGGTACTCTTTACCGCGGAGCGGTTCACCGGGATGTTTTTCATCGGGCTCGGGTTGATAATCCAGAATGCGGCAACCCACGGAATGCGGTTTGCCCGCCTGATGCCCTCGCGCCGCCGGCCGGTGACCGGACAGAAAAATCTCCCTGAGATAGTTGATAATGTGTCTCCCGGATTGACGCCGGAGGATTCGGGTCTTCCCTGGGAAGAGGACTGGCTGATGGTCGATTTAAGCTTCATGCGGACAAATGAGCCGGAAGAGACTGAGGAAAGCGAAACCGGCGATTACTCGTAAGTTATCACCCGAATTGGTACCGTTTCGATAATGTTGATAGTGCGGTACTCATTGGTATATATACTCCATTCGGCTTCGAACCAGCGGAACGGGCTTTGCGCTTCCGACATAATCCATATCACCGGATTAAGCGGGTCGTCTTTCCACCAGCCGGCTCCGGTGATGCTGGCCATCGGGGTTCCCCGGGTGATTTCCACATTATAGAACGAACGAGGGGTTTCCTTCGGCAGAATACCGGCGCTAAAGATGGTCCAGTCAACCTCGACCGTCGTTAAGGGCGCCGCCACGGTGGTGACGCTGAGTCGGCAATCACTGACATTTTCAGCATTCAACCAGGCGGCGCCGGTGATAGCGGTCAACAGGGGAGTTGAGGCAAGGTGGACGTGAGTATAGGAGCGTTCGTCGCCTTCATCGCAGGTGCCGATGATATCCTCATACTCCTGAAACGTGAAGAACGAATCGTTTTTATGAGTAATCGTACCGTTGGCAGAAACGACACCGCCGACGATGTCGGTCCACGTGTCGGTGCCAAGGAGCCAGTCGGCATCGTGCCGGATGGTGCCGCTCCTGGCTAAGGCGGAGAATTCCTGCGGATAGCCGAAAACGTAGAGCAGGATATGGTTGACCAGTTTTTCGGAAATCTCGTCGAGAGCGCCGGCGTCGCTGTGCTGCTGGTGGCCGTAGTAGATGACATCAGCCCCGTCGGCGAACTGAGCGGTCAGCGGGACGATACCGTCGTCCATGTGTCGGGGGAAAATATCGACTCCGGACCGATTGAATTCAGGGCTGACCGGATAACTTTCGGCGGAGATAAAGGCGAGCCAGTGTTTTTCCTGGCTGACTTTCAGACCGTCGGCGCTGCTGTCGTAGAATGCTAGTGAGTTGCAGACTCCGCGGTCCGAACCGAGGAGGGCGGTCCGGCAGTAATCGGCCATCGGGCCGCCGCCCGGCACATAATAGCGGCTCATGCTCTTAATCGGGCTGTTAATCGTAATGACCGCCGCCACCCGGCCGGAAATATTGCCGGTATTATGAGCAGTGGCGTAGAGGGCGGTTTTCCCTCCCATGCTGTGTCCGACGAGAATCAGGTTATCCTTGCTAGCGAAGTGGGTGTTGATGCTGCCGGCAATATTCTCCGCCCAGTCACCGATATCCTCGTAGCCCGGATAACAGCGGGCGAGGGTATTCACTTTGATTGTGATATCGGGATGCGTTTCGTTATACCGGTCCGTATAGTAGGGAAGCATCGAGTTCATCCGGTCAATCAGGTTCTGGAACGAACAGGGATTGCCGCCCATGCCGTGAAGAAAGACGAAGTTTAGTTCCTTGACGATTTCCCGGGCAGGAGCCGCCTGCACCGGCTCGGCGAGGCAGGTTTGCATGATAAGTCCTGCCGCCAGAACGAGCAGAACCCTTTTCCCCAATGTTTTACAACAGAGCCTTGAAATATTAACGAGTCGCATGTCTGCTAATTTTACCCCAGCCGTGTAATCGGTTCAATAGCAGGCACCGGGCAGTGGGGTAATTTGCCGGTTGCCGGTACGAATGATAAACTAAACATAAGGATGAGTTATTCCATTACCAACGAAAATTTCGAAAGCCTGACCGGCTTTTTCAACGACCCCGGATTGCGATTGATATGGGAGCCGCTGTTCGTTACTCCTGTTTTCATGAAGGCTTGGTGGGACGTTTTCGGGGCGGGAAATTCGCTGTATTTTCTTTCCGTACGAGACGAAGAAGGGCTAATCGGCATCGCTCCGCTGATGAGGAAAGACGGGGAGGCTTCGTTCGCCGGCAACCCGGATGTCTGTGACTATTTCGATTTTATCATCGTTCCGGGAAAAGAACAGGAATTTTTCGAAAGTCTGCTCGGATACCTGAAACTGGATAACGTCATAACCTTGGATTTACGGGCGTTGCGGCCCGATTCAACGGTAGTGAATTACCTCGTCGAAACGGCTATTTCGAAGGGTTGTGAGGTTACCCTCACCCCGAATGACGTATCGTCCGAAATGGTGCTTCCCGGAACCTGGGAAGACTACCTTCAGTACCTGAATACCAAGCAGCGGCATGAGGTCAGGCGGAAGCTGCGGCGGCTGGAAGAGGCAGGCGAGGTCAGATATATTGTTGTCGGCAACCCGGAGCAGGTCAGAAACGATTTCGAAATCTTCTTACGGCTGTTCATGGAAAGCCGGACCGATAAAGCCGAATTCCTGACGGAGCAGCGAGAGACGTTTTTCAGAAAACTTGCGGAATCAATGTCGGAAGCCGGCATTTTCAAATTGGGAAAACTCGAACTGGATTCAGTCCCGGCGGCGATGATTATCTACTTCGACTACAACGACCGGATATACCTCTACAACAGCGGTTTCGAAACATCCTATACTTCATTGAGTATCGGGCTTCTCAGCAAAGTGCTGAGTATCAGGGACAGTATCGAATCGGGTAAAAAATCGTACGATTTCTTGAAAGGCGACGAGATATATAAGTCCCGGCTCGGTGGAAATGAAATTAAACTGACGGATTGCCGGATAACTCTCCGGTAATATACCGGCAAAGAAAGTAGTGGAAAATAGGTTGAAAATAGCCCTTATCAGTGCTCACAGTTGCCCCCTCGGTAAGCTTGGTACGAAAGACACGGGGGGGATGAGTGTCTATACGGTTGAAATTGCCCGTGAACTTGGGAAAAGGGGTCACACAGTCGATGCCTTTACCCGTATTCATGATACGGAAGACCCTATAACGGTGAGTCTCGGTGAAAATGCCCGGTTGATTCACATCGAAGCCGGGAAACCGGTACCGATACACAAGATGGAAGTCTATCCGCTCCTGCCTGAGTTTACCGGAAATCTCGAAAACTTCAGAAAGCAAAATGGCCTTGATTATGACATCATCTATTCCCACTACTGGCTTTCGGGTGTGACCGGAGAGACGGTCAGCCGCTGGTGGGGCGTGCCTCACGTTACCATGTTCCACACGCTGGGAGCCATCAAGAACACCTTCCCGGTAGGGGAGACTGAGCCTCAACTCCGGCTCGATACTGAAGGAGAGCTGGCTCGAAGCGTCCACCGTATCATCGCTCCCACCGAACGGGAAAAAGCCGAGCTGGTCAGCAAGTATCATGCGGACCCGGTAAAAATCGGAGTCGTTCCCTGCGGGGTCAACACCAGGTTGTTCAGGACAATCGACCGCGGTGAATCGAGACACCGTACCGGGTTGCCGGAAGGTAAAATCATTCTCTATGCGGGGAGGCTCGATGCCCTGAAAGGCATCGCCAATCTGATAAAAGCTTTCTCCCGCTTGAAGGAGCGAAATGATAGTCATCTTGCCATCGTCGGCGGCGATTCGAACGGTGAAACCTCCGAATATATGAGGCTGGCACAGGAACTCGGCGTCGGCGAGAGGGTGATTTTTACCGGCTCGGTCAGGCAGGAAGAAATGCCGTATTACTATTCGGCGGCGGACGTCTGCGTGGTACCATCCTACTACGAGAGCTTCGGGCTGGCAGCCCTCGAATCGTTATCCTGCGGAACGCCGGTGGTGGCGAACGATGTCGGTAACCTGAAAAACATCATCCGCCAGGGAGAAACAGGCTATATCGTCAACGGCAACGAATCTTCATTGCTGGCGGAAAAAATCGGACTGTCTCTAAAAGAAGGATTTAGTTCACCTGAGCGAATCCGAAACTCGGTGCCCGGATACAGTTGGTCTAATATTGCGGAAGCGCTGACGACCGAATTGCTGCGGACGTTGTGCGGTTACCGGATTCCCGTTTCCTGACCGGCCTTCCTCTCGTACCATAACGTGCTACCGTATCCGATAAAACCGAGCGAGCGGTATAGCGCACAGGCCGTCGAATTCAGGATGTCAACCGAGAGACTTGCCTTTACAATGCCGTTATTCTTCAGGTGACACAATCCCGCCAGCAGCACCTGCCGACCGATACCCCGGCTCCGGTTATCAGGGCTTATCCCCAGCATGTTGACGAACCCCCTTTTTTCGACGCCATTGACGGTAATAAATTCATCAATCTCGGTCCAGCAGTAACCGGTGATATCTCCTTGCGCAGGGCAGACGATAAGGTCCCTCCATGAACGATTGTTGAGATTGATATCGTAGACAAAGGTGTCAAGGTCATAGGGTTGGTAGCCCCAGTTGCGGGCGAAAGCCCGGTTCTGCAATTCCATGATTGGTTTTTCATCGCCAGCCTGCATCTGACGGCAGTTTTTCCCAGCCCGGGCGAGTAATTCGGCCGGGATAGTAACGATATCAATTTCCATATCGAGATAACGCCTGATACAGGTGAAACCGAGGCGGGGAAGGGCTTCCCGGGCGGTCCGGTTTTCCTGGAATACAGCGGTCTGAATAGAGTCGATGCCGAGGTCGATTGTCCGGGCTGAGACCGGTTTGAGCAGACGGGCGGCCAACCCCCGCCGGCGATGGGGAGGGTCTATCCAGCCACGGAGATGCACCCGGCCGATGAACGCTTCGATGGTAATATGCGCGTAACCGACGGCAATCCCACCGGCTTCAGCGATAAACAGGTCTCTTTCCGGGGAGAATCCCGGCCGTTTCAGGCATTCGGCGAATTCCGGCGTCGTTTGAATCCGGCCGTAACTCCGGTTCTGCCGGGCGGATAAACGAGCAAGGCTTTCGAAATCGGACGGCCGGTAATTCCTGACAATGTATTCAAGCTTTGCCATATCTTCTGTTAATCAGGACTTCAGCCAGACAATGTCGCCGTAAAGGTTCGGGTCATGGGGTTTCGAGGCGAATACGGCGTACTCGCCTTTTTCCTTGTTCAGGACGGTCGATTCGCCGTGGCCGGGAAAAATCCGGGTATCGTCCGGCAGGGTGAAGATTTTCGTTATGATTGACATAATAATTTGTTTCAGCTCTTCGGGCTCCCAGGATTTCCCGGGGCCGCCTTCAAAGATGGTGTCGCCGGATATCAGATTACAGCCGCAGAGGAAACAAAGGCTGCCCGGCGAATGGCCGGGAGTGTGGATAACCTCGAGAGCGATATCGCCGATATTCAGGACATCGCCATCTTCGAGGAACATGTCCGGCATAACGGGGAGTTCGTCGGCATCAGCCGGATGGGCGGCCATCGGGACACCGAGTTTCTCCCGGACCTTCTTCAGGGCGCCGGTGTGGTCTTCGTGATTGTGGGTCATCAGGATGTATTTCGGGGTCGTGCCCTGGAGATAACCGATAATTTCGGATGCCTTCGCCGGAGCGTCGATGAGGACGCTTTCCTTCGTTGCCAGGCAGGTGACGACGTAGCAGTTCGTTCCGTACGGCCCGAGCGTATACCGGTCTATTTTAACTTTTTCTTCCTGAACGACGGTTGTCATGATACCCTCCCTCCAAGCTTATTATCTGGTTCGTTGTGATTATACCACGTGACACGGCGGCAGGGTATCGGCGTTTTCCGGTGATGTTGCAAGAGGTGTGATATAATCATTACTGAACAGGGGATGAGAGGTCGCTTATGAAATCATCGACGAAATGGTTAATCGGGTTCGGTTCCGTAATTGGAGCGCTGGTTGTCCTGGCGATAGTGCTTGTCCTGGCGCTGCCGGGAGAAAAACAGCTACCTCCCGAAAATACGCCCGAAGGGGTGGTTATGCGGTATTTCAAAGCATTGGAGGAGGAAGATTACCGGGAAGCTTACTCCTATTTATCGGAAGAGTCCCGGGCAGAAAATGAATGGGTAGCCACATTTGAATCATGGGTTGGGTACAATTACTATCCGGAACAGAGGAAATCGGTCTGGAAAGTAACGGTCATCGAGGTTGACAACTATAATTTAACGGCCAGCGTCGATGTCGAAATCAGTTCCTTCGAACCGAACGCGGCTTTTTCGGTCCCGGTCTACTCCTACCGGCAGGTGTACCGGCTCGATAATACGGAGAGCGGCTGGAAAATCCGGGAGCCGCTCGATATTCCCTGGCAGATACGCTAGATAATCTGTCAGTATCGGGGAGAGAACAATGAGTACAGTGAAACGTCTCTTTTTCTACGTCGTCGCCATAATCAATCTCGGTATCTTCGCCGGGGGCACCGGCATCCTGCTCGGGCTGGTATTCAGGCTGCTGGTTTCACCGGACGCCTGGAGGGAGCAGGCCCAGGTGCAGTTAAGCGTCGGGCTGGCGATGCTGATAATCGGGGGCGCTCTGTGGTTCCTGTTCTGGAGCATCATCCGAAAGTCGGTGGCGAATAATCCGGCCGAGACCGGCTCCGGTATCAGGAAACTCTATCTGAACTTTATCCTGACCGTTTCGGCAATAACGACCCTGAGTAATCTTTCGGCATTTTTCCGGTGGATTTTTCCCGGTGTTTCTCCTGATTCCTTTCCTTCGGCGGAGGTAGCCGGAGCGATTGTTGCCGGTTGTGTCTGGTTCTACCACTCCCGGGTGGAGAACCGGGAGGGCCGGCCGTCATTCGAAGCCAAGACGTTGCGGCGCTGGTATGTGTATATCCTCTCGGCTTACGGCCTGATTACCCTTACCGTGAACCTGATTAACCTGATGAACAGCGGGTTTTCCTGGTTGACTGTATGGTATGAGAATTCGGTACAAAGTGGTAACTGGGCTTCCATACTTATCGGGAATGTCGGCGGCATACTGACCGGGGGGGTTGCCTGGTGGTACGGCTGGTTCCGGCTGGCGAAAGACGATTACGAATCGACCCTCCGCCAGGTGTACCTGTACCTGCTGACGATTACCGGGGGAGCCGTGGCGGCGCTGACGGCGTTCAGCGTGACGCTCTATCGGTTGCTCAGCTTTGCCCTGGACAGTTCGGCGGAAGCGGATTTCCGGTTTCTCTCCTGGACAGTTCCCACGATGCTGGTGACAGGAGCGATTTGGGGCTATCACCTGAGAAAGGTCGGCGAGGAAGCCGAACGTCTGACGCTGAATAAGTTATCTCCCCGCAGGCTGTATCTCTACCTGATGTCGTTTATCGGGCTGGGAACGCTGCTTACCGGTGTGGTATTTCTGTTCAGCGTTCTCCTTGACCTGATTTTCGATTCTGTGAGCGGTGGGGCGGTGTTCATGGCCGGATGGTGGAGCAACCAGTTGAGTCTTTCGCTGGCATTGCTGGCGGCGGGGGTCCCGGTGTGGCTATACTGCTGGAGGACGATACTCAGGATGGCCGATACGGGCGGGATTGCCGAACGAAGTGCCCGTTCCCGCCGGATATTTCTTTACACGGTGCTGGGAACCAGCATTATTGCCGCTATAACAGTGCTGGTGATTATTGTCGGTCAGGTGATTAACGGTATCCTGCGCGGTGAATTCGACAACAGTTTCCTGCAAACGATAGTCTGGAGTCTCTCGGTGCTGTTGACGGCGGTACCGGTACTGGTCTATCACTGGCGTCTGTTACGTGAGGACCAGAAATCAGGCGTCGAAAAAACGGCGGTACGCAAGAGATTGGTAATCCTTGCCGGAGACAACGCCGGCGAACTTGTCAGCCGGATTGAGAAACACCTGGGATACCGGGCCAGAAAACTTGTTTTCACCGGCGAAGCGGGAGCGACGGTTCCGGATATCACCGATGAAGGGCTGGAGTTAATGAGTGCGCAAATAGGGGAGTTCGGGGGTACCGGGGTAATCCTCGACCTGACTGGCACGACCGTTAAAATGCTCCCGTACCGGGAGGACTGATGGAGCAGTACCGGGTGTTTAATACTGAATGCGGGTACATGGCGATTTCCGCCACGGAAAAGGGACTGACCGGAGTGGCGTTACCGTCCGGTTCTGTTGAAGACGCTTTGTTTCAACTCGGCTTGAACGTTCCTGATACCGTTCTTTCGTATGACCTGCTGCCGGATTTCACGACATCGATGAAACGCTATTTCCAGGGAGAAAAGATAGAGTTCCGGGTGGAAATCGATTTTATGGGAGCGACTGATTTTCAGCTTCGTGTCTGGCAGGCGGCCATGAAGATACCCTGGGGAGAAACCCGCAGTTACGGCTGGGTGGCAGCTCAAGCGGGGAATCCGGGAGCTTCCCGGGCTACCGGAAACGCCCTTGGAAGAAATCCGGTACCGATAGTCGTGCCCTGCCACCGGGTGATTGCCGGAGACGGCAGTATCGGGGGATTCTCTTCGGGACTGGACAGGAAACGGCGGCTGCTGGCCCTTGAGTCTGTTGAACTATCGCGGTAGGTACTAAAACGCCTTCTCTTTTCCGCAGTCGAAGCAGGTTGAGGTGTGCATCGAAATGACGCCTCCGCAGTGTTCGCACTTCCATTTTACTTTTTCGTCGATAAGGAATTGCTCCAGGCCGGATTCCCTGATGTACTTCAGGTTTTTCAGGACACTCGTGTGATATTTTTTTGAGTAGCGTTTTTCCAGCCGGTTTATAATGTCGCAGGGAAACCTGTCACATTCGAAGCAGAACCGGACGGCTCTTATTTCTATTGATTCGCAGGAGCAGTGTTTATTACCCGGTAAACACCCGGAACAACCTGATTTCGGCGACTTATACAGTCCTTTTTCCTTCGAGAGAAACATGCTGCACAGGTTGCAGTTCAATCCGCAGGGGGCAACCAGTTCTTCTTTCACATTACTCTCCTTTGCTCCAGGGAAGGGCCGCCGAGGAGATTTCAGAGGTCGTCCGGATGTTTTCGGAACTTCGTTTCAGACGGAGAAACTCGAGTTCGAATTCCTCGATGATGCCGTGGGCGGCGAAACTATAGTACCGGTTATCGCCGATGATGAGGTGGTCAAGCACTTTAATGGAAACGGTACAGGCAGCGAAAATAAGGTCGCGGGTGATATCCCGGTCCGCCCGGCTCGGTTCGGGGCTGCCGGAGGGGTGATTGTGGGCGAACATCAGCGAGACGGCGTTGTATTTAAGGGCGCGCTCGACGATTTCCCGGGGGACGACGGCGCTGCTGTTGACCGTGCCTTCGAACATGTCTGCGGTCTCGATAATCTGGTTGCGGCTGTTGAGAAACAGTACCTTGAAGACTTCTTTTTTAAGGTCGCGCATCGAATGATAGAGGTAATCGAATACCTCGTCGGCCGACCGGAAGATCGGTTTTTCGGCAAGTTTTTCCTTCAGGAACTCACGAGCGACTTCCTGGATGATGCGAAAGGTCAGTGAATTAACCGGCCCGATTCCATTAATCTCCTGAAGTTCCTCCGGAGGAGCTTCGATGATGCCCCGGAGGGATTTAAACCGCTTTATCGCTTCTTTAGCCGGACCTTTGCAGTCCTTCCTCGGTGTGCCGAGCGTCAATAAAAGCTCGATTATCTCATAATCGAGGAAACCGGACAATCCGGATTTGACAAATTTTTCACGAAGTCGCTTCCGGTGGTCTTTCTGGCTTTCAATCTGTGATATATCCGTCATAGGCTTTCTTATTATCCGTTGTGAAACATATTGTAGCATGTTTTCTGCAGGTTGTCTCTCAGGCGAATAATTACTTAAACGCATTATCCGGTAGTGCCGGAATTTCGGAAAGCGAGGAAAATACCGCCGAGGATGAGAATGCCGCCGATTATCTCGGTAATTGCCGGAGCTTCAGCGAGTATGAGGTAAGCCAGCAGCGTCGAAAGTACCGGCTCGCCGAGAACCGCGATGGTAATCATGGTTGCCGGCAGAAATTTCAACGACCAGTTGAGAGAGGTATGCCCGACAAGCTGGGGAACGAATGCAAGCAGGACGAACATGAGGTATGTCGAGACGGAATAGCCTGAGAATCCATCGCCGGTAATGAACACGGCGGCGATCAGGAAAATAGCCGCCGAGGCATAGGTCAGCGAAGCGTAGGTAAGAATTCCGATTGTACGGCGGAGCCGGCGTCCGATAAGGAGGTATCCGGCGATGGTGAAAGCGCCGAGGATGGCCAGGCCGGCTCCCAGCAGGGGATTCGGTCCGAGGCTCCAGTTTGTAAAGCCGATGACGGCCGTTCCGACAAAGGAGACAGCGATGCCGAGAAGTATCCGCCGGGTGACCTTTTCTTTGAAGAGGAGCCATGACGCCAGGGAGACGAAAATCGGGTTGGCCGTTACCAGGATGACGGAGGTTGCCACTGAGGTATAGCTGAGCGAGGCAGTCCAGGACCCGAAATGGAATGCCAGGAAAAGGCCGGCCAGGACCATCAGGAAGATATCCTGTTTCGAAAGCCCGGTTAGTTCTTTATATGAGCGAACGAGAGTAACCGGAAGAATCACCAGTGCCGCAAGGCACATCCGGGAGGCAGCGAGAACGAGCGGCGGAGCCTCCGCAAGGCGGATGAAAATCGCCGCGAAAGAAATCGAGACAACCCCGACCGCCAGCACCAGGTACTGATTTTTCATATCAGCTACTACTATACAATTATACATGAGGCACAGGCTAATGGTACTGATTTAACCAAGGTATTTTCGTGGCGGATTACGTCCTCCGCAAAGTCCTTTCTAGAAATCGGATTGGTGTAAATCGAACTTTTTTCTTCGAATGGAGGACTAATCCGCCCTGCGAGACCAAAGACAGTTGTCGCTATTTGGAAATGTTGCTATCTTCTTCCGACTTTTCTATAATCACTGGTACCCCGGATGAAATAATTCATCTCCGAGGCGGACAGGAAGGAGAAAAAACAGCATGGGAAAATATGATAACTATGTCAGGCCTCTTACTTTTACCGACGACGGGTACGGCTGCCTGCGGCAGAAGGTCACGATGGACAGCGAGTTCCTGGGAATCGAGGCAATTATCGAATACGGCACCTTGTGGGCGGCCGGGAACATCGGCAAGGAGCCTCATATCCCTCACAAGCATGGGTTCAACCAGATACACTATTTTTTCAGCGCCAACACGACTGATATGAGCGACCTCGGCGCCGAGATTGAGTTTTTCATCGGCGAAGAAAACGAAAAGCACATGATAAACTGCTCGACGGCGGTCGGCGTACCGGCGGGAATGCCGCACATGCCGGTCAACATCCTGAAGATGGACAACCGGATTTACTGGATGACCGTATCGGTAACGAACAAGTACGACGAAACCGCCATACCGGCGAAGAAAGAGCAGTTCGCTAATCAGCCGCTGGCCGGGTTCATGTCGAAGCACCGGAAGCAGTTCATCCAGGTTCCTTTCATACGCAAGGGGCCGTGGAGTTACGGTGAGCTTAATCCGGACGATTCCGGAGGACACCTCGGGGTCATCAACGGTACCGGAACCGGGTTTGATTTTATCATCATGTGCGAGACGCTGAAGAAGGCGCCGTACCGGTTCGGACCAATTCCCGACAAGCCGCATGTCCACAAGAACCCGGAAATTCTCATTTTCATGGGAACCGATTTAAACGACATTACCCAGCTTCACGGCGAGGCGGAAATCGCTCTCGGCAAGGAAATGGAACTCCACAAGATTACCCAGCCGACCGCGGTGCTTGTGCCCGGCGGTCTGCCTCATAATCCGCTGACGATTACGAAGGTGGAGCGGCCGTTCATCATGACCGACGTCCGCCCGTACGGTATGGAAGCGCCATCAAGGACGACACCGTAGGGAGAGAGCCGAAAGGGAGGGCGAAACCCCTCCCTTTCGGGATATGTTTGAACGGTAATACACCATTTCTGGTATATTTTTAACAAACGATTTACTGGATTCCGGCTTCCGCCGGAATGGTGAGGAGCTTGGTATCAAGTTTATGCTACCTTACTTAAATCCCTGACCGTGAGGTCAAGGAATGAAGTTGGCCTTGCACTTTTCGAAAGTGAAATGATTCAGTTTTTTCTGGATACCGGTCCCGATTGACGGATTAAGAAACTTTCGCCGGTTACAATGTTAATAGTGCAGGGCATGTGGAGCCTGTGGTAAGGAAAAACCCCGACCGTAAGGTCGTAGGAATTTTATCCATACCGTTGAAAAACGGTATCCAGAAAGCAGGTGTTTTGATACATGGTCGCTGGAAATCTTTCAAAAAATATAGAGAACCTCGCCCATGAATCTGGTTCCGACATGGTCGGCTTTGCCGACCTGCGGTCTCTGCCTGCCGAACACCAGACAGGGTATTCATATGGTATCACCATGGCAGTTGCTCTTGATAAAGGAGTTGTCAGCCGGATTCGCGGAGGGCCGACGAAAGAATACTACGATGAATATAAGAGGGTAAATGCCCTGTTAAATTTTCTCGGTAAGAAGGTGTCCGAATACCTTCGTGATAACGGGTATCAGGCAGTCTGTATTCCGGCGACCAGTACGACCATCGATTCCGGTGGCATTGCTACCGATATCAGTATGAAAACCCTTTCGGCTCAGATTTCGCACAAGATGATTGCTACTCGTGCAGGATTGGGATGGGTTGGGAAGAGCGACCTGCTGGTAACCCGGAACTTTGGTTCAGCAGTCAGGATTATCACTGTTCTGACCGACGCGGTGCTGCCTGCCGGGGAACCGGTAAACGATTCCGGATGCGGTGACTGCCATGCCTGCGCCGATGCCTGTCCGGCTCAGGCGATAACCGGAGAAACCTGGTATCCGGGAATCAGCCGGGAATCGCTGGTAGATGTTCAGAAGTGCATGGACACCGCTCGTGTTTTAACTTCAGCAACTTTCGGAGAGGCGGTTTCTATCTGCGGTGTCTGTATTGCCGTGTGCCCGTGGACCCGAAAAATTTTAAAACAGACGAGGTAACCGGTACAGCAGGCTGTCAGGCGATTCCCGCCAGCGTCAGCCACGTCCAGGCGAAGACGATACCGAGCAACCCGCCGACGATAACTTCGAGCTTGGTGTGGCCGATAAATTCCTTCAAATCGCGCCCGAATTCCGCCAGGGGACGGTGGAGCCGCAGTTCCCGCATGACCCGGTTGAGGACGGCAGCCTGTTTACCGACAGACTGGCGCAAGCCGGCGGCGTCATACATGACTATCATGGCCAGGATGACCGAGATGCCGAAGGCTGCCGAATCGAGACCCTCGACCATGGCAATTGTCGTGGCAAGGCTGCTGACGGTTGCGGAATGGGCGCTAGGCATGCCGCCGCTGATAACGAAATAGCGTAAATCGAGCTGCCTTTTCGTCACCAGTACGATGATTACTTTCATTGTCTGAGCGAGTGCCCAGGCGCAGGCCGGAACGACCAGTATCCAGTTGGTGATGATATCGATAAACATAGTCTGGTTGTCAGTTATTTCCTTACCCGGCTTTATTATATACTGCTCGCGGGTAGCTCTGGAAATTTCGAACCATGCCTCAGGTTACAGGCGGAAGAGTTCTTTCGACCTCGGCGCGCCGCAATTCCGGCAGGCGGTATCGTACCAGGCAATCATCTTGCCGCAGGCCGGGCAGGTCCACCGCTTCTCCTCGAATTCAGCCCAGGCTTCGATGCCCATATTTTTCAGTTGTTCGAGATTGTCGGAAATCTCGCCGTGATGCTTCATGCCGTCATCCCGGAAAGCGGTGAGAATGGCGCAGGGGAAATCATCGCAGTCTGAACACCGTAGTTTGCCTGACTGAAGTATTTCGCAGTCCCGCATCCGGCAGGTACGGCACCAGAGGTCAAGGCGGCCGTTGGCAAGACAGCCATCGCACACGACATCCTCGATGGTAAATGTCTTGCCGGTTCTGGCGCTTAATCCCTCGGCGAAATCTTTCAGTTTCTGCTCATCTTTGTTCTGAGTGGCCTGGTAAATGGCACAGGCTCCGCAGTATAACCCGCAGATTGCCACCAGATTTGTATTTTTCTCCATATTCCCCACCTTTCCGGCGTTCATTTGTTACTCTATGATACCACCCGGAGGTTAAAAACGATTACAATTCGATAATAGCCTGATTTTTTCCGTTTTTCTTTCGTTTCCGGGTCAGTTGCACCAGCAGCATTGCGCCGAGGACGAATAAACCGCCGGCCAGAATCCGGGGGGTAAACGGCTCACCGCCGACGGCGATACCGAAAATTCCGGCGAAAACCGGCTCCATTGTCAGCACGATAGCCGTATAGTACGGCGGGAGCAGCGTCTGTGCCCAGGTCTGAACAAAAAAGGCAAACACCGTCGCGAAAACAGCGGTGATACCAATGGCGAACCAGACGCCGTTATCAGGCGGAAAAGAAAGTCCCTGCGGTACTGCCGAGAGCAATGAAATAATGGCAACGGTGGTAATCTGAATGAAGGTAAGTCCGTAAGAGTCATGCAGCGACGACCATTTGCCGAGTCCGGCGATATGGATAGCGAACGCCAGTGCGCAAAGCAGGGTCAGGAGTTCACCGGCGCCGAGCGACCAGCCGCGCAGCCCGAGAAAGCCCAGTCCGACGGTTGCCAGTATCACCGCTACCCAGGTGTACCGGTTCGGTTTCTCCCGCAGGACAGCCCAGGAGACGAAGGGGGTGAAGACGACGAACATGCCGGTGATGAAGCCGGAGACGGTAGCCGACGCCCACAGCAGGCCGAATGTCTGGGCGATATAACCGGAACCGAGGAAAATACCGAGAATCATTCCCCGGAGCACGCCCCGGCGGGAAAAGCCGCGAAGGCAGACCGGGCGGAGGATAAACATCAGCAACGCTGCCAGGGCAAAGCGTAGCCAGAGGAAATCCATTACCGGAAACCGGGCGACAGCGTCTTTTACGACGATGAAGGTCGAACCCCAGACCGCTGTGACCACCACCAGGGCAATCACCGCGAAGAGGCGCGACGTCTTCCATTTTGCGGGCATAAGCAATAAGAAAGGGCTTTCCTGAAAAAGCCCCGGTCCTTTCCTGAGAGAGATTTACAGTACTATCATAACAGAGAATATCGGGTTAGAGAATCGGATTGGGGAAGCGTGGCTGTAAAGAGCTGTCCGAGGAGGGGTGTAAGGCAGAGAAGGACGATATGTTCACGATTTTTCGGCCGGTTATACTTTATTTTCAATCCGGACATTGTCTCTATCGATGATTTCTATCAGTTTATTTCTGAGTTCGTCACAGCAGCCGGTGGGATTGAAGGCAAGGATATCGATATGGGTGCCGTTCTCTATGCGGAGGATAACCTCGTCATCTCCGTTGTATTCCTTGAGGAGGTCGTTGATTTTCTGAAGCTTGGCGACGTCCTCCGCCGGATCTTCCGTTTGCTTCAAATCGATTGTCAGACGACAGGCGGGGGGCACGATTTCCTCTTCCGGTACTTCCTCGACAGCCGGAGGTTCGTTACCATTGCCGTTGGCGACCGGTTTTTCCTTCTTTATCGGTTTCAACTGGAGGAAATCGGCGCTGTTGACACTGAGTGAAATTTCCTCGTCTTTGACCTTAACCTTGAGTACAAGCTGGAGCAGGTTGCCTTCGTTCCAGAGGTTTCTCGTGTTTTCGTAATCGCGCGGCCAGACGGCTATTTCAACCGAGCCGGAGTTGTCTTCAATCATCGCCTTGACGAACTGCTTCGAGTCCTTGCGGGTGGTGAGGTAGGTAACACTGGCAACTTCGCCGATAACGGTGATGTCTTGGCCGTCCATTTCGCTATCAATCTCGGCGCAGTAGGTTGCCTCCGGGTCGTACTCTTTCGGGTCGGTCAGTTTCCTCGAGAAAGGAATACCGAGCAGTTCTTTTTCCCAGGAGGCCATTTCCCGGTCGCTGACTGCGGAAAATTCCATGTCGAGACCGGGCAGGGGCATCGAGGCGGACTGGCCGAACATATCGAACATGGTCGTCTGGCCGGTTTGCTTCATTTTCTGCTCACGCTGGGCAAGCGCGAGGATGTCGTTGATATTATGAAGCAGCGTTCCCCGGTCGCCCAGCGAATCGAATGCTCCTGCCTTTATCAGACTCTCCATTGTCCGGCGGTTGATGCTGTGAAGGTCGCAACGGTGAACGAAGTCTTCAATGGTTTTAAATTTACCTCCGGTGTCCCGTTCAGACACAATCGATTCGATGGCTCCGAGTCCGACGTTCTTAATACTGGTCAGCCCGAATCGAATCGAATAGTTAACATCTTCAATTTTTTCGATGGTAAACTTATCCCGGCTTTTCTGAATATCGGGAGGCAGTAAAGGGATATTCAGCCTCCGGCACTCGGTAACGGCATTGACTGTTTTGTCTGTCTGTCCGGCAATGGCGGTGAGGAAAGCACACATGTATTCCACCGGATAGTTAGCTTTCAAATAGGCTGTCTGGTAGGCAATGAGTGCGTAGCTGAAAGCATGTGCTTTGTTAAAACCGTAACCTGAGAACGGTTCGATGAGGGCGAATATATCCTGGGCTTCCTCTTCGGTGAAACCTTTTTTTATAGCGCCTTCCATGAATATTTTCTTTTCCTGGCGCATCTTTTCGACGATTTTTTTACCCATCGCTTTTCGGAAAACATCGGCTCGTCCGAGTGAATAATCGGCTATCTGGCGTACGATGAACAGCACATGTTCCTGGTAGACTATTACGCCGTACGTCTCTTTCAGAATGTTTTCAAGCACCGGGTGAGGATAGGTTATCGGTTTTTTGCCGTTCTTGGCGGCGATGTAGGTAGGGATATTATCCATCGGGCCGGGACGGTAGAGGGCAACCATGGCAGCGATATCGCCGAAGTTCGTCGGCTTCAGTTCTCTGATATACCGGCGCATGCCCGAACCTTCGAGCTGGAACACCCCGGTGGTATCGCCGGCGGCAAGCAGGTCGTAGGTTTTTTTATCGTCGAGGGGCAGTTTATGGAGGTCGAGGTCGATACCCCGGTTATGTTGTATTTCATCGATAGCTTTCCCCAGGATATTGAGGTTTGCCAGTCCCAGAAAGTCCATCTTCAGCAGGCCAATCTGGGCGATTTCCTCCATGTTGAACTGGGTCATCATCGTGGAGTCGTCTTCACCACGGACCGGTTTCTGAAGGGGAACCGTTCCGATAAGCGGGTCGCGGGCAATCACGACGCCGGCGGCATGGGTGCTGGAATGCCGGGATATACCTTCGAGGCGTTTCGCCGTATCCACCAGGTTGCGGACGATGTTGTCCTGATGATAGACGCTCTTCAGTTCAGCGCTTTCCTCCATGGCTTTATCGAGCGTCATGTGCGGTGTGCCTGGTACCAGTTTGGCAACCCGATCGACTTCTGCATACGGCATGCCGAGGGCTCTGCCGACATCCCTGAGAGCGGCTTTTGCGCCCAGGGTACCGAAGGTGATAATCTGAGCGACATGGTCAGCCCCGTACTTGCGGGTTACGTAGGCAATTACCTCCTCACGCCGGTCGTCCTGGAAATCGAGGTCGACATCCGGCATCTCTACGCGTTCCTCATTGAGGAACCGTTCGAAGACCAGCTCGTAACCTACCGGATCTATTTCGGTAATACCAAGACACCTCAGTACAATACTGCCGGCAGCGCTTCCCCTGACTCCAAAATGAATCTTTGCTTCCCTAACAAACCTGACGATATCCCAGACTACCAGGATATAGTTGGCGAATTTCGTGAACTTGATAACTTCGAGTTCGTGCTGCAACCTGTCTCTGATTTCCTGAGTCGGGTTCGGGTAACAGGTTTCAAGGCCGGTGTAACACAGGTCGGAGAGATATTCATCGGCGGTCTTTCCTTCGGGAATTTCTATCTGAGGCAACTGAAGCCGGCTGAAATCGAACGTCAGGTTGCACATCCCGGCGATTTTTTCCGTATTGGTAATGGCTTCGGGTATATCTTTATAAAGGGTCTCCATTTCCTCCGGACTCTTCAGATAGAGGAAATCACCTTCGATTTTCATTCGCTTTTCATCGTTGATGGTGGTATTGGTTCCGATACATAACAGGAGTTCGTGTGCCGAGGCGTCTTCTTTGTTCAGGTAGTGAGTATCGCACGTTGCCACCAGGGGAATATCCAGTTCTTGACCCATAGTTATCAATTGCTGGTTGATTCGCTCCAGTTGAGCTATCGGGTGTCTCTGGATTTCGAAATAGAAGTTTTCAAGGTGGTCGCGGTACCACCTGGCTGCTTCTCTGGCATCATCGAGCCGGTTCTGTAATATCAGGGACGGCACTTCACCGCTCATGCAGGCGGAAAGGCCGATAAGCCCTTCATTGTTTTCGGCGAGGAGTTCTTTATCGATTCTCGGCTTATAGTAAAAGCCTTCAAGATGGGCTTTCGAAATAAGCTTTATCAGGTTAAGATACCCGGTATGGTTCTTTGCCAGGAGAACGAGATGATAACTCGATTTATCAGCGGAAGTCTTGCTCAACCGGCTGCCGGGAGCGACGTAAGTTTCGCAGCCGATAATCGGTTTGATGCCCTGTTTAACGGCTTCGTTGTAGAACTGAATGACGCCGTACATGACGCCGTGGTCGGTAA